>JANMQX010000135.1:0-27110 GCA_031370745.1 Ilumatobacteraceae bacterium
CTTAGCTGCGCAACGCATCGCCGCACGCGTCGGCCTCGTCGTGCTCGACGTTCAATTGATGTCGACCACCGTCATCGGGCCAGCCGCTCCAGCTCCAGTTCGACGACTGCGCGGGTGTCGGCCCCGATGAGAATACGCACAGGCCGGCGGTCGCTCCACGCCGACTCGTGATCGCTGAGGTGCACGGCCGGCTGGGTTTTGCCGCGGCAGAAACTGTCTCCAGAATCAACACGCACGGGATACTCGAGCCACGTGAACAGCTGTGGAGCCAGCAGGTAGCTGATCGTTGTCGAATCATGCACGCAGATGCCGTCGAGGCCGAGGCGATCTCGATAGAAGTTGGCATAGAACGGGATGATTGCCGCCAGGTGTTTCGCACGCGGATTGTCGAACGACGACATGCGGGCGAGGTCGTCGGAGGTCATGACGATTTGCTCCGTCACATCGAGGCCGGCCATCACGACCGGGCAGTCTGCGCCAAACACGATGTCGGCGGCCTCGGGATCGTTGAGGATGTTTGCCTCCGCGGCCGGCGAAGCGTTGCCACCCGTGAAGGCGTTACCGCCCATCAACACGATCCCGGCGAGCTTCGATCCCAAGGTCGGCTCGAGCTGAAGCGCCGTGGCGATGTTCGTCAGCGGTCCGAGCGGTACGAGGGTGATCTCGCCTGGTGCCTCCAGAACCGAACGGATGATGAAGTGCGGCGCGTCCAATTCGTGCGCCGACGTCGCCGGCGGCGGGAGAAAGACGTTGCCCTGGCCGTCTTCTCCGTGCACGAAGGCAACCGGCCCGCGATACGGCATGGCCAATGGCTTGTCGACACCCCTGGCGACGGGGATGTCGGCACGGCCGGCGATCTCCAACAGCTTCAAGGCGTTGGTGGTGGCAACCGCGACCTCGGCGTTGCCGAAGATCGAGGTGAGTCCGATGACGTCGAGCTCCGGGGACTCGAGGGCATAGAAGATTGCCATGGCATCGTCGATGCCGGGGTCGGTGTCGATCAGGATCTTGCGAGGTGTGACAGCGCTCACAGAGAATCACGCACCTGGCGCACACCGGCAACGAGGTTGGTGATCTTCTGTCGTGCGAGCGTGCGGTGCACGTAGCGGAGTCCGCAATCCGTCGTGAGGAACAGCTTGTCGGCGGGCACATGTTCGAGGCAGGTGCGGACGCGTTCGGCCACGTCGTCGGGTGTCTCGCAGTAGTGGGTGCGGATGTCGATGATGCCCGCACCGAGTTCGCGATCCGGCGCCCACTTCATCCACTGATCGATCTCCGACATCTCGCGCGTGCCGTACTCCAACACGAACTGGTCGGCCTTGGCTTCGAGCAGATCGGGGAAATAGCGGGCGTAGGTCTTCTTGGCATAGGGCAGCTTTCGGAACGAACCGAAGCAGATGTGCAGGCTGAAGTGCACACCGCTGACGCCTTCGATGCACGCGTTGAACAGACGGGCGATGTCTGCAGGTGTGTGGGGATCGTTGGCTGCGTACCCCGGTGTTGCTGGCTCGTCGAGTTGTATCCACCTGCACCCCGCTGCCGCGAGCTGGCGGATCTCGTGGTTCAGCGCGGGTACGAACGCCTCGGCGAGATGGGTTCGGTCGGTGTAGTAGTCGACAGGACGGATGAATGTGGTCAGTGCGAACGGGCCAGGCAATGGGATCTTGATCGGTCTCGAGGTGCGCGTCGACGCGTAGGCGAACTCCTCGACAGCACCCATACCGTTTGGCACTCCGACGGGCCCGGTTGTTTCTTGAACGTTGCGCATGTCGAGCGACATCGGCCCCATTTTGCGCGGCGCTCCACCATCGCGCAGGCCCGTCATGCGCGAAGCGAAGGCCCACACGAAACTTGCACGGCGCATCTCACCGTCGCTGATGACATCGAGCCCGGCCTCCTCCTGGTCGAGGATCGCCCGATCGACGGCATCGTCGAAGGTTTCTTCGACATCGACCTGGCCGAAGCGGCCGGCCTCCATCAATTCTTTCGCCGCGTAGAACCACGAGGGATGGGCATAGCTGCCGACCACGGTCGTGGGCAGCAGCGGGAGACCGTGAGACATGGCGTGGAACGTAGCCGTCGCCACGTCCATCCTGCGATCGCAATGCGTGCATATTTTGGCGCCACGTTCGCGTTCCGCGGCCGTGGGCGCGCGCCGGGTGAGGGTTTGGGGCAGACTTCGTCGATGCATCCGATCTCTCGACGGGCGTTCCTGGCAGCGGGTACAACCGTCGTCGTCGCCGCCTGTTCGGGCAGCGGAGAAGCGAATTCGACAACCACCGCAGAGTCGTCGTCGACCAGTTCGACGAGCTCGACCGAAGCTGCAACGACCACTGAGGCGACGACCACGACCTCGACCTTGGCGCCGATCGAGCTGTCGGGGGATCCGTTCACACTCGGTGTCGCGTCGGGTGAACCCGATCCTGCGAGCGTGGTGTTGTGGACCCGACTGGCGCCCGACCCGCTGAACGGCGGCGGCATGCCGCACGACGATGTCGCGGTGACGTGGGAAATCAGCGATTCCGCTGATTTCGAGACGGTCGCGACCAGCGGTGTCGAAACGGCCACGCCCGAACGGGGGCACACCGTTCACGTCATTGCCCCGCTTGATCAAGGATCGTGGTTCTACCGGTTTCGAGTTGGGCAATACACCAGCCCGGTCGGCACGACTCGCGCTGGCCCCGACGCCAGTGTCAATCTCGTCGAGACCAACTTTGCTGTGGCGAACTGTCAGAACTATGCGAACGGGCAATACGCCGCGCATCGAGATCTCGCCGAGCACAAGCCCGACTTCGTCGTGTTTCTCGGCGACTACATCTACGAAGATGCCGGCATCCCCGGCAACGAAAATCCGACGGCCCGCGTGCACATCGGACCGGAACCGACCACGCTCGAGGAGTACCGCAATCGGTACGCCCGCTACAAGACCGATCCTCACCTGCAGGCCGCGCACGCTGTCTGCCCCTGGTTCGTGATTTGGGACGACCACGAAGTGGAGAACAACTACGCAGGACTCACGCCGCAGTCAGCCGAGGACGCGCCGGCGTTCCCGGCTCGCCGCTTCGCTGCATACCAGGCGTGGTGGGAGCACCAGCCGGTACGTCTCGACCCGCCGTCAGCCCCCGACAAGGAATATCGCACGTATCGCGAGGCACGCTGGGGCGATCTCATCGATCTCGTATTGCTCGACGGTCGTCAGTACCGCACCGACCAGGCCTGCGGCGACGTCACCCTGAGCCTCGACCCGCCGTGTGCCGAGACCCTTGATCCGGCACGCACGATGCTGGGTGACGCGCAAGAGTCGTGGTTGTTCGACACCCTCGCTGCGTCCACAGCAACTTGGAACGTGATCGGGAACCAGGTCGTGTTCGCCGATGCGACGTTGAACGGTGCAGTGCTCAACTACGACCAGTGGGACGGCTACCCGCTCGAGCGAGAGCGGATCTTGCAGCACTTGGCCGAAGCCGCCGTGCCCAACGTCGTGGTGCTCACCGGCGACATCCACCTCGCCGCCGTTGCCCAGCTTCGGGCTGGAGATCGCGCCCTTGGTAGGCCGGTTGGTGCCGAGTTCATCACCACGTCGATCAGTTCCGCCGGCCTGATCAGCGACCAGTTCACCGACGTGTTGAAGTCGTATCCGCACCTGGTCGACGCGGAACTGACGCACCGTGGCTACGTGCTCCATTCGGTGACGACCGAGCGTTGGACCGCCGAATACCGGATCGTCGCCGACGTGTCGGACGCCGAGAGCGAGGTCACGACGCTCGGCACATACATGGTCGAGGCAGGAACCAACGTCGTCACCAAGGCTTCGTGACGATGCCTTCGGCTAGTGACCGTCGAGCCCGGTGAGGCCGACGAGACGCCGGCGATCGAGCGCTGTTGTATCGAGGCCGCGCTCCAACAACCCCTCGGGCAACTGGCCTGATCGCACCAACTCGGCACCGGCCTGGGCCAGCGCCGGCGAAATCTGGATGCCGTAACCGCCTTGACCGACGAACCAGAAGAATCCGTCGAGCTCGTCGTCGAAGCCGGTAACCGGTGAGCGGTCGGCGACGAAGTTTCGCAACCCTGCCCACGACGAACGAACGTGGGTGATGTCAAGGGTCGTCGCTGTGTTGATCACGTCGATCGCCTTGGCGACATCTATCTCGTCGGGCCGCGCATCGCATGGTTCCGATGGGACCTCATCTGCAGGTGAGCAGAGGATTTGCGGTCCCTCCGGCTTGAAGTAGAACGTGCCACTGACGTCGGCGACCAACGGGATCGCGTGAGGATCGATGCCTGCTGGGGAAGCGATGGTGAACACGGTTCGGCGCAGCGGGTGGATGCCTACCGGTTGTGCTCCGGCGATCCCGGCCACGATGTCGCACCACGAGCCCGCTGCGTTGACGACGACCGCTGCGTCGTACGGGTTGCCGGCGCGATCGACGACCTGCCAGCGGTCGTCGATCCTCACCATCTCGGCAACGCCGGTGGACGTGTGGATCTCGCCGCCGCGGCTGCGTAGCCCGCGGACGTACCCGCCGTGCAGCGCGGCGACGTCGATCTCGCTGGCACCCGGCTCCACGAGACCGGCGGCAACCCAATCGGATCGCACGACCTTCGTCATCTCGACGACGTCGTTCGCCGACAGCACACGCATGTCGGGCACGAGCTCGACCACCGCTTCGTACATCGCATGCAAGGCATCGACGTCGCCTTCTGGTGCCACCCAGATCAACGGCAGGGGCTTCAGCAGCGGTCGAGCGAACGCTTCGGGTGGCTCCTCCATGAACGATCGGCTAGCCGTCGTCAGCAGACGGATGGTCCGACCGCCGTAGCTCTCGAGGAACGTCGCCACGGATCGACCGGTCGTGTGGTAGGCAAGTGTTGCTTCCATCTCGAGTAGTCCGACCGATCGGTCGCTCGCCAGCTCGTACCCGATCGATGCCCCAGCAATGCCACCGCCGATCACCAAGACGTCGTACGACTTCATCTGCGCAGCTTGCCACCGACAGTCTGTCCGTGTCGGCACCGCCGTGTCGCCGCGGTGCCGACATCGGTTCCAGGGGTGCGGGCCCCATTCGCCGGTAGGCTTTGTGCCTCATGTTCTCCTCGCTTCGGCGGAGCCGCTTCCGGCTCGAGACTGAGGGGAAGTACGTGGAACCCGATGCCCGATGATCTGCAGCCGAATGACCAGCACATGGTCGACCTGCTCGGCGTCGTGCTCAGTGGCGACGATTCCGGTGCGCCGGTAGACAATTCCATCATCGCCGCCCGCCTTGGCTGGAACCTCGAGACGGTGGCCACCTGCCTCAACGAGGCCAAAGAGCGGTCGCTGGTATGGGGCCAGCGCAGCGGCGACAAGCCGGCCCCGTGGTTCAAGGAGCTGGAGATCACTGTGCAGGGCCGCCGGTTGCTGAGATCGCACAGGGCCAAGGCATAGAGCCGGCAACGACTCAAACGGGCGCTTCGACCCGTCGCCACGGAGTGTGCATCGGCGGCTGGTGATCCCACAGGTCGGCGAGCATGTCGCTGCGCAGTGCCGACAGCGAAGAATCGTCCCACCGGTTCGATTGCTGCAATGGGTCGTCGGCCATGTCGTACAGCTCGCCCTCGCTTCCGTCGTGGCTGTAGCCCGGCTGATAGGTGCTGCAGACCCATCCATCGCGGGTGATCGTGCGCAGATGGACATCGACTCCGAAAAGTTCACTGTCCCATTCCGTCAACACGCGCTCGAACCCGCGCGCGTCCGCGTCGACGTCGTCCACGGGGAGCGCCGCACCCTCCATCCACTCCGGCGCCGTCAACCCAGCGATCTGACAGAACGTCGGAGCGAGATCGACCAGCCCGACCGGGCGCGACACCGTCGTCGACGCCGCGTTTGATGACGGTGCCGGGCGCCAGATCAGCGGGACGCGCATCAATCCGTCGACGTGATACGGACCCTTGAAGAGCAGGCCGAAGTCACCTTGCAGCTCACCGTGATCCGTCGTGTAGATCACATCTACATCGTCGCGCCACCCGCGTGCTGCGATCGACGCCATCACTCGCCCGAGGGCCTCGTCGATCAACTCGCACTCGACTGCGTTGCGGGCGTTCACCTCGCGGACCTGGCCCGCGGTCATGGTCGCCGGCACCCAGTTGGCGGGGGCCTCGTAGTTGGAGACGAGCCGTCCGTCGTACCACGCTCGCCAATGGCGCGGATTGGCATCGAGCACCGCCTCGCGTCGACCTGCAGCTTCGATGTAAGCATCGGGAAGATTCACATCTCGCCAATTGACACGTGCGAGCTCCGATTCGGGTGGGTCCCAAGGATGATGCGGGTCGGGAAAGCTCATCCAGCAGAACCAATCGTCGTCGGCGCCGAGCGAGTCGAGCCACGAGATCGTGCGATCAGCCACCCAGTCGGTGTGGTACCACTCGCGTGGAACCGCATTGTCGTGCACCTGCGGCGCACCGGTTTCGCCGCCACCCCGGGCGTTGACCTCCAACGCGATGTCGAGCACTGGATAGAACATTCCGACGGCCTCGGGGTGGTTCGCAGCCAACCAGCGCGCGTAGTGCAACGGACCGAGTGCGCCGTGTGTAGCGGTCTCGAAGTGTTCGAAGCCGCGGTGCAGTTCCACGAGATCATGGCGCGCGAAGCGGTTCTCGATGAAACGCGCGAACGGGTCGAGGAACGGCTCGAAGTGTGGCTTGCCGATCAATGCCGTTCGGTAGCCGGCGTCGTGCAAGACCGCGGCCACCGATGGCGCGTCGACCGGCAGGGCGACGCCGTTCATCCACACACCGTGCGTGCTTGGATGTTGACCCGTGATGATCGTCGACCGCGACGGCATGCACACGACCGATTGGGTCTGGGCGCGCGCGTAGCGATACCCCTGCGCGGCAAGGCCATCGATCACGGGCGTGCGCGCCACGGTGCCTCCGTTGCATCCCAGCGTGTCGTAGCGCTGCTGATCGGTCGTGACGAAGAGGATCTTGCGGCCCATCAGCGTTCGGGCTCCATCAGCCGCCGCAGTTCATCGAGCGCCCCAGCCGTTGCGCTGCCGATGGTCAATGCCATCGCCCGCGGGTCACAGTCCGTCGTATACACGACCAGGCACGTCTCATCGCCGAGGTCGATGACATCGATGCCGCCGCGATGGTATGTGAACACCGACGCAGTGATCCGGTACTGAAAGCGACGCTGGACGTTGTCGCGCACCAAGATCTCCTCTGGCATCGGCAGACCGGAATCGAGCACGATCGTGCGGGTGCTGCCATCCACCTCACACGAGGCGATGCCCGGGAACCAGTCGTGCAGTCGAGTTGGATCACCCGCCAACGCCCACACGGTTTCGGCAGGGCGTTCGATTCGAATGTGATGGCGAATCGAGCCGAGTGTCATCGTGCCAACGTCGTGCGGTGTGTCATTGTGTGGATTGACCGTAGCCGCATTGGGAATTCGTCGGGGCAGTTGGTCGGCACCTCCTATCCTGAACCGATGACGCCGTCCGCGACGCTCAACGAGGACATCCGCTTGCTCGGACGAACACTTGGCGATGTCATCGCCGACCAGGCCGGCGCCGCGACGCTCGATCTGGTCGAGGCGATCCGCCGGGCCGCGGTCGGTGACTCGGATCCCGCGCATCTGATCGACATGCTCGATCCGCTGCCGATCGCAGAAGCACTGCACGTCATTCGGGCATTCAGCTACTTCGCGATGTTGGCCAACATTGCCGAAGACACCGATCATGCCCGTCGTCGTCGGGCGTTTCTGCAGGCAGGCGCACCTGCGCCGGCTGGCACTTTGGCTCGGGCGATTCAACTGGTCAATGACTCCGGTCTCAATGCCGACGAGGTGCGAAAGGCCGTCGCCCAGAGCGACGTGGTACCGGTCCTCACGGCGCACCCAACCGAGATCCGCCGTCGCACGATCCAGTCGATCCAGACCGCAGTGGCCGCGTTGATGGAGCGACGCGACCGCGTCGAGATGAACCGTGTCGAAGAGGCCGAGTGGTGCGACGAGTTGTGGCGCCAGATCGTGACCCTGTGGCAGACGGCGATGTTGCGGCTGACCAAGCTGCGCCTGCGCGACGAGGTCAACGATGCGATGCGGTACTTCGAGTTGTCCCTGCTGTCGCAGGGGCCGATGCTGAACGCTGCGGTGAACGCAGCGTTCGGTGCACGGCCCGATCGAGAACGGCAGATGTTGCGAATCGGTTCGTGGATCGGAGGCGATCGCGATGGCAATCCGTTCGTCACGGCCGACGTGTTGGCCGACACGTTTCAACAGCAGGCGACCGTGGCGCTCGGCCATCATCTACAGCAGCTGTGGCGCCTCGCCGACGAGTTGTCGATGTCGTCTCGGTTGGTGGTTGTGAGCCCCGCGGTCCAGCAGTTGGCCGACGCTGCCGGTGACACGTCGCCGTACCGGCTCGACGAGCCGTATCGTCAGGCGCTTCGTGGTATGCACGCCCGTCTCGCGGCAACTGCGATGTGCTTGGTCGGTCAGGTCCCGGGCGACCCGCCGATCGGTGAACGAGCTGCGTACAGCACCCCTTCGGAGCTGTTGGCGGATCTCGACGTGATCGACGCCGCACTACACGACCATGGCGCACACGCAGTCGCGAACGGTCGACTGACAGCGTTGCGCGGAGCGGTGGAGACATTCGGCTTCCACCTCGCGACGGTCGATCTTCGGCAGAACTCGGCGGTCCACGAACAAGCGGTCGACGAGTTGTTGCGGATCGGTGGTGTGTGCGCCAACTACGTCGAGCTCGATGAGGCGAAGCGAGTCGAGCTCTTGTCGGCCGAGCTGGAAACGGCGCGCCCGTTGCTCGGCGTCGACTCGGATGTCAGCGATCTCGTCGACGGCGAGCTGGCCATCCTGCGGCAGGCGGCGCGCATCCTCAGCACCTTCGGTCCCAATGCCATCGAGAACTACATCATCTCCAAGTGCGAGGCCGTGTCGGATGTGCTCGAGGTTGCCGTGCTGTTCCGCGAAGTGGGCCTGCTGCGAACCGCGGAGAAGTCCGTCACCCCGACGAAACTGGGAATCGGCATCGTGCCCTTGTTCGAAACGATCACCGACCTGAATGGTGCCGCCGGCATCGTTGACGCATTGTGGTCGCACCCGCTCTATCGCACCTGGCTCGACCCCCGCGGTCGGCTGCAGGAGGTGATGCTCGGCTACAGCGACAGCAACAAGGATGGCGGCTATCTGGCATCGAACTGGGCGCTGTACCGCTGCCAGGAGAGCCTCGTCGACGCGGCACAGCGTTACGACGTCAAGCTGCGGCTGTTCCACGGGCGCGGCGGCACCGTCGGTCGTGGCGGTGGGTCCAGCTATCACGCCATCATGGCCCAGCCCGGGGGAAGCGTGCAGGTTGGCCTGCGCATGACCGAGCAAGGCGAGATGATCTCAGCGAAGTTCGCCGATCCGGAGCGCGCCCGCCAGAACCTCGAAGCACTGGTCGCCGCCTCGGTGGAGTCGACGGTCTTGCGTCGATGGCACACGGATCACGTCGACCAGCGATTCTTGTCGATCGCCGAAGATCTGGCGACGGCCTCACAGGCCGCGTATCGGAAGTTGGTGTACGAGACGCCAGGTTTCGAGGAATGGTTCAGGGCAATCACACCCGTGGTGGAACTGTCGACGATGAACATCGGGTCGCGACCCGCATCGCGAACGAACTCCAATCGAATCGGGGATCTGCGGGCGATCCCGTGGGTGTTCAGTTGGAGCCAGTGCCGGTTGATGCTGCCCGGCTGGTTCGGGGTCGGCTCGGCGGTGGCCGACTGGGTCGGCGACGACGAGTCCAAGCTTGGCGAACTGCACACCATGCACGAGCAATGGCCGTGGTTCCGCACGGTCGTGTCGAACATGGCACAGGTGCTCGCCAAGACCGATCTGGCGATTGCGGCCCGCTACCAGACGCTCGCTGCCGGGGTCGACGGAGCCGACCACTTCTTCGACATCGTGTCGGCGGAGCACGCCAGGGCGGTGTGGACCGCGCAGGTCGTGTCGGGTCACGAGGATCTGCTGTACGACAACCTGGCACTGGCGCGCGGTGTGCGCTATCGCATCCCGTACATCGCCCCGCTGAACCACATGCAGGTGGCGCTGCTACGTCGATGGCGTGGCGGCGATCAGACCGAACTGGTGCAGCGCGGCATTCATCTCGCCATCAACGGTGTCGCCACCGGCCTCCGCAACAGCGGCTAGTCATTGCGCCACCGTGGCGTTGCTGTCGACGAGGAGTTGATGGATCGCCTCCGTCAGATCTTTGACAGCCTTGGTCAGCTCGGTGTTCTCCTGGATCAGTTGCTCGGATCGCTCGTTGACCTCGAGGTCGTGAGCGGCCAGCTCGGATGAGATCTGGTCTGATCGTTTGGCGGCGATCAGCAGGATCGCTCCTTGCATTGCCGCCAGGCACGACAGGCACAGGTTCAACAAGATGAACGGATAGGCGTCGAAGGCGTGCAGACCCCGGCGCTTCTCGATCACGTTGATGATGATCCAACCAGCAAGGAACGCGAGTGCACCGAACACGAAGGCCCACGAACCCATGCCCTTGCGCATGTAGTCGGCACAGCGCTCGCCAACCGTGAGGTCCTCCCGCTTGCGCACCGTCGGGTGCAGGTGCCACAGCGTTGACCACGCTCCGCGACTCTGCGGCCGTTGGTGGGCGCGGTCGGTGTTCGACGCCCGGTCGGAGGGCTGGCTGGTCGGCGCTTCGTGCACGCGAGCTCGATTCCACGAGGACCGGTGGTCCTTCAGATCGTCGACCCTATCGCCGACCCGGCACCGCTCACCCGGCGACTGGCGACGTTGCGTGCGCGGTGTCCAACCACGCGATAGCGCCGCGTGCTGCGGCCACGCCGGTGCTGAAGCATGCCTGTAACAGGTAGCCGCCGGTGGGCGCCTCCCAGTCGAGCATTTCCCCGGCCGCGAAGGTGCTCGGAAGCCGTCGCAGCATGAACGAGTCATCGACTTCCGCGAGGTCGACTCCGCCTGCACTCGAGATCGCCCGGGCGATCGGCATCGTCGAGTCGATGACGAGCGATGCAGACTTCACCAGCGCTGCAAGGCCCGCTGGATCCGTGGGGATCCGGTTGCCCGTGGACTCGCGCAGCAGCGACGCCGAGGCCGGTTTCAGTCCGATCGTGCGGTGAAGAAAGGTGGCGGTTGAGTCCTTCGTGCGCCGCTTTCCGAGTCGATCGATCAGCTGGTCGGCTGTGAGGTCGGGTTGCAGGTCGACGCTGACGACGCATCGGCCGTCGCGATCCAGTGCCTCACGAATCGCGGCGGAGTGCGAGTAGATCGGGCCGCCTTCGAGACCGTCCGTGGTGATCATCGCATCACCTCGTATCGCCGCTCCGTGGACCGACACCGCTACGTTCTTCAACGGCACTCCGGCGAAGCGCTCGGCGAAGTGCTGGGTCCACCGGATTCGAACTCCGCCGTTGGCAGGACGAAGCTGGTTGACCGCTACGTCGGCTCCTCGGAACACGTCGACCCAGCCGCCGTCTGATCCAACCCGCGGCCAGCTCGCACCGCCAAGTGCAAACACCGTTGCCTTGGTCGCCACCGTGATGCTGCTTCCATCCGGACGAGAGAAGATCGATACCAACGGATCGGGTGCACCGTCCGCCGTCTCGGCCCAACGAAGCCATCGGTGCTGTGGCCGCATCGTCACTCCGAGCGCCGCCAGGCGAGCCAGCCAGGCCCGCAACACAGGCGTGGCGCGGAATGAAGCAGGGAACACACGCGCCGTGGATCCAACGAACGTCGTTTCGCCCAGAGAAGCGCACCATGCACGCAGATCGTGTGGGGTGAAGCCGCGAATGGCCGGTTCGAGAAAGTTCGCTGCGGGGCCGTAACGCGCGATCAGTTTGTCGAGGGGCTCGTTGTGGGTGATGTTCAACCCGGCGCGCCCGGCGAGCAACAACTTGCGGCCGACCGACGGCATGTGCTCGTACACGCAGACCCGCACGCCAGCGCGAGCGAGGGTCTCAGCAGCCATCAGACCAGCGGGGCCACCGCCGATGACCGCTGCTGATCGGGTCACGGCCACGGACCGAGCCGGGCCAGAGCGAGTGTTGCGGCCAGCGATACCGCAGCCCAACTGAGGGCACGCAGAGCGCCTTCGAGCGGGGCCAGCAGCGCCGCCTGGTCGATTTCGTCGATGCTCCCGTCGGAGCGCACGATGGTGCCCGTCACGTCTTTGGTCGTGCGGCGAAGGGCACGTGCCGGCGTCGACAGCTCGCGCTGGGCCCGCGACAGGAGGAAGCAGAAGACTCCCGCAGCGACGGCAGCGATGTCGAGCCGTTCGTGCTGCGCATAGTACGCGGTCAACACCGGGAAGGCGCCCCATCCGGCGGCGAACACCGTGTCCGTGTGCAGGCGACCCCCGAACAGTTCGAGGTTGTAACCGAGCGCCAGGACAACGCCGATCACGATGAACGCGATCAGCGGCGCGCCGACTCGGGTGACTCCGATCGCACCAATGGCCGCTGCGCCACCGATACCGATGACTGCGGCGATGACCAGCGTACGGCTCGGGATTGCGGTGCCAAGTGGTCGGCCGTGCAGCTCGTCGAGTGCGTGTGCGCCGACTCCGACTGCGAGGAAGAACGCGAGCACGGTGAGGGCGACGTGACCCGTGTTCACCGGTCCGACGAGGCACGCTCCGATCACCACGTACGAGAGGTGCCACAGGGTGTATGGCGGATGCAGGATGGTCCACCAATCGCCTGCTGCCGGTCGCGATGCGAAGCGCGGCCGCGCGTAGAACGCCGGCGGCAGTGGCCGGAGCTTCGCCGTTGTCGGTTCCGGCTCACTCATCAGGCGCGTCGGCCCCACATCACCAGACCACCACCGAGGCTCATCGAGCGAGTTCCGACATTCTCGAGGCCGGCGTTGCGCCACTCGGCCACTGTCCACTCGACGCTGTAGTTGCGATAGTGGGTGGAGATGCTGGGACCGAGGAACCGTCCAACCCCGTACCAAGCCCGGCCACCCGTCACCCAACCGGCGATCGGCAGGACGAACCGCGTGTACAACCACCATGCGATTCGCCACCACGGTGCCGTCGGCACGGAAAATTCCAAGCTGGCGATTGCTCCTCCTGGTTTGACCACACGGGCCAATTCGGCGAGCGTCGCCGCAGGATCGTTCACGTATCGCAGCAGATACGTGAACGTGAGTGCGTCGAATGTCGCATCAGGAAAGGGCAGTTGTTCGCCGCGGCCGAGCAGCAGGGCGACACGATCCTGCAGGCCAACGGCGGCGATGTTGCCGACTCCGGCGCGCAACATGTTCTCGCTGAGGTCGAGGCCGATGACGTGCGCGCTGGTTGCCTCGACCAACGCCCGGGTGACGCGAGCAGGTCCGCAGGCGACATCGAGCACAAGACCGCTCGAGTCGTTCAAGGCAGACCCGGTAATGTGTTCGACCATCGCCGTACGCCAGCGGCGGTTCTGGCCCATAGAAAGAATCTCGGCCAGTCGGTCGTAACGCCCGGCGAGCGGAGCGAACAAGCGGCGGGCGAACACGTTGGGTTGTGTTCGGGATCGGGTGATGTCCAAGTCGACTCGCTCCAATCAGCGACACAGTCACGGGACCATGAGGTGTCATTGTCGAAAGCAGGTTACGACGTCATCGTCGTCGGGGCTGGCCCGGCCGGAAGCGTTGCCGCGTTCGTGCTTGCCTGTGCCGGGGCCCGAGTTGGGCTGGTGGACAAAGCAGGCATCGGCCGCGACAAGGCCTGCGGAGATCTGGTCGGGCCGCGCGGCGTGCGTCTGCTCGACGAGCTCGGTCTCGAGTATGCCGGCGCGCAGAGAGCCGGTGACATGATCGTGGCCGGTCCGCGGGGTCGGCGAGTGTTGCTGCCGGCACGGCCGGGTCGAACCTATCCGGGTCATGGGATCATCGTGCCGAGGGCGCGGTTCGATGCGTTTCTACGCGGTGCGGCACTGGCCGCGGGCGCAATCGAAATAGACGCCCGGATCGCTTCGGTCGAGGAGGGTCGAGTCGAGATCGATGGCGGAGGATCTCTCGAGGCCGACTTCGTGATCGGTGCCGACGGGGCGACCAGCATCACGGGGCGTACGGCCGGGCTCGTCGATCCCTCGCGGGTGCTGTGGGGATTTGCGGTACGTGGTTACATCGACGCCGATGTCGCCGTTCCCGTGATTGCGTTGTGGAACGACCAGGATCGTCGAGGGTTTCCCGGCTATGGCTGGCTGTTCCCCGGTCCCGACGGCGCCAATCTCGGGCTGGGGCTCGGTCTCGGTCACAGTCGCCGGCATGCGCATCGCGCCCAGCAACAACTCGACGAGTTCCGCGCCCATCTGGTGCGAATCGGGCTGCTCGAATCCGAGCCCCCCGCACCCGTTCGACAGCTCGGCGGCTGGTTGAAGTTGGGTCTCGTCGGCACACGACCTGCTGCGGGCAGGGTGCTGCTCGTCGGTGACGCCGCTGGTCTGGTCAATCCGCTGCAGGGAGAGGGGATCGCCCAGGCTCTCCAGAGTGGTCAGGCTGCTGCGCTGGCCATATTGCACGAGCCGGGCGACGCTGCCACCAACTACCGGCACTGGGTCAGCGCCACCTACGGCCGGTGGGCGTCGGTCACGACGCCGATCCATGCCACCTGTGTCGACAGGCCCCGCCTGATCGGCGGATTGTCAGCAACACTCACGGCTCCCGTGTTCGGCAGAATGATCGCTTCGACTTGGGCGATCTATTGGAACAACCTCGCCGACGGGGCAATCCCAACTCCTGCCGTGGCGGCAGCGCGCGCCGTGCACCACGTGGGGCGTGTCGGCACGACACGATCGCGATTGCGCCGCTCTCTGGCAGATGATCTGGGTCCATCACCAGGTTCTCGCCCACCGTGACCCCCGACGACCCCGCTCTCGTCGGCGCCATCGAGGACAGCCTGCCCGGCTCGTGATCGCCTACGAGACACATCTCGTCGACTCGCCCGTCACGATGAGAGATGTGCTTTCGCAAGCTTGCGAACTGTCAAGGCCGTCTCAGCCGTTGGTCGAGTTCTTTGCCGATGAGGTTGGAATATTGCGCATGGCGGCGTGAGCGCCGTCGATTGCCCGTCGAACCACGTCTTCGACGTGGTCGACATCGAGCCCCAGTGCCTCGCCGATGTGCACGGACCAGATCTCGCCGCGGATGTTGTTCTCGAAGTCGAGTTCGCTGCGCAGGTCCGACCGGGCCGCCTGCCGATTCTGGCTGATCATCACGAACGTCGACAAGAAGATGGCCTCCAAGGAAACGATCATGGTGAGCAAGCCGAACGGGAACTTGTCGAACTCGTGGTTGACCGTGATGAGACCCACGTTCAACGCGATCCACACACCGAACCAAATGATGTGGATGTAGACGAATCGCATCGAGCCGGCGATCGAGGTGATGCTGTCGGCGGTGTGATCCTGGACGCGGCGCATCAGGCTGAGCAGGTCCCGGCGAGACGGTGTCGCGTAGTGATCTGGGTTCCACAGCTGGCCATCCTCGACGCCGTCGGCGCGGTCGATGACTCTGCAGGCCGCGCAGCTGAGGTGATGCTCCGCCGGCTGCTGATTTTTTTGTGGTGACCCGGGATCGCTGCTGTTCATGCTCGAACAGTACGTCCGGCTCGCACGTCAGCAGCGCGCGGTCACCAGCGCGCAGACGGGGGAGATGCACGGTCGATGGCAGGCAGCGGTCGCGCACGTCGACCGATGGTTCAGGCAGGTCGGAGTGGATGAGAACCTCGGTGGCCATGTTTCGGCCATCACCTTGCCATTGTTACCGCTAGGTGTCGGCAAACTGCGTTCGGTAGCTCGTTGCTCGTTGCTCGGCGGTTGCCGCACCGGTCGTGTCGCCGAGACCGCGCAGCGCACGGCCACGTTGACTCCAGTTGTACAGGCTGGATTCGCGCACGCCGAGTCGCTCGGAGGTGAGGGCCCGCGCCATCTCGTACCGTCCGGTTCTGAGCGCGGCCTCCAGCAGCGTGCGCTGCAACGCATCGCGCTGGGCGTGCGAACCGCCGAAGCAGGCGAGCGTCCGTCGGATCGGCCACAGCTCGTCGATCACGTCGTCGTAGCGCTCGTCGACGAAAGCCATCACAGCACGACTCGCCGGGAGACCGATCTGGGCGGTCATGCGCGCGTTGCTGCCCGCTGCGGACTCGAGCCATCGTTCGCGATCCGTCACCGACGTCCGGGCAGCTTCGCCACGACCGGCCCCGGCTAGAGCCATGACGCCGTGGAGATCGTTGAACGCGTACCAGGGCGCTCCGCTGAGCTTGGGCTCCCACGCAGTCGCCAGCACTTCGAACCTGTTTCCGATGTCGACGCCGTCGAGCATCAGTCTCCACAGCAGGGCGCTTCCGTCGAGCATCTCGATTGGCACACCGGCAGACTCGCCGTGATGGATCTCGGCGTCATATATCGCCAATGACTGTTCGGGTCGCCCCGCCTCGAGTTGGTAGAGAGCGAGGTGCCACCAGTTGTGCACTGTGAACAGGTTGCCGCTTTCCCACCGGGTTCCGTCGCCGTTGAGGAACTGGATTCCTTCGTCGACGCGACCCTGCATCTCGTAGGTGTGGACAACAGCGTGGATACCCCACACGTCGTCGGGGTTTGACGCGACGGCCGCAAGTCCGGCATCGAGTGCGTGGGCGTAGTGGCCCGCTTCCTCGAGCCCGAAGGCGACCATCCCACGGACGAACCCGCCGTGCGGGTCGTCGGCGTCGAGCTCGCGCAGGGTTCGCGTCGGCCGGTCGCGCAAGTTCTGAGCGTCTCCGAGAAAGAAGTCGAGTTGATGCCCGATCATCAGCGCCAGAAGGTCGGTCGGCCAGAGGCACAGCAACTCGTCGAGCTGCGCGGCCGCACCGTGCCAGTCGCCGCCGAGCCATGCAGCGATGGCTGCGCCATGCGCGAGCTCGCGCTCGTTGGCACCGAGTTGCGACAACGCCTGCCACGCATCCCTGGCACTGGGTAGGTCGTCGGCATCGGTGCTCATCAAGTTCAGGTAAGCCATCAACGCCAATGCCATCGGCGCAGGTTCCTCTATGGTCAGTTGTCCGGCGAGCTGGATGATCTCGGGATGAAAGCGGAGGAACCTGTCGATGGCTCGGTCGTACAATGCGATCGACGCGGACGTCCCTGTCATCGGATTCCCGTGGATGTCAATGCCCGGCTTCACGGTGTGGACGGTACGGCGTTTGACCGAAGGTTCGCAAGGCCGCTCCTACCACTGATGACACAACCGAGCGTCGTGTCGTCTTGCGTGTCGTGCTCGACGGGCTTGCCTGAACCCTCCTTTGTCCGCTGCTTGCGCAACCGCTCTCGTTCCTAGCCGAACCGCCCGGTGACATAGGCCTCGGTGCGCTCGTCGGACGGGTTGGAGAACATCTTCGATGTCCTTCCGAACTCCACGAGCACACCGGTGCGACGATCGCTGGTGGGCGACACCTCGGTCGTGAAGAACGCGACTCGGTCGCTGATTCGTGCCGCCTGTTGCATGTTGTGGGTGACGATGACGATGGTGTAGCGCGACTTGATCTCGTGCATCAGATCCTCGATGCGTGCAGTGGCGATGGGATCCAGTGCCGAACACGGTTCGTCCATCAGGATCACTTCCGGTTGCACCGCCAGCGCACGGGCGATGCACAGGCGTTGCTGTTGTCCGCCCGAGAGACCGAGACCCGATGACTTGAGCCGGCCCTTCACTTCCTCCCACAGCGCTGCACTGCGCAACGACTCCTCGACGAGATCGTCGAGCTCGCTCTTCTTCAGTCCGCCGGCGATACGAGGACCGTAGGCAACGTTGTCGTAGATGCTCTTCGGGAACGGGTTCGGCTTTTGGAACACCATGCCGATGTGGCGGCGAACCTGGGTCGCCGACACGTTCGGTCCGTACAGGTCGACACCGTGGTACTTGATGGACCCTTCGACTCGTGCTCCGGGGATCGTGTCGTTCATCCGGTTGAAGCACCGCAGGACCGTGCTCTTCCCGCAACCCGATGGCCCGATGAAGGCCGCTATCTCGTGGGGCCGGATCTTCAGCGACACGTCGCGTACAGCCTTGAACGCGCCGTAGTACACAGCAAGGTCGTCGACATCGAACACCGAGTTGTCCGTTGCCTGCTCCTCGACCGTCTGGTTGGCGGAGGTCTCGCTGGTCTCGGTCATTTCTTGCTCTCTCTCCTCAACGTCGTGGAGCGGGTGCTGTTGCGCGGTATCGGTGATTCTTCCCCACATTGTTCTACCTCGTCCTCGCTAGCCGTGCCGAAAGCAGTCGGGCACAGACGGTGAAGACAAACGCGAGGGCAATGAGGGTCAGAGCGGCCCCCCATGCCCGCTGCTGCGCAGTGTGAAAGCTTTCCTTGGCGTTGCCGTAGATCTGCATCGACAGCGACGTGTTGGTTCCTCCGAAGACGCTCCAGTTGGTCGCCTTCGCGGCACCGATCGTGAAGATCAGGGGCGCGGTTTCGCCAGCGGCGCGGGCGATGGCCAGCAGGCAGCCGCTGATGATGCCGGGCGCCGCCGTCGGCAGCACGACGCGCAGCGTCGTACGACTCGTACTGCCACCGAGGGCATAGCTCGCGTCGCGCAGATTTTGCGGCACCAAGCGCAACATCTCCTCAGAGGATCGCACGACGATCGGCAACATGAGGCAGGCAAGTGCCAGGGCACCGCTGAAGCCGTTGAGGCCACTCACGCCTCGCGGCACGACCCAGAACACATAGATGAACAGACCCATCACGATCGAAGGAACGCCAGCCATGACATTGGCGAGAAACCGCAGGATGCGGGCGAATGTCCGAGTACGCCCGTACTCGTTGAGATAGATCGCCCCGCCGATTCCGAGCGGAACTGCGATGAACGTCGCGGCGAAGGTGATGATGCACGTCCCGACGATTGCGGCTTTCATACCCGGGCCCGGTCGACGCGGCGCAAGTTGGATGTCTTTCGTAAACCACTTGGGAAAACTGCCCGAGACGATCGACCAGCCCTTCACACCAACCGTGGCGAGCACGAGCACCAGGACGAAGCCGACGATCAGCACGGCGGAGGCCATCAGCACTGTCATGACGTAGTTCTTCGTGCGTCGCCGACCTGATATCCCCTCCAGGTCCGCGGCGAGCGCCACAGGTTGGGCGGGCAGCTCGGCGACTGCGACGGCCATGGCTAGGCCCCCTGCACTCGGCGGGTCGCCCGGTTGACCACGGCGGTGGCCGAGAGATTGACGATGATCGTGAGGATGAACAACGTCAGACCCATCGCGATCAACGCGCTGCGTTTGATCCCGGTGGCCTCACCCCATTGAAAGGCGATCACCGATGGCAGCGAGTCGCCCGACGAGAACAGGTTTGCTGTGATTGTCGGCGAAGACCCGATCACCAATGCGACCGCGATTGTTTCGCCCATCGCACGACCGAGACCCAGCATCACCGCGCCGACGATTCCGCTCATCGAGTGCGGCAGCACCGCGCCCGTGATCATCTCCCATCGCGTCGCGCCCAACGCGAGCGCGCCATCGCGATCGGTCTGCGGGCACGTCTCGATCACCTCGCGAGCGATGGACGTGACGATTGGTGTGATCATCACCGACAGGATGAGGCCGGCAGTCATGAACGTGCGGCCGGCGCTGGCCTTGCCGAAGATGTCGCCGAGTATCGGCCAGCCGTGGAACCACCTGCTGATCATTCTGTAGAATCCGACGAGCTTCGGTGCGAGGAAGATGATGCCCCACAGACCGAACACCACTGACGGCACCACCGCGACGAGGTCGGTCAACGAGACGAGCCACTTCTTCAGCCAGCTGGGCGCCACCTGTGTCGTGAACAGTGCGATGCCGATGCTGACTGGTACCGAGATCGCGACGGCTATCAACGCGGTCACCGCGGTGCCATAGATGAAGCTCAGAGCGCCGAACACGCCGTTGGCCGGAAGCCAGTTGCGATTGGTGAAGAACCTGATGCCCTCTGAGCGAACGACGGGAAGCGACTTGTTGGTGATCGTGTAGGCGATCAGGGCGAGCACGATCAGGATCACGGCCCCTGAAGCAAGCGTCGAGCCTCTGAAGATGCTGTCGAGGATCTGACGTCTTGGTCGCAGGTCTGTCACCTCGGCCGGCACAGTGTTCATGAATCTCCTTGACATCGTCCAGCGCAGTTGGACCGGGCCTGCAGGCCCGGTCCAACATTAGATGGATTTGTCAGGCGCCGATCTTGGCGATGTTCAGCAACGCCTTGGCCTGCAGATCAGCCGGCAACGGGGCGTAGTCGATGGCCGAAGCCGCTTTCTGACCGTCGGTCAGGAGGTACGTCAGGAAGCCGCGAAGCGCTTTGGCCTTTGCCGGATCAGCCTGCTTCGTGTACGCGATGATCCAGGTCTGAGCGGCGATCGGGTACGAGGCATCGCCGTCGGCCCAACCGAGGAAGTAGGTCAGGTCGTCGGCGATCTTGGCGTTCTTCGCTGCTGCGGTCGTGGCGTCGAGCGTGGGCTCGACGTACTTGCCGGCCTTGTTCTTCACCGATGCAAAGACGAGGTTGTTGGCCTTGGCATCACTGAGGTCGACATAGCCGACGGCACCTTCGGTGGACGACACGATTTGCGCGACGCCGCTGTTGCCGTCGCCGCGCTGCGTGTCCGCCGGGAAGGCCGTGTCCTTTGCAGCGCCCAGCTTCCATGTTCCGCCTGCAGTTGGTCCAGCAGCTGCATCCAGAAACTTGGTGAAGTTCTGCGTGGTGCCTGACGGGTCGGCCCGCACAACTACCACGATGTCGGTGGCGGGCAGGCTGGCTCCGGGGTTGTCGGCAGCAATCACCGGATCGTTCCACTTGGTGACCTCGCGTTGGAAGATCGCCGAGATGCTGGTCGGCGAAAGCTGCAGCTTGGGAACGCTCGGCAGGTTGTATGACATCGTGATCGGAGCGATCACCGTCGGGACGTACACGAACTCGCCACCGGTGTACTTGGGCTTGTCCTCGGCCTTGACCGTCCCGTCAGTGCCGGCGAAGTCGACGACGTTCGTCTGTAGATCGGTCTGGCCCTTGCCGGAACCGCCGCCTCCGTACTCCACCGTCAAGCTTGGGGCAATTCCGGAGAGCGTTGCAATTGCGTCGTCGTAAAAGCTCTTCGGGAACGTCGCGCCACTACCGACGAGACTGCCGGACAGTTTGGCGAAATCGACGCTGGCCGCTCCAACTGCTGCGGTCGTTGCTGCCGCGTCGGTCGCCGTTGGCGCCGTGCTTGCCACGGTCGTTTCCGACGTTGCGGGTTGGGTTGCGGCGGCTGCTGCTGTGGCCGGGGTTGTCGGCGAGCTTGACTTGCTGTCGCTGCCGCACGCGACGGCAACGAGTGAGAGCGAGATGAGTCCGGCGATTACGAGTCGCCGTTGAACTGGGTTCACGTACGTGTCTCCTTGTTTGGGGATGAACAACGCCGGTCACGGTAAAGATGGAAGTTGACACTCAAGGGGCGTCCCAGTGAACGGAGCATGAACGAGGAGTGAACGCTCTCCAACAGGTGGACAACCGGCAATACTGCAGAGCGTGAACGCCGACCCCAGCCCGACCCGTAGTGGTCGACGTACGTTCGGAACCATCACGGAGCCCGCTCGGCAGATCGACGTCATTCATGAGACCGATGTTCTCGTTGTCGGGTCCGGGCCCGCCGGGCTAGCCGCGGCGCTTGCGGCAGCCCGTTCCGGTGTCGATGTCACAATGGTTGAACGATTTGGTTGTTTCGGGGGCAACATCACTGCCGTCGGCGTCGAGGGCATGGCGTGGTACCGCCACGAGGAGACGGTCGAAGCCAACGGGATCGGTCGCGAGTTCGAAACGCGCGCCCACGAGATGGGCGCGGCAGTACCCGAGAGCCAGTCGCTGTCGTTCGAGCTCGATGCGGAAGGTTTCAAACTCGTCGCCGACACCTTGGTGGAGGAAGCGGGCATACGCGGAATGCTGCACCGCACCTTCGCCGCGCCGATCATGGACGGCGACACGATCACCGGCATCATCACCGAATCGAAGGCAGGTCGCGAAGCGATCCGCGCTGCCAGGGTCATCGACGCCACCGGCGACGCCGACGTGGCGTATCGAGCGGGCGCGCCAACATTCCACACACCGAAGGAAGACATGATGGCCGCCTCGGTGATGTTTCACCTTGCCGGCGTCGACAAGAAGGCGTTCATCGCGGGCATCAAGGCGGATCCGCAGACCTACAAGGACTGGGCGGGCGGTGGCGAGTGGAACATCGAGACCGGCGGGAAGGAGGACGACATGTTCTCGCCGTTCCTGAAGCGTCCGTTCGAGCAAGCCATCAACGACGGGCTGTTGCCGTCGACGCTGTCGACCCTCGCAGGCACGTGGGGTGCCATCCACGACACTGGCGAGCTCACCTACATGAACCTCGTCCACATGGAATCGATCGACGGAACCGACCCCGACGATCTGACGCGTGGCGAGATCGAGGGCCGTCGTCAGGCGATGTTCGCCGTCGAGGCACTCCGCCGGTACACGCCGGGTTGCGAACGGGCCCGCCTGCGCAACTTCGGCATGACGCTGGGAATTCGTGACACCCGCAAGATCGACGCCGTGTACAACATGACCGAACGCGACGTGCGCGAACAGGGCCGGTTCGACGACTCCATCGGGATCTATCCCGAGTTCATCGATGGGTACGGCGTGTTGATCCTGCCGACGACCGGGCGCTACTTCCAGCTTCCCTACCGCAACCTCGTGCCGAAGGGTGTTCGCAATCTCCTGGTTGCCGGCCGCTCCTGTGGCGGGGACCGAGTGTCTCATGCTTCGACGCGTAACATGTCGTGTTGTGCGGTATTGGGACAAGGTGCCGGCATCGCTGCAGCACTCTCGATCCACCGCGGTCCCGATCTCGACTCCGTCGATGTGTCGGCGATTCAGAAAGAGCTCGACCGCCAGGGCGTGCGCTACGAGTAGTCGCCCTGTGATTCGCGCCTGCGGTCAGAGGTGACTCACGATCACAGCCACAGTCATGGTGCTTCGGCATCGCGAGCCGGTGCCCGACATGTCAAACCGTTGACGATCTCGTTTGGGTTGATCGTCGGCTTTCTGGGGGTGCAAGTCGTCGTCGGAATCGTGACCGGCTCGCTGGCGTTGCTGTCGGATGCAGGTCACATGGCGACCGACGCCCTCGGACTGGGCATGGCAATAGCGGCCATCCAGGCGGCCTCGCGTGGCAGGACCAACCCACAACGCACGTTCGGCCTCTACCGGCTCGAGATCCTCGCCGCGTTGCTGAACGCGGTTCTGCTCTTCGCCGTTGCCGGCTACGTGCTGTTCGAGGCGGCCGGCCGGATAGATGGTGCGCGTGACGTTGCCGCAACTCCGGTTCTTGTCGTCGGCGTTGTCGGTCTTGTGGTCAACGTGATCGCGTTCTTGCTGCTCCGTGCAGGTGCGAAGGAAACCCTCAACATGCGCGGCGCGTATCTCGAAGTGGTCTCTGACATCCTCGGATCTGTCGGCGTGATCGTCGCCGCGATCGTGTGGGGCATCACCGGCTGGACATGGGTCGACCCGGTCATCGCCGCGGTGATCGGTGTGTTCATCCTGCCTCGCGCATGGCGGCTCGGACGCGAAGCGTTGCTCGTTCTGGTGCAAGCCGCTCCGGCGCGTCTCGACATCGTCGCCCTGCAGCGCGAGCTCGCGATGATCTCCGGAGTGGTCGATGTCCACGATGTCCACGTGTGGACGCTGACCTCCGAGATGGAGGTGGCTACCGCCCACTTGATGGTCGCTGTCGGAACCGACTCGCACGCCGTGCTCGATCAAGCCCGCCAACTGCTGGCCGATCAACACGGCATCACCCATGCCACCTTGCAGGTCGAGCCCGAAGACCATCACGGCTGCGACGAGATCAACTGGTAGAACGCGTTCGCTACGAGATCGCCGGGAACCGATCGACGGGGAACGTTTCGATCTGTGGCGATCGTTGCTGGAACAGCACCCCGCCGTCGACCGTCACGAAGCTGCCGGTCATGTACGCCGCGTCGTCGGAGGCGAGAAACACAGCCGGCCCGGCGAGGTCGTCGGGGACGCCCGCGCGACCGAGCGGCACCGTCGCGTCGGTACGCGCCAGCGCAGTCGGATCGGTCTCGTCGCGCGACGGCACGATGAGACCGGGTACCAGGCCGACGACACGAATGTTGTACGGGGCCAGGTCCAGCGCAAGCGCTCGCGTCATTGCCTCGATGCCGCCCTTCGACGCGTCGTAGGCGACCATGCCTCGATGGGCCCTCGAGGCGCCACCGCTCGACATCGTGATGATGGTGCCGCCACCATGCCCGGCCATGTGCTTCGCTGCAGTGAGGGAACACAGGAAGTGGCCCTTGAGATTTGTGTCGAGGATCAAGTCCCACCATGCCTCGTCTGCTTCGAGCACATGGCGCGCCGCCTCGCGAACGATGCCGGCATTGTTCAGCATCACGTTGAGACCACCGAACGTGTTCAAGGTTGTGTTCACCATGACATCGACGGCTTCGGCATTCGACACGTCGGCTTCGATGCCGATGGCATCGCCCCCCGCGGCACAGATGACGGCGGCGACGGCCTCCGCCGTGGCCCGATCGATATCGGCGACGGTCACCTTCGCCCCCTCTCGGCCGTAGCGCTCGGCGATGGCGCGACCGATGCCACGCCCGGCGCCGGTCACAATTGCGATCTTGCCCTGCAAACGTCCCGGCGGGGTTTGGTCGGTCATGAGATGCTCCGTTCGCTGATGAGTTGTCCTCTCATCATGCCGCGTCTCGTTTGGATGAGCTTCTGGTCGACTTGTCTGTCGGGGAGGGCGATTCCGCTACACGCTCAAAACGCGGTTCGTGCGAAGGTCTCAGTTCAGTTCGACGGTGAATGGTCAGCCGATGACGATTGGTTAGTCATCGTATGACTATTCTCCAACTCATGCGTACGACCTCGCGGCTTCTCATTTCATCCGTCGTGTTCTTGAGCTGTGTTGGCTCCTCGTGCGGTTCCGACTCCAAGACAGCGGCGACGACCGTTGCGGTCGCCGCACCAACGGTCGCGCCGACCACTGTGCCGGCAGCAAAGGGCGACATCGTGGTGTTTGCGGCTTCATCACTCACCGAGGCGTTCACCGAGATGGGCACGGCGTTCAAGACCGACAACCCGGATACCAATGTGACCTTCAACTTCGCCGGATCAGGTGACCTCGTCACCCAGATCACGCAAGGCGCTCCCGCCGACGTCTTCGTATCGGCAGACGACACGAACATGAAGAAGTTGACCGATGCAACCGAGAACGCCGGCGATCCTGTGACGATCGCCAGGAACTCGATGGAGATCCTCGTGGAGAAAGGCAATCCAAAGGCCGTCGCCACTGTTGCTGACCTGGCCAAGCCGGGCACCATTGTCGTTCTCTGTGCCGAAAAGGTTCCATGCGGCAAGAACGCGGCCGCTGTGCTCGCGAAGGCCGGGGTCACGGTGACCCCCGCGAGCCTCGAAGACAAGGTGAAAGGTGTCGTCACCAAGGTCTCCGCGGGCGAAGCCGATGCGGGCATCGTGTTCGTCACCGACGTCAATTCCGCGGGAGATGGGGCCGAAGGTGTCAAGATTCCTGCCGACATCAACGTCATCAGCAACTATCCGATGGTGGTGACCAAGGAGGCGACGAATCCCGAAGCAGCGCATGCATTCATCGATTTCGTCACGAGCGATGCCGGGCAGGCGATCCTCGCGAAACACGGATTCCTTGCACCGTGACTGCGGGCGATGACTAGCCGCAGGGGCAAGCGGGTCAGCCTGCCCCTCCCCGTGCTGGTCCTGGCAGTTGTCGCCGGTCTCTTCTTCGCACTTCCGCTCATCGGTCTGCTGTGGCGAGCACCGTGGACGCGTGCATGGGGATACTTGACCGAGCATGATTCATTGCTGGCACTGCGTCTGTCGTTGATCTGCTCGTTGTGGGCAACGCTGCTGTCGATCGTGTTCGGTGTGCCGCTGGCTTGGTTGTTGGCCCGTGTCGAGTTCCCGGGAAGAAGCGCCTTGCGCGCGCTGTGCATGCTCTCACTTGTCTTGCCCCCGGTTGTCGGTGGTGTG
Source organism: Ilumatobacteraceae bacterium (assembly GCA_031370745.1). Lineage (GTDB taxonomy): Bacteria > Actinomycetota > Acidimicrobiia > Acidimicrobiales > Ilumatobacteraceae > JAENVT01. The sequence continues at coordinate 26,073 of JANMQX010000135.1, forward strand.
GCACTGTTCTTCGCCCTCGGTCGGCGCGGTCTCGTGGGGCAGTACCTGGATCGTTGGTTTGATCTCCGGTTGCCCTTCACGACAGCGGGCGTGGTCGTCGCTCAGACGTTCGTCGCAATGCCGTTCCTGGTCATCACCGTTGAAGCAGCGCTCCGACAGCTCGATGCCCGATTCGAAGATGCGTCGCGCACTTTGGGGGCATCGCGCTGGTACACGTTCTGGCGGGTCACGGTGCCGACAATTCGTCCGGCACTGGTCGCCGGCGCAGTGCTCGCCTGGGCGCGGGCGCTCGGCGAGTTCGGCGCGACCATCACGTTCGCCGGAAACTTCCCCGGCAAGACCCAGACGATGCCGTTGGCGGTGTATCTGGCGTTGGAGTCGAATCCGGAACAGGCGATCATCTTGGCGTTGGTGCTCATAGGGATCTCCTTTGCGGTTCTTGTCGGCCTCCGAGATCGATGGCTCGGGCAGCGAGGTGTCACGTCGTCCAGCGTGGTGGTCGTGTGACCCTGTCGGCATCGATCGAGCTCCAGTTGGGCACTCTCGATCTTCGAGCGGAACTCGAAATGAAAGCCGGTGAACTGGTTGCGCTCCTCGGGCCGAACGGTTCCGGTAAGACGACGATGCTGCGCTGCCTCGCTGGTCTGGCCCCCATCGACAGCGGCCACATCGCGATCGATGATTTGGTCGTCGACGACCCTGCAGCCGACATCTTCGTCGCGCCCGAGGATCGATCGATCGGTTTCGTGTATCAGAACTATCTCTTGTTCGATCACATGTCGGTTCTCGAGAACGTTGCCTACGGTCTCAGAGCGCGCAAGATGGCGAAGACCGAAGCCAGAGTGATCGCTCGCGAGTGGATCGATCGTGTGGGGCTGAGCGACTACGCCACACAGCGACCAGGCTCCCTTTCCGGCGGTCAGGCACAGCGTGTCGCGCTTGCCAGAGCGCTGGCAACCAACCCGCGCTTGTTGCTGCTCGACGAACCGCTCGCGGCGCTGGATGCCGGCACCCGCGACTCGATGCGGCGCGATCTTT
>JANMQX010000159.1:0-4898 GCA_031370745.1 Ilumatobacteraceae bacterium
GGCTCGACGCCGATCGCCAAGTACATCTACGAGACGGGCACAAGAACGGCAAGCGGGTTCAGGCGCTCGGCGGCGCCAAGAACCACATGCTGGTGCTGCCCGACGCCGATCTGGACATGGCCGCTGACGCTGCAGTCAGCGCTGCCTACGGATCGGCCGGCGAGCGTTGCATGGCCATCTCCGTCGTGCTGGCCAGCGAGTCGATCGCCGATGCGTTGGTCGGCAAGATCAAGGATCGCATCCCGGCGATCAAGGTTGGTCCGGCCAGCGAGTCCGAGAGCGAGATGGGCCCGTTGATCACCGGCGAACACCGCGACAAGGTCGCTGGCTACGTCGGCGGTGCAGAGGGCGAAGGAGCGACGTTGGTTGTCGATGGTCGACAGGGTGCACCAGGTGAGGGCTTCTTCTTGATGCCGTCACTCATCGACAACGCCAAACCCGGCATGGCGTGCTACGACGACGAGATCTTCGGACCGGTGCTCACGGTCACTCGCATCAGCGGCTACCAGGAAGGACTGCAGTTGATCAACGACAACCCCTACGGAAATGGAACGGCGATCTTCACCCGCGACGGCGGTGCGGCTCGTCAGTTCGAGTTCGACGTGCAAGTCGGGATGGTCGGCGTCAACGTTCCCGTTCCCGTCCCGGTCAGCTACTACAGCTTCGGGGGGTGGAAGGCCAGTCTGTTCGGCGACACCCACATGTACGGACCGGAAGGTGTGAACTTCTACACCAAGACCAAGGTAGTGACATCGCGCTGGCCAGATCCTCGCACCAGCACCGTCGACCTCGGATTCCCCCAGAACAGGTGAGAGTTGCCCAGCCTCAGGCCCCTCACCAACGGCTCGCCGAACCTCGGCGTTCGTCACTCGACACAGTCAGGGGAAGCCCACCCCTGACCTACTGTCTCGTGATCGACCCCCGAGTTTCGCCTCGCCTCGCGCTCAGCCTGTCCGGCCTCACTCCCACCTGCGCTCGGGGTGTCACCGATCAAGCTTTGGTGGGGGGCTAATGGACTTTGGGGTCGTTTTGCAGACAACCCCGCCATCTGCGCGGGTCATCGACTTGGCGAAGCGCGCCGAGAGCTTCGGCTTTACTCATGTGTGGACTTTCGATTCGCACATCTTGTGGCAGGAGCCGTATGTGATCTACAGCCAGATATTGGCTGAGACGCGCAAGGTGATCGTCGGACCAATGGTCACCAATCCGGCTACACGGGATTGGACCGTCACTGCCAGCGTGTACGCCACGCTCAATGAGATGTATGGCAATCGCACGGTATGTGGAATTGGACGTGGCGACTCGGCGGTGCGAGTCACGAATGGAGCCCCGACGACGCTGGCGACATTGCGCGAGTCCGTGCATGTGATTCGCGAGCTCGGCAACGGTCGCAGCGTCGAGTACAAAGGATCGCAACTGCGCTTCCCCTGGTCGGTCGGCAGCCAGCTCGAGGTCTGGATCGCTGCATACGGGCCAAAGGCCCTGGCGCTGACCGGTGAGGTCGGCGACGGGTTCATCCTGCAGCTCGCCGATCTGTCCATCGCCGAGTGGACGATCGCCGCGGTGCGCAACGCGGCCGTGGCAGCGGGCCGTGATCCAGGGGATGTGACGATCTGCGTTGCTGCTCCTGCCTACGTCACCGACGGGTCCGAGGCAGCGATGGCCCACGGCCGCGACCAGTGCCGCTGGTTCGGAGGCATGGTCGGCAACCACGTCGCCGACATCGTTGCTCGCTACGGCGACCAGAGCGGCGCGGTTCCGCAGGCGTTGACCGACTACATCAAAGGTCGAGAGGGATACGACTACAACGAACACGGGCAAGCCGGCAATGCGCACACGCAGTTCGTGCCCGACGACATCGTCGATCGATTCTGCATCATCGGTCCCGTCGAGACGCACATCGAGCGGATGCTGGCGTTGAAGGAGCTCGGCGTCGATCAATTCAGTATCTACCTGCAGCACGACGACAAGGACCACACCTTGCAGGACTACGGCGACAAGATCCTGCCTGCCGTCGCCGAAACGGTCAGGGCCAAAGCGTGACGGCGCGGCTGCGCAGGCTCATCATGTTTCCGCTGGCATTCGTGTTCGTTGCCGCGCTCTGGGAGGCGTACAAGGCGGTCGGTCCCGAAAACGGTGGCACCGTGTTGGGAATCCGGCTGCTGCCGCGAACCGCGGATCGGGCGATGCCTCATGTCTGGAGGATGGTGTCGCGGCTCGGCCGTCCTGAGGTTCGCGGCGGCAAGCAGACGATCCTCTCGGTGGTGGCGTCGGCGACGTGGTACTCGTTCAGGGTCGCGCTCGCCGCATTCGTGATCGGTGCACTGCTCGGCATCGCCGTGGCCGTGCTGATGGCTCGCTTCCGCCTCGTCGAACGGGCGCTGATGCCCTATCTCATCATCTCGCAGACCGTGCCCATCATCGTGCTCGGTCCGTTGATCATCGGGCTGATGGCCTATGGGAGCCGCGACCTCGTCTCGAAGACGTGGATCGCGGCGATCTTGCTGGGCGTTTTCCTGGCGTTCTTTCCCGTTGCTGTCGCCACTCTTCGCGGGTTGCAGTCCACGCCGCCTGCATCGATGGAGCTGATGGATTCCCTGGCGTCGCCCTGGTGGCGAACGTTGTTGAAGCTGCGGTTCCCGGCCGCGGTGCCGTACATCGCGCCGGCGCTGCGGTTGGCCGGTGCCGCCGCGGTTGTCGGGGTGGTGGTGGCCGAGATCTCGCTCGGCGTTCCCGCTGGCATCGGTCGGCTGATTCTTTCGTACGGTCAAGACGCGACGACCGATCCGCCCAAGCTCTACACCGCTGTGTTCGGGGCGGCGGCGCTTGGTCTGGCGATGGCAGTTCTCGTCGCCGTCATCGATCGTCAGATGATGCGAAGTCATCCACCGGAGGGGAACTGATGGACGCCCCGATCGAGCGGAACGCCGTTGAAGGCCAACATGCCGTGCAGGTCAGCGGTGTCAGCAAGGTGTTCAATCGCGGCTCGACCAACCAGGTCGACGCCCTTGTCGACATCGATCTGAATGTGCGCAAGGGCGAGTTCGTCTCGTTGATCGGTCCCTCGGGCTGCGGCAAATCGACGCTGTTGCGACTGATCGCCGATCTCATCGAGCCCACGTCCGGAGACGTGGTCGTCAACGGCAAGCCTGCGCATCAGGCCCGCCTCGATCAGGACTACGGCATGGCCTTTCAGCAAAGCGGGCTGTTCGACTGGCGCACGGTCGAGCGCAACATCGAGCTGCCACTGGAGCTCAAGGGCTGGGACAAGCCTCGTCGTCGGGCGCGTAGCACAGAGATGTTGGGCTTGGTGAAGCTTTCCGAATTCGCCGCGCACATGCCATGGCAGCTGTCGGGTGGCATGCAGCAACGCGTGGCGATCGCCCGCGCTCTTGCTGCTCACCCCGAACTGCTGTTGATGGATGAACCGTTCGGCGCGCTCGACGAGATGACCCGCGAGCACATGCAGGCGGAGTTGTTGCGCATCTGCAGCGAGACCGGCACGACGGTCGTGTTCGTGACTCACTCCATCCCCGAGGCCGTCTACCTCGCCGACCGGGTTGTCGTGATGTCGCCGCGTCCCGGCCGAATCACTGCGACGGTCGACGTCGGGCTCGGGCGCGACCGCTCGGAGCTCACCCGCGAAGCAAGCGAATTCTTCGACAGGGTCACCGAAGTGCGCGAGGCACTGCGCGGTAGTCACATCGGTGACGCCCTCACCGGAATCGACGACAGATGAGCACTGCGGCGCGTACTCGCAACAGCCTTGCGGTTGTCCTGCCCCCCGTCGTGTTCGGCGTCCTCTTCGTCGTCCTGTGGCAAACCTGGGTCGAGGTGTACAACGTGCAACCCTTCGTCATCCCGAAACCGACGTCGATCATCCAGTCGCTGTTCGACAACCCGAGTCTCGTCACCAAAGCGTGCATCGTCACAGGCGTCAATGCGTTCGTTGGATTGATCGGCGGCGCCATTCTCGGGTTCGCAGCCGCAGTCTTGACCAATCGGTTTCGTCTGGTCGCTGAGCTCGTCAATCCTCTCGCAGTGACCGTCGCCGCGGTTCCGGCGGTGGTGATTGTCGGGGTTCTCAACAACATGTATGCCCTCGACAGTCAGATCGGCAGGCGTCTCATGGTCACGATCGCCGTCTTCTTCATCGTTTTCGTTCAAGTCACCAAGGGACTCACGCAGAACAACCCCACCCAGATCGAACTGATGCAGTCCTATGCGGCGAGCCCTCGCCAGGTCTTGTCGAAGGTCAGGGTTCCCAACACGATGCCCTACCTCTTCACGGCGATTCGCACAGCCGCGCCGATCGCGGTAATCATCGCGCTGGTCAGCGAGTATTTCGGCGGCACCCAAGATGGGCTCGGCACCAAGATTTCCAGCACGCTCAACGGCTCCAACAAGGCCCTCGGCTTCGCCTACGTAGTCGGTGGGTCGATCGTCGGACTGCTGTTCTTTGCGGGATCCAGTCTCCTGGAATACCTCGTCGTGCCGTGGCAGCGGCGCCGGGTACACGGGTGAGAACCAACAACAACAAGGGGAGAAAATGCACAGACAACGAGTGATCAAGGCGACAGCGGGCCTCGGGCTTGCGGCGTTGCTGGTTGCTGCTTGCGGCAGTGACAACAAATCGAACAGCGGTTCCTCGAGCAGCGGCTCGGGGTTAGCCGTCGACGTGTCGAAGTGCACCGCGCCGAGCGGGGCGAAGGTGAAGTTGCAATTGCAATGGGTCACCCAGGCGCAGTTCGGGGGTTACTACGCGGCGGTCGACAAGGGCTACTACAAGGATTCTGGCCTCGATGTGCAGATCGTCGAGGGTGGCGTCGACCTCCCACCGCAAAAGACACTGGCCAGCGGCGCCGTCGACTTCGCCATCTCGTGGGTGCCGAAGGCCC
>JANMQX010000179.1:0-30528 GCA_031370745.1 Ilumatobacteraceae bacterium
CGTCCATCTATCTCTGTGACTGGACGCGGTTTCGCCGCGCTCGCGGGGCGCTCGTCCGCGCCTGTGCAGCCTCGGTTCTTACCCGGCACTCGGAATTGGTGACGCGGCGTTGTGGCGGAGGTGGACGGGAATCGAACCCGCCAGACGAGGATCGCTCGTCTCGGCCGCTTTGAAGGCGGTGGAGCCCACCAGGTGCCCAGACACCTCCGCCCGTGACGCTACCGCAAGGAACACGCCAACCGCGTTGGCATGTGGTGCGGACGTCGATAGGTTCCGCTTCGTCTTCCCCCAATTCGTAGCGATCGGTTCGTTGGGGGTGAAGTCACGTGATTGTCTGTTGGGCTGCCAAAGGTGGCAGCGGCACGACGGTGGTGAGTTGCGCGATGGCCTTGGGATCGGCGCGCAGCAAACCAGCGACACTCGTCGACCTCGGCGGCGACTGCGCAACTGCACTGGGGATGGACGAGCCCACTGGGCCGGGTGTCGTCGACTGGTTGGCTTCATCGACCGCAGGTGCGAGTGAGCTTGCCCGCCTCGCCCTCACGATTCGCGACGACGTGCAGTTGATCCCACGAGGCGATGGCACCCCTTCCGACGGCCAATGGCCGCGCCTTGCAACTGCATTGGCGGCGCTCGACTCGGTGATCGTCGACGCCGGCACCGGATGCCCTCCGCAGGCGCTGCACGATGCAGCCGAGCAGTCGCTGCTGATCATCCGACCGTGCTTCATGGCCATCCGCCACGCACAGCGGCTGACCATTCGTCCGACCGGCATTGTGCTGGTCGACGAACCCGGCCGGGCCTTGACATCGGCCGATGTCGAACGAGCCCTCGGCGTTGGGGTGGTCGCCGAGGTACGTCTCGACCCCGCCGTTGCCCGCGCGGTGGATGCCGGGTTGTTGATTGCCAGGCTGCCTCGGTCGTTGCATCTCTCGTTGCGGACCGCGGCGTGATCGATGTCATCGCCGAGCGCTCGCCACTGGGCGGTCTCGAGCGCTGGCTCGGCGATTCGGCAATCGACGAGGTCATCGTCAACGGCGGCGGAGAGGTGTGGATCGAGCGTTCTGGAACGTTGTTGCACGTGGCGACCATGAGCGCGGCGGCCGTGGCGACCGCCATCGAACAGATTCTGCGCCCGCTCGGTCGTCGGCTCGATCGTTCGAATCCCACCGTCGACGCCCGCCTGCCCGACGGCTCTCGCGTCTGCGCAGTGATCGAGCCCATCGCCGTCGACGGGCCATGTCTCACCATCCGCCGCTTCGCGATGCGATCACTTCCTCTGTCGGCCTTCGCCGCACCCCCGGTCGTCGCACTGCTCAGGGCCATCGTCGCCGCTCGATGCAACGTGCTCGTCAGTGGAGCGACCTCGTCAGGGAAGACGACGCTTCTCAACTCGCTCGCCGCGTTGGTACCGACGACGGAGCGGATCATCACCCTCGAAGACATCGCCGAACTGCGCCTGTCGCATGCCCACGTTGTGCGGTTGGAGGCTCGTCCGCCGAGCGCTGAGGGCACGGGAGAGGTCACGCTCGCGCAGCTACTGCGCACGGCGCTGCGGATGCGCCCCGACCGCCTCGTGCTGGGCGAAGTCCGCGGGGCCGAGGCGGTGCAATTGGTGCAGGCGATGAACACCGGCCACGACGGCTCGATGGCCACGGTGCACGCCAACTCCGCGATCGACGCAATGGCCCGGGTCTGCTCGCTGGTGTTGCAAGAGGTTCCGGGATGGCCACTCGTGGCCATTCACGATCAGGTCCGGCGTTCGATCGACATCGTCATTCACGTCGGCAGGTCCACCGAAATGCACCGGCAAGTGATCGAGGTGTGCGAGTCCGATCCTACGGCCGGCGATGTCCAGCTTCGCCGATTGGCAGAACGGGCGACCGTGTTCGCGCCTTTGCAGCGTGGCCGGCGATGATCACCGCATTGCTGGTCGCAGCGCTCGGCGCGATCGTCTGTGGACGCGCAGGCAATCGACTGCGACTATCGCCTCGGTCGCCGTCACCACGAACACCGACGCGGCGGTCAAGGTCGCACTCGCCCGACTACGCCGCGTTGCTCGATGGGATCTCGCGTCAGGTGCGCAGCGGATCGAGCTTGACCAGCGCGGTCATCGACGAGATCAGCCGATCGTCGCTGTTGCACGTCGTGCTCGATGGGCTCGACACCGGCGCCGCATTGGCCGACACCTTGGCGGCTGTCGTTGCCGATCAGGGTGATCTGGCGCTCACGGTTCAGGCACTGTCGGCCGCAGCACATATCGGTGGGCCGATCGCGGCAACGCTCGACGAGGCGGCAGCTGTCTTGCGCGAGCGTGCCGCGGCTCGCGCCGAGCGCCGAGCCCACGGTTCTCAGGCGCGCCTCAGCGCCCGCGTCCTGACCATCGTTCCGCTCGGCTTTGCTGTGTGGAGCGCAGCCGTCAGTCAACGCACGCGCGATGTGTACATCTCGACGGCGGCTGGTGGGGTGTGCGCGATCTGCGGTCTGGCGCTGAACCTCATTGGTTGGCGGTGGATGAAACGGATCATCGGCCCGTGATGATCGTCTCCCGGTCGATCGTGCTCCTCGGTGGCCCTCTGTTGATCGTGTTGATCGGGCTGGTGATGCGACCGAGAGTCAGCCCCCGAGCGCGGGCTTCGCCAGCGAAGTCCCGGACCAGACGATGGTCGTGGGTCGCAGTCGCCTCGCTCTCCGCGCTCGTTTCGCTGCCCCTCGGCCTGGCCGTTGTCATCGTGCCGGTCATGTGGCAGCACTGGTCGCACGTTCAAAGCCGGATCCGAGCAACACGCAACCTCTCGGCCGGCTTCCCTGATGCTCTCGATCTGCTGGTGCTGTCAATTCGCGCCGGCTACCTGCCGGCACAGGCGATCGGTGAGATCACCGCGTATGTTCCGTGCGCGCTCCGGCCCTCATTCTCTGCGGTCGACGAGGCACTGCAACGCGGGGATCGCTTCGCTGACGCCCTCAACACGCTGCGCGTGCAACTGGGCTCGATTGCCCAACCGCTGGTCGACTCGCTGGCAGCAGCCGATCGATACGGCCTGCCGATGGCGCCAGTGCTCGAACGCTTGTCGTTCGAAGCTCGCCAACAGCGCCGCCGCGACACCGACGCCGCCGCCCGTGAGCTGCCGGTGCGTCTGGCCCTACCACTGGTGATCTGCACGCTGCCGTCGTTCGTGCTCCTGGCGATCGTTCCATTGCTCCTCGGAGCCTTGTCGTCGCTGCACGTATGACAGCGCCGATCCACATCACAGAAACGGGCTCACCATGATCAGATTGTTTGCACGGCTGTACGCCTGGCATCTCGCGGGAGATGACCACGGTCAGGCGACCACTGAATATGCACTCGTCATGCTCGGCGCGGCAGTCATCGCCTTGCTTGTCGTCGGCTGGGCCACCAGCGGCGGCGGGGCCGGCAAGATCGGCAACCTCTTCGACCGGGTCATCGATGCGGTCAGCAGCAAGCTCTGAACTCGGTAAACCCGGCGACCACCCTGACCGCGGCCAGGCTGCCGTGGAGTTGGCACTCTGCCTGCCGTTGCTCTTCATCTTCCTGCTCGGCATTGTGCAGCTGGTGGTGATCGTCCGCGACCAACTGGCGGTTCAGCTCGCTGCTCGCGAGGCGGCTCGCGCTGCTGCCGTTGCCGCATCATCTGCTTTCGCTGCCGAAGGTGCGGCAGGTCGAGCGGTTACTCTGCGCCCGCTGAACGTTGTCACCAGGGCGTTGGGCGCAACCGTTACCGTCTCGGTCAGCCACGTCACTCGGACCGACGTGCCGCTGATCGGCGCGCTCTTACCCGATATCACGGTCACAGCCGCTGCGACCATGGCATTGGAACCGCCGTGAGTCGTATCCTCTTGCTCCATGAACCTGTCGACGAGCACGATCGTGGTCGGCGACGATGCAGTCATCAGCCTCTCCGGCGAGGTCGACTTGTCGACCATCCCTGTGTTGCACGATGCCCTCTCGAAGGCTCTGGCTCATCATCCCGGTCGACCCCTCATCATCGACCTCGACGGTGTCACCGTTCTCGACGACAGCGGTCTCGGCGTGTTGCTCGGCGCCGCCGGCTCAGCACGGCAAGCAGGTGCCGACCTCGCGGTGCTGTGCACCAACCTGCATCTGCGCGATCGGCTGGACCTCACCGGGTTCAGCCGCGCCATCGAGGTGCGAGATCGTATGAGGGGAGACCGAACATGACCTTGGAGGAAGTGATGGAGCTCGCCGCACGAGAGCAAAGTTGCGCAACCTCCGGGATCGGCCGCCGGCACGATCAGACGGCGAAGATCTGACCCTCGTCTGCGAATGCCTTGAACTCCAGTGCGTTGCCGGCAGGGTCGTAGAAGAACATCGTCCACTGTTCGCCGGTCTCACCGGCGAAGCGGACGTACGGCTCGATCACGAAGTGCGTGTCTGCGGCGCGTAGCCGGCCAGCGAGTTCGTGGAACTCGTCGATAGTCAGGATCAGGCCGAAGTGCGGCACCGGCACGTCGTGACCGTCGACAGGGTTGTGTACTCGCGCGACCGGCGAGGGTGCCAGGTGGGTCACGATCTGGTGACCGCGAAAGTCCCAGTCGACCCAGGTCTCGGCGCTGCGACCCTGCGTGCAAGCAAGCGTCTGTCCGTAGAACGCACGTGCCGCGTCCAGGTCGTCGACAGGCATCGCCAAGTGAAATCGGGGGCGGGTGGAAGCGTCCATCGGTCGAGTCTTACATCCGGAAGTCGGGGTCGTGGCGACGCAACTCGCGGCGGGCGATCGTCATCTTGTGCACCTCGTCGGGACCATCGGCAAGGCGTAGGGTCCGCTGGTGGGCATACATCTGAGCCAACGGCCAGTCGTCGCTCAGGCCTCCGGCGCCATGCACCTGCATGGCACGGTCGATGATCCGCAAGGCCACGTTGGGTGCGGCCACCTTGATCGCACTGATCTCCACGGCGGCGGCCTTGTTGCCCACGTTGTCCATCATCCACGCGGTCTTCAGCGTCAACAGCCGCACCATCTCCAGGTCGATGCGCGACTCGGCGATCCAGTCCATGATGTTGCTGCGCTCGGCAATTCGCTTGCCGAAGGTCGTGCGTGAGAGTGCCCGCTTGCACAGCAGTTCGAGGGCGCGCTCGGCTGCCCCGATCGATCGCATGCAGTGGTGGATGCGACCCGGCCCGAGCCGTGCCTGGCTGATCGCGAAGCCGTCACCATCGTTGGCAATCAGGTTGCTGGCCGGCACCCGACAGTTCTCGAAGCGCAGCTCGACGTGGCCCTCGGGATCGATGTAGCCGAACACCGGCAAGGCGCGCACAATCGTGAGACCGGGGGTTCCCATCGGCACGAGGATCTGACTTTGCTGGCGATGTGGGGGCGCGGCCGGATCCGTCTTGCCCATCACGATGAAGATCTTGCAGTTGGGATGCATGGCACCGGTGATCCACCACTTGCGACCGTTGAGCACATAGTCATCGCCATCGCGTTCGATCCGCATCGCGATGTTGGTGGCGTCGCTCGACGCCACGTCGGGCTCGGTCATTGCGAACGCCGAGCGAATACGACCTTCGAGCAGTGGCCGCAGCCACATGTCCTTCTGCTCATGAGTGCCGAACATCGTCAGCACCTCCATGTTGCCAGTGTCGGGTGCCGAGCAGTTGCAGGCCTCGCTGGCAATGGTGCTGCGTCCCATGATCTCGGCGAGCGGCGCGTATTCCAGATTCGTGAGACCCGGACCCCACTCCTTGTGCGGTTGGAAGAGGTTCCACAGCCCGCGCCTGCGAGCCTCGGTCTTCAACTCCTCCATGACCGCCGGATGGTGATGGGCGTCTCCGCTCGCCGCCAACTGCTCGTGGAACACGCTCTCGTTCGGGTATATGCACTCGTCCATGAAGGCCAGCAGAGTGGTCCTGTACTCGTTGCAGCGGTCAGTGAATGCGAAGTCCATCTCGCAAAGGTAGACCCGCCGCCCTTCACCGGCCCCGGTCGCCGGAGGTGTCGACCGCATCACTCGGTCGCAACAACCGAGGTCCGATCAGCTTGGCGACGAGGTGGTCGCCGGCGGTCACCGGCAGATATCGCGCCGGGTTCGACGGGCTGCAACACGTCGGCAGGCACTCGACCACGGCGTCCCAATTTCCGTCGAGGAAGAAGGCCGCGCTGCGTCGCACCGCCGGACCGGTGTGGCTCGGCGGTGGCACAACCCGATGCACTGTTGATCGCCACTGATCGTTGGTCCACTGTGCGGTCAGATCGCCGAGGTTGATCACCAACGCGTCGTCTTCGGGGATCACGTCGATCCACTGGCCGTTCGGTGCGACGATCTGAAGGCCCGCGACCTGCTCGGCATACAACACGGTGACGATGCCGTAGTCGGTGTGCGCACCCATGCGCTGCTGGCCCGGAAGTGGATCGTCGTCGTCGGAACGACGTTCGTAGCGAATCGCGCGCATCGTCGTCGTCGAGCGGTCGACGTACGGCGAGAACCAGCTGTCGGGAAGGCCGAGCGCGAGCGCGAACACGTCCGTCAGGGTCAGCGCGACCCGATGCGCTGATTCGAAGTAGTCGATGAGAGCAGGGCGAAACTCGGCAGGTGTGTCGGGCCAGATGTTCGGCGCGAAGACGCCGTGCTGATGAGGGGCGTAGAACGGATCCGAGTAGTCGACGGCTTCCTCACCGATGTTGAAGGCCTCGAACAGGTCGGGTGGTGCATCGATACCGATGCTGTATGACAAAGCCTCCGTTCCGCGTGCCGCGTAACCGCGATTGACCGAGGGATCCGACGGCGTGCACCGCTGCTTCACCTCAGGGGACAACGCGAAGAACTCCGAACTGGCCGCGACCATCGCGTCGATGCGTGTCTGTGGCAGGCGATGACCGACGATCTGGAAGAAGCCGAACTCGCGCGCCGCGGCGTCGACCGCTTGCGCGACCGCGATGCGATCGGCCTTGGATCCCCACCACCTCTCGAGATCGACGATCGGAATCCGCGTCACCGGTCGGGCCATCTCACTTCACGCGAACCTTTCGCACCCCGCGCCGGTCCTGCGCCTTGAGCTGGGCCCGCTGCTCCTCTTCCAACGCCAGCTCCTCGGCGACCAGACGTTTCATGCTGGAGAGCCGCAACGGATCGAGCGTTCCCGCGGCAATCGCGTCCTGCACCGTGCAGCCGGGTTCGTCTTCGTGCTTGCAGTCGCGAAACCGGCAATGGTCCATCAACTCGAAGACATCGGCGAACGCGCGCTCGATGCCGCGCCCACTGCTCCACAGGCTGACGGCACGCACGCCGGGCGTGTCGATCAACCACCCTCCACTTGGCAGGCGCACCAGTTCGGTCGCCACCGTTGTGTGGCGGCCACGACCATCGCCGTCGCGCACCGCCGCAGTTGCCTGGGCACGGCTGCCGACGAGCGAGTTGATCAAGGTGCTCTTGCCCACACCACTGGCACCGAGCAGGGCGATGGTTGCATTGCCCGCGGCGAACCCAGCGAGCGCATCGACGCCCTCGCCGCTGATGCCACTCGCGGTGAGAATCGACACTCCCGGTGCAGCCGCATGCAGCGACTCGACCGACGCGGCAGGATCGTCGACGAGGTCGCGTTTGGTCAGCACGACGACCGGCCGGGCGCCGCTGTCCCACGCAAGCACCAACTCGCGCTCGAGCCGACGCTGATTCGGTGGCGACGTGAGGGCGTGAACGAGCATCACGACATCGATGTTTGCGGCGATGGTCTGGGACTCGGCCCGATTGCCCTCGAACGAGGCCCGCCGCACGAAGGCGCTACGGCGCGGCAGGACGGCCTCGACCCGATCGAGTTCGACGGACGGCACGATCCAGTCGCCGACGGCGACCTCGGCGCCGATGTTGCGCATCCGCAGCGGCGCTTCATCGAGGTTGCGCAGGACGGTGCTCCAACCCCGATCGAGGCGCGTCACCCGTCCCGGCAATCCCGAAAGCCCAGTAGCTCGCCACGACGCGTTCAACTCCTCGCTCCAGCCGAGTCGAATGTCACATCGTTCGTCGATGGTGCTGAGGGTAGCGTCGGGCACGAGGCAACCGCCGACGACCTCTGGGCGTCGATCTAATTGGAGGGGTCCAAAGTGCTTGCTCGTCTTGCTCGCTTTAGCTTTCGTAAGCGATGGTTGATGGTCTTCGCCATCTGGCTGCCGCTGCTGGTCGGCCTGTCGGCGATCAGCGGAGCGTTGAAGACCGACTACCACACCGACTTCACCCAGCCCAACAGCGAGTCGAAGCAGGTGCAAGACGCGTTCGCCAAGGCTGGCGACAAGACGGCAGACGGCATCCCCGCTCAGCTCGTCTTCACCGCGTCACAAGGCGTGCAGGACCCCACCGTCAAAACTGCGATGACGTCGTTCTTCAACGATGTCGCCAAGTTGGGCGGAATCAAGATGACGAGCCCTTACGACCCGCAAGGCGCCGCACAGATCAGCACCGGCAAGCCCATCGCGTTCGCCGAGATAACCGTCGGCAAGCGCACACAAACCCAGTTCATGGCGCTCGCCGACAAGATCAAGGCGCGCGGTGCCCAGGTCAAGGTGCCGGGATTGACGATCGAATATGGCGGACAGATCTTCAACGCCATCAAGTTCCCGGAAAGCGAAATTCTGGGCATCCTCGCCGCAGTGATCATCCTGCTGGTGGCGTTCGGCTCGGTCTTGGCAATGGGTCTGCCGGTTGGCACCGCCATCTTCGGGCTCGGCGTGAGCATCGGCTTGATCGGTATCGCCAGCCACGGATTCTCGATGCCGGACTTCGCGCCGCAGATTGCTGCGATGATCGGCCTCGGCGTGGGCATCGACTACGCATTGTTCATCGTCTCGCGCTATCGCGAAGGGCTGCACAACGGGCTCGATCCAGAGCAAGCGGTGATGGAGTCGATCGACTCCAGCGGCCGAGCTGTGTTGTTCGCAGGGATCACCGTCATCATCTCCCTGCTCGGTCTGATGGCGATGGGTCTGGCATTCGTCAATGGTCTGGCCATCTCCGGCGCAGCCGCAGTGCTGGTGATGATGATCGCGGCCCTCACGTTGTTGCCTGCACTCCTGGGGTTCGTCGGTAGCAAGATCGACAACACGTCGAGGGCGGCCGGCATCGCTGTTGGCGTGTTCGTGGGTGTTGCGCTGGTCGGCGTGTTCGCCAAGAAGCTCGGCCCCGCCATCGGAATCGCCTTAGTGCTCGCCATCCTCGTCATGGTCGCCGGTTACCTGCCGTTCGGCCACGCCTTGCGCCAGCCGATGAAGCACCGCGCCCCGAAGCCGCGCGACCAGCGGTTCTGGTACCGATGGAGCCGGGTCATCCAACATCGCCCGTGGCCGGCATTCTGCGGCGGCGCCATCGCGTTGCTTGTTCTTGCCTCACCACTCCTATCGATCAACCTCGGCTTCACCGACTCCGGTGTGTTGAAGAAGGACCAGACAACACGGCGTGCGTACGATCTCGTCGCCGAGGGTTTCGGGCCAGGGTTCAGCGGTCCGCTGGCAGTCATCAGCGACGACCCGAAGATGACTCCCGAGATCGCCGCCAAGGTCGATTCGGTGCTGAAGTCAGACCCGGGCATCGCCTTCGCCACCCCTGGGCGTCAGCTGGCCGGGTCCGATGGAGCGCCCGTTACGCCCACGACGTGGTCGTGGGTTGCGTTCCCGAAGACCGCTCCTCAGGCGCAAGAGACGCGTGATCTTGTCACCCGATTGCGCGGCAGCGAGCTCGACTCGGTCGGTGCCACCGTCCTCGTCGGTGGCTTCACTGCCGGCGGAATCGATTTCTCGACGTACATCGCCGGCCGACTGCCGATACTGATCGGTGCGGTGTTGATCCTCAGCTTCTTGCTGTTGATGTGTGTCTTCCGCAGCCTGCTCGTGCCCCTCAAGGCAGTGATCATGAACCTGCTCTCGATCGGTGCTTCGTACGGCGTGATCGTTGCCATCTTCCAGTGGGGCTGGCTGAAGAGCACCATCGGTGTCGAGCAGACCGGCCCGATCGAGCCGTGGGTACCCATGATGCTGTTCGCCATCGTGTTCGGCTTGTCGATGGACTACGAGGTCTTCCTGCTTTCGAGGATGAAGGAAGAGTTCGTCCGCACGGGCGACAACGCCACAGCTGTCGCCGACGGGCTCGCCGCGACGGCCAGGGTCATCACGGCCGCAGCACTCATCATGGTCTGCGTGTTCTCTGCCTTCGTGCTGGGCGACGACCGCAACCTCAAGCTGTTCGGCCTGGGTCTGGCGTCGGCGGTGTTCGTCGACGCCACGCTGGTTCGCATGGTTCTCGTGCCGGCGACCATGGAATTGTTGGGAGACCGCAACTGGTGGTTCCCCAAGTCACTCGAGCGGCTCCTTCCGAAACTCAACGTCGAGGGTCACCACATCACCGAACACGAGCCAGACGCGGAACCGGAGTCCGTGCTGGTCTGAACGCGCCTCTTGGCTGTGGCGAATTCGGCGACCAGATCCGGGGCGCCTTGACAAGGACCCCCGCCATCACGTAGCGATACCAACACATGGCCAAACCACTTGTCATCGTCGAATCCCCCGCAAAGGCCAAGACCATCTCCAAGTTCTTGGGCAACGCGTTCGATGTGCGCGCCTCGGTTGGGCACGTCGCCGACCTGCCCAGCAAGGGTTTGTCGATCGACGTCGACAACGGTTTCAAGCCGACATATGAGCTGACAGTTCGCGGCGCACAAGTGGTGAAGGACCTGCGGGTGCTGATGAAAGATGCCAGCGAGTTGTACCTCGCCACCGACGAAGACCGCGAGGGCGAGGCCATCAGCTGGCATCTGCTCGAGTACCTCAAGCCGAAGATCCCGGTGAAGCGCATGGTGTTCCATGAGATCACCAAGACCGCGATCGACCATGCCGTCAACAACCCTCGCGGCATCGATTACGGGTTGGTCGACGCGGCCGAGACTCGCCGGCTTCTCGACCGTCTCTACGGCTATGAGGTTTCCCCGGTGTTGTGGCGTCGTGTCAATCGTGGCCTCTCGGCCGGGCGCGTGCAGAGCCCATCGGTTCGCCTGATAGTCGAGCGCGAACGCGAGCGAATCGCCTTCGTGCAAGCCGGTTACTGGGACATCGAGCTGCTCACCGCGACGTCGCCGGCGTTCAACGCGACGCTGGTCGCCCTCGACGACGCCAAGGTTGCGACCGGCAAGGACTTCGGCAGCGACGGTCAACCCAAGAAGAATGTCGTCGTGCTCGATGAAGCGCGGGCGAGAGGGCTGGCCGACAGCCTGCACACATCCGAGTTCACAGTCAGCGCAGTCGAGGAACGGCCGTATCGAAGTGCGCCCAAGGCACCGTTCATGACGTCGACCCTGCAGCAGGAAGGTGGCCGCAAGTTGCGCCTCAGTGCTTCACAGGTGATGCGTGTGGCGCAGGGCTTGTACGAGCGCGGCTACATCACCTACATGCGAACCGACAACGTCACCCTCAGCGATGAAGCGTTGTCTGCTGTTCGCGCCGAGGTCAAGCGCGGCTACGGCGACAAGTTCCTCTCGCCGTCTCCGAGACAGTTCTCGTCGAAGACCAAGAACGCTCAGGAAGCACACGAGGCCATCCGACCTTCGACACCGTTGCGCAGCCCCGACACTCTGGCCGCAGAGTTGAACGGCCAAGAGCTGTCGATGTACCGGATGATCTGGCAGCGCACCCTGGCCTCCCAGATGGCCGACGCAACAGGCGTCACCGTGACAGTTCGGCTGGCGGCCACGGCAGTCGACCCGAGCAATGACGATGCCCTGACGGTCGCCGTGTTCGCGGCCAGTGGCACCACGATCAGCTTCGCCGGCTACCGGCAGGTCTATGTCGAATCGGTCGATGACACCGAGGCCGGCGACGAAGAGCGCGAGGCCCTCCTGCCGCCGCTGACTGTCGGTACTGCGGTCCGGGTGGAGTCGCTGACTCCCAACGGTCACGCAACATCGCCTCCCGCTCGATACACCGAAGCATCGTTGGTCAAGCGGCTCGAAGAACTCGGCATCGGCCGGCCATCGACCTGGGCATCGATCATCCAGACGGTGCAAGACCGCGGATATGTGTGGAAGAAGGGTCAAGCCCTCGTGCCCACGTGGACTGCGTTCGCTGTCGTCGGGTTGTTGGAGAAGCACTTCGACGGACTGGTCGACTACGCGTTCACCGCGCGCATCGAGGAAGACCTCGACTCGATCGCCCGCAACGAGCTCCAGAAGCAGGATTGGTTGCAGCACTTCTACTTCGGCGACGAGGCCGAGAATCTGCCGGGTCTCAAGCGGCTCGTCGAAGAGAACCTCGACGAGATCGACGCCGCGGAGATCAACACGTTTCCTGTCGGCAACGACCCCGACGGCAACTTGGTCGTGGTCAAGCCCGGAAAGTACGGCCCATACGTCAAGCGCGGCGACGACACCGCCAGCGTTCCCGACGACCTCACCCCCGACGAGCTCACCGTCGAGATGGCCCTGAAACTGCTGGCACTGCCGAAGAGCGATGAGCCGATCGGCGAGCTCGACGGCTATCCGGTGTTCGCCAAGAACGGTCGCTACGGCCCCTACGTGCAATGGGGCTCGCCCGACAACCTGCCGCCCGGTCTCGACAAGCCAAGGATGGCCAGCCTGTTCAAGACCATGGTGCTCGAGCGGGTGACGGTCGAAGAGGCCGAGGAGTTGTTGCAACTGCCGCGCACACTCGGCGTCGATCCGGCCGACGGCGAAACGATCACTGCCAACAACGGTCGTTACGGGCCATATGTGCAAAAGGGCAAGGACTTCCGCAACATCACCAACGAAGAGCAGTTGTTGACGATCACCCTGGACCAGGCGCGGGAGATCTTCTCGCAACCCAAGGTGTTCCGGCGCGGCGGCGCCACCAACATGGCCGCAAAGGGTCCGCTTCGCGAGTTCGGCAACGACCCGGCCAGCGGAAAGCCCGTCGTGGCCAAAGATGGCAAGTTCGGCGTCTACGTGACGGACGGCGAGACCAATGCCTCGCTGTCGAAGGGTGACCGGCTCGAGGCGATGCCACCCGAGAGGGCCTACGAGCTGCTGGCGGTTCGCCGAGAAGCAATCATCGAGCGTGGCGGCGCGCCGGCAAAGAAGGCTCGGGCGACGAAGAAGGCGACGACGAAGAAGGCTGCACCGCGCAAGGCTGCCGCCAAGAAGAAGACCACCACCTGATCAACCGGCGATCATGACGCCGAGCACGCCAGCGAGCACCAACGCCGCGCCCGCGTACTCGCGTCGACTGTTGCGTTCGTGCAGCCACCAGTGGGCGACAGAGAACGTGAACAGCAACTCGACCTGGCCGAACGTGCGGACCTTTGCCGCGTTCTGCAGAGCGAACGCCCACGCAAAGCATGCTGAACCACAAACACTGAGCACGCCGACCACCGAGCTCGACCGCCAGTGATGGAACGCCAGGCCAATCTGTTCCCGCTCGCGCACCGCCAGGTAGCCGCCATGGATCACGGTTTGCATGGTGTTCATCACCGCCAACGTGACGATGGCGCGCAGAAATGCCGGCGCGTGGCCGAGCGATTGAGTCGCGGCGCGAATGGCAACGGCTGCGAGCCCGAATCCGGTGCCGGCGAACAGCCCGAGCAGAGCGGCACGGTCAGGGTGGCGCAGCAGCGATCGGCCCCCGGCCAGCAAGACCACGCCCGACATGCACAACACGGTGGCCAGCCATCCCAAAGGTCGCAGTGTCTCGTTCAGCAACACGGCCGAGAAAACCGCGACCTGCACCACTTCGGTTTTCGAATAGACCGTGCCGACTGCGAACCCGCTGGCACCGAACGCGCTGATCAGAAAGATCGTCGCGACGATTTGGGCAACGCCCCCTGCGGCGATCAACGGCCAGAAGCGGGCGGATGGCATCGGCAGGCGATGACCGGTGATGGCGATCACGGCCACCGCGCTGAAGGCAATCGGAGCGCCCCACACGTAGCGCACGAAGCCGGCACCGCTCACCGAAAGCAGAGCGCGCAGGCGTTGTTGCATCGCCGTTCGCGAGGTTTGAAAGATCGCCGCGGCGACCGTCACGATCATCCACATCGTCAGTTCCAGATTCTCAATATATGGGAAACATATCTCATGAATATGGTACCATATCCAACGGGATGTCCGTCCAGCTCGATATGGTGCGCCGGGTATGACAACGGGTCGCTACATCGCCCTCGAGGGTGCCGAGGGCACCGGCAAGAGCACACACGCAGCACGCTTGGCGACACATCTCGGCGCCGTGCTGACCCGCGAGACGGGTGGCACCGACATCGGTGCCCGGATCCGCACGATCCTGCACGACACGTCGCTGACCCACCTTTCACATCGAGCCGAGGCGCTGCTGACCGCCGCCGACCGCGCTCAACACATCGACGAGATCGTCGCCCCGTCACTCGCCGCCGGTCGCCATGTCGTCAGCGACCGCAGCGTCTATTCAACGCTCGC
Source organism: Ilumatobacteraceae bacterium (assembly GCA_031370745.1). Classification (GTDB taxonomy): domain Bacteria; phylum Actinomycetota; class Acidimicrobiia; order Acidimicrobiales; family Ilumatobacteraceae; genus JAENVT01. Next base: position 14,420 of record JANMQX010000179.1, read on the forward strand.
TTACCAGGGCTACGGACGATGCCTGCCGATCGACGAGATCCGCCGGATCAATCAGTGGGCCCTGCACGCCCGATGGCCCGACCTGGTGGTGTTGATCGATACCCCAGCCGAGGTGCTCGAGCGAAGGATGCGCGGTCGCCAACTCGACCGGTTCGAGCGCGAGGACGACAACTTCCATGCCCGGGTGCGCGACGGATTTCGCGCCATGGCCGCCGAAGATCCAGACCACTGGGTGGTGATCGACGGCGCAGCTGCGATGGACGAAGTTGCTGCCAACATCCGCCGTTGCGTCTCAGAACGGCTGGGATTGTGATGGCGTGGTGAACGGCCCTGCTATGGAATCGGTATGGTCGGCGGTCGTCGGTCAGCCGCAGGCAATCGGCAAACTGTCGTTTGCCGCTGGTGACCCTGTTCACGCCTATCTCTTCGTCGGGCCGTCCGGCTCGACCAAGGCCGAGGCGAGTCGGGCGTTCGCCGCGCTGTTGATGGCAGGCACCGACGACCCCCTCCAGCGCGACGCGCGCTTGGCCCTCGCAGGCGAACACCCCGACGTGCGAGAAGTCGAGCGTCAGGGGGCGCGCATATCCGCCGAGCAAGTCGCCGACATCATCCGCAATGCATCGCTTGCCCCGGTCGAGGGCAACCGCAAGGTGATGATCCTGCACGACTTCCACCTGCTCGACGCCGCTGCAGCGGCTCGTCTGTTGAAGACGCTCGAGGAGCCACCGCCGAGCACCATCTTCATCGTGCTCGCCGACCAGGTCACGCCGGAGTTGGTCACGATCGCTTCGAGATGCGTGCGGATCCTGTTTGCCGCATTGTCGAACGACGCCGTGGCCGCCGAGCTCATCGAATCCGGAATCGATCCGGCCACCGCCTCGATCGCCGCGCAGGCGGCAGAGGGCAATCTCACGCGGGCCCGAGTATTGGCCACCGACACCGGGCTGATGGGCCGCAGGGACGCCTTCGCCGGGCTGGCAAAACGGCTCGACGGAACGGGCACAACGGTTGTGAAGCTGTGCACCGAAGTACTCGGCCTGATCGACGCTGCGGCCGCACCCCTTGCCGCCCGACAGGCCGACGAGCTCGTCGCCCTCGAAGCACGGGTCGCGGCGACAGGCGAACGCGGAAGCGGTCGCAAGCAGGTCGAGGAGAACCACAAGCGCGAACTGCGTCGCCATCGGGTCGACGAGTTGCGCAGCGGGCTCGGCGTGCTTGCCGGCGCGTATCGCGATGCCCTCGTGCGCGGCCAGTTGGCGCGGCCCGAGGCCGGTGTCACCGCTGTGACACGCATCCATCGTGCGCTCGAAGCAATGGAGCGCAATCCCAACGAGCCCCTGTTGCTGCAGTCGTTACTGCTCGACCTGCCGTCGCTGTAAGAGATCGGTCAGTTCGACAGCAACGGCCGCAGCAAATGAGAGATCTCGCTGGTGGGCTCATCTCTCCAGCGAGCGGGAACGGTCGGGTGCTGTCCGGTCGGCTCGGGTGCACGATGCGCGTCGACCACAGGCAGTTGCCCGGTTGGCGGCGGCATCGATCTGGGCGTCTGTGCCGGGATCTCGATCGTGGGGGAGGCGAAAACAGACACCAGCTGCAGTTCTGGATCATCCACGCACTCCGGCTCGGGCTCGACCTCGAGCACAGCCTGCAGCACGGTTTGGGGTCCAGTAAATGCTGCCCCATCAGCCTTCGCCACGTGTCCCATCGGTGGCGGCAGCTGGGCCTCAGCGACATCTGAGGGCTGATTCTCGAACTCCGAGAGCGCCGTCATCGCCACTGCGGAGAGCGGCTTGAAGAACAGATAGCCCTGGGCATACTCGCAGCCCAACCTGGCCAACTCCAATGCCTGACTCTCCGACTCGACACCCTCGGCGACGGTCGCCAAGCCCAGATTGCGAGCCATGTTGACGATCGTTTTGGCCAATGCCTGACTGCGCGGCTCGTTGACCGACTGCACGAACTCCTTGTCGATCTTGATGATGTCGAGCGGCAGTCGCTGCACGTAGGCCAACGAGCTGTATCCGGTTCCGAAGTCGTCGAGCGCGGTACGGATTCCGCAGGCGCGTAGCTCGCTGAGTTGTGCGGTTGCCATCTCACTGTCGTCGATCAGCGTCGACTCCGTGATCTCCAGGACCAGTCGTTCGGGTGCCAGACCACTGAGACGCAGACTGCGCTGAACTCCCTCGACGAACGTCGACTCGCGCAACTGCACACCCGACACGTTGACCGTGACGAACATGGAGTCGTCGGCCCAACCGACTGCTGACATGCACGCCTGCTCGATGGCCCAAGCACCGATCGGGATGACCACGCCGGTCTGTTCGGCTAGCGGGATGAACTCGTTCGGGGGGACGTTGCCGTAGATGTGGTGATCCCATCGCAGCAGCGCCTCAGCTCCGACGGATCGACCATCCGTCAAGCGCACGATCGGTTGGTAGACGAGGTAGAGCTGGTCGCGTCCGAGCGCAGCCATGAGATCCCGTTTGTACTCGTTGCGTCGTTCGGTCTGGCGCCCGAGATCGGCGTCGAAACCTTCGATCTGCCCCTTGCCGAGCTGCTTGGCCCGGTACATCGCCAGGTCGGCGTGACGCATGAGATCGGACGCGCTGTTCTTCGGTTCGGCGACGGCGATTCCGATGCACCCGCTGACCGAGACCGACTGGAAGTCGTTGACCTGGATCGAATCCTTGAGGTCGCTGATGGCCTGCTGCGCCAAGACACTTGCTTCCGCAGTCGATGACTCGTGCAGCAGAACTCCGAACTCATCTCCTCCAAGGCGGGCAACAAGGTTCATCGCGTTCGCGAACCGAATCTTCAAACGATCTGCGACGGTGCGCAACAAGACATCGCCGGCCGAGTGCCCAAGGCCGTCGTTGATCGCTTTGAAGTCGTCGAGATCCAAGAAGAGCACCGTGGGGAGGTTGCCGCGCTGCAGTTCATCGCTGACTCTCGTCAAGAAGTTGGCGCGGTTTGCAAGACCGGTCAGCGAGTCGTGGTCGGCGCGATAGCTGAGCTGTCGCTCCAGGGTGCGATTGGCCGTCACGTCGCGCAGGGTCAACACGATCCCGGCGACCGCAACGTTCTCTGTGAGGTTCACCGCTGAGAGCTCCATCGTGCGGTGCTCGCCGTTGGTGTGCAAGACGGAAACTTCGATCGTCAGCGAACCTTCGGGTGGTAGCGCGCTGATCTCCTTCCACACATCGCCGGGTAGCCCGCTGTTGGTTCGAATGTCGATTCGCTCGACGTCGGTGCCGACCCACTCCTCACCGTCGAAGCCGAGCACCGTTTGCAATGCCGGGCTTGTGTAGGAGATGCGGCCATCAACGTCGACGAGCACGACAACATCGCTCGAACGCTCGACCAACGACGCAAGGCGGTCGTTGCCACGGCTTTCGGCCAGGTTGCGCACGCTGACCGCCAAGCCCCACAGCCTGGTGAGAGCAAGCAGCGAGACCACCGTTGCGATACCGGCGGCGAACAGCACGGTCGAATGCTTCGCCGAGTCGTTCATCAATACCGCGATCAACACGACCTGTGGGGCGACGGCCGACAGCACGATCGAGAGCAATCGAATTCTGCTCAGCCGCACGGCGTGGTGCGCAACGTGAGCCGGCGAACTGTGATGCCGGTCGAGAGCAGCCCACACAAGGAAGCCGAAGGAGAGCGCTGTTATCGAGTTGACGAGCATCGACGCGACATGGCCGGTGCCGACCTCGCCCCAGTAGTTCATCATGTTCGCGGCGAAGCGGGCGACCAGGGCCAATTGCAGTGCGACGAACGAACGGCTGCGAGCCCTATAGCCGAGCGACAGACGTGCGCCGAGCGCGACGAGAACGAGGTCGGATGCCGGAAGGCTGAGAGACAACAGCCGACCGGACGAGTCCAGTGGCGATCTGGTCAGCGCTGGCTCGACGACAGCGACCCACATCACCAACGCTGTAGCCAGTGCGACGATGCTGGCCTCGATCGCCAGGTAGCGATCTCGTATCGGCGAACGATCGGCGATCATGGCCAAGAGGGCCAAGGCGACAAGCGTGCGATCCGGCGCGCGCATCAAGCTGGCGAGATCGGAGAAGTCGCGCAGCCCGAAGGCAGAATGTGAGATGGTCAGGGCGTAGGCCGCGGCAGTCATCGCGCATGAACCGGCGATCGCTATCCACGCAACCTTGTCGCCATGTTCTCGCCAGCGCGCGCCGAACACCGCGGCGATCGCGGCGATCACGGGAGGACAAATCATCCACCGATAATCCGGTACCCAAACTGTGCGAAGTTGCCATCCAGAGAGCGCCAGAACAGCGCCAAGGCATGAGATCAGACCAACCCGCCACCACTTCACGACGGAATTATCGGCAAGATCTCCTCAAGGGTTGAGCAAGTCACACGCACGTAGTTTGGATGCACCGAACCAGAAGTCACAGGTACTGATATGGGATGTCATCGTCATTGGCCTCCCGCTACGATGCACGCCGCGCCCAGGTAGCTCAGTCGGTAGAGCAACGCACTCGTAATGCGTAGGTCGTGGGTTCGATTCCCACCTTGGGCTCCAGCGGCCCGCAGCATCGAGAAGTATCCCCTCGTCGCATGAGGCCCCACGACACGGCACGGGCGCTCGGTACATCCAGAAGGGCTGTTCGCTCCGTAGCTCCCTACGCAGGTCCAAGTGACTTCCCTCCCTGCCAATCGAATGGAGAACGCCATGGCTCGCTACACAACCTCGATACGCACAACTCGTTCCAGCGTCGCCGCGTTCGAGTACATGGCCGACCTCAGGAACTTCGAGCACTGGGACCCCGGGGTGAAAGGCGTGACGCAGGTGACCGGCGACGGTGCAGGGGCAGGCGCCGTGTTCGATGTCGTCGTCGATGCACCCGGCGGCCTCACGTTGCGCTACCGCACCACGCACTTCGACCCGCCTCGCAAGATCGTCATCGAGGCGAAGAGCCGACTGCTCACCTCGATCGACCAGATCGACGTGCGCGAGGAAGGCGGCTCGACCGTGGTTACCTACAGCGCCGGCCTTGCATTCAATGGCCCGCTGCGGGTGTTCGATGTGGTGTTGCGACCGTTCTTCAACCGAATCGGCGATCGCGCCAAAGCCGGCCTTCTCCGCGAGCTCGACGGCCACCCTGCATGAGCGTCGCTGACCTCATCGACCACGTCATCGAGGCGCCGATCGTCACGAGCTTCACAAACATCGGCTACGACCTCCGCTCTCGTCTCCACCATTGGCAGCCACTCGACTCGTTCGACATGGCGGGTCGTACCGTCATCGTCACGGGGGCTACCTCTGGGCTCGGTCGGCACGCCGCTCAGCGGTTTGCCGAGATCGGTGCAACAGTCATTCTCTCCGGTCGTAACCAAGACAAGACCGAACGAGTGCGTGATGAAATCTCCCTGGCGACGGGCTCGACATCGATTGACGTGGCGATCGCCGACATGAGCGATCTCGACCAGGTGCGCCGGCTCGCCGACAGCGTGAGCTCCCGGTACGAACAGATCGACGTTCTGGTGCACAACGCAGGCGCGCTGAGTGCTGAGCGTCGTACAAACGCCGACGGCGTCGAGGCCACAGTCGCCAGCCAGGTGCTCGGTCCGTTTCTACTCACCAGCCTGCTCCTCGGTCCACTCCGCCGATCTGGCTCTGGCCGGGTTGTCACGGTGTCGTCGGGCGGCATGTACGCGACCGGGCTCACCGTCAGCGAACTGCAGATGAGCGAGAGCGACTACAGGGGAAGCGAGCAATACGCACGAGCAAAGCGCGCTCAGGTCACCCTCAACGAGATGTGGGCCGAGCGAACCGATCCCGCCGAGGTCGTCTTCCATGCGATGCATCCCGGCTGGGCCGACACCCCAGGTGTTGCTGCCTCCCTGCCGACGTTCCGCAAGATCACCAGGCCCTTGCTCCGTTCGGTGGAACAGGGTGCCGACACGATGGTGTGGTTGGGTGCCGCCGACGAGCCGGGGGCAACGACCGGAGGGTTCTGGCTCGACCGCCGCCGCCGCTCGATTCACAAGCTCCCCAGCACCCGCCGCACCGATACGCCCGAGCGTCGTGCCGCGCTGTGGCAGTGGTGCGTCGCCCAGACAGATTCGCAGATCGCCTGATCGATGAGGTGCGGTCCGTGCCAACGTGTCGTCGTCGGCGACCGTCCAACAAAGCGACGGGTCCGTGAACGCCCACATCGCAACATCCGGCCGCACGAGGTTCGACAATCCGTCGGTGTCGGTCGCTCCGTACTCTTGTCGTGAGCATGAGACGACCCGCATCCGGTTGGATCGACCCCGGGCCCGGCCAAGAGTCGGTATGGGACTACCCGCGACCACCCCGGCTGGAGCCAGTGCTGGCGCGGCTGCGCGTCGTTCTCGGCGGAGCGACAATCGCTGATACGACGTCGGGGATGCGTGTGCTCGAAACCAGCCATCCACCGAATTACTACTTTCCGCTCGCGGACGTACGCCCTGAAGCGATCAGCCTGGATGACGACGCGAGCTGGTGCGAATGGAAGGGCCGTGCGCACTACTACACCGTGCGTGGCGGGGATTGCATGGTGCCGCATGGGGCGTGGGGCTACGCCGATCCGTCGCCGGCATACCGTGCGCTCGGCGGAATGGTCGCGTTCTACCCAGCGCTCATGGATCAATGTTGGGTCGACGATGAACTGGCGAGCCCGCAACCGGGCGGTTTCTACGGTGGCTGGATCACCCAGTCGATCATCGGGCCCTTCAAGGGCGGCCCCGGCTCTCGCTCATGGTGACGCGACGGGGGCGATGGTGAGTCCAGTCGTGATCGTGGGTGCCGGTCTCGCTGGTCTGGCCTGTGCGCAGGATCTCAGTCGCGCCGGCATCGAGTGCCAGGTGCTCGAGGCGTCCGATGGCGTGGGGGGTCGTGTCCGCACCGACGCCATTGATGGCTTCTTGCTCGATCGGGGTTTTCAGGTCCTGTCCACCGCGTATCCCGAAGTCGTACGTCGCCTCGATGCCGACGCGCTGGACCTTCAGACCTTCGAACCGGGCGCAGTCATACGGGTCGGTGGTGGCTTCCATCACGTCGCAGATCCGCGACGAAAGCCGATGCGGATACCGTCTACGCTCTCGGCGCCGATCGGTACGCTTGGCGACAAAGCGCGCCTGCTTCGCCTACTCGTGGACGTGCGCTTTCACACAGTCGTCGAGCTTCTGCGAAGACCCGACATGACGACTGCAGAACGCCTTGCCCGCTCAGGCTTCTCCGACCAGATGATCGAGTCGTTCTGGCGCCCACTGTTCGCCGGCATCCAACTCGACCCCCGGCTGGAAACCTCGAGCCGACTCTTCGACACGATCCTGCGGATGATCGCGACCGGCTCCACCGCTGTACCGCGGCGCGGGATGGGTGCGATCCCCGACCAGCTCGCCGCGACGCTGCCGGAAGGCACCGTTCGATTCGGCGCGCGTGTCGTATCCATCGACGGAGCGGGTGTCGCGCTCGAAGACGGTGAGCGCATCGGCGCTCGCACTGTCGTGGTCGCTACCGAGGGCCCGGTCGCACACGCGCTGCTCGGCGACCGGGTGCCCGATCTGGGCTCACGGGCGGCGGCATGTTGTTGGTTCTCCGCTCCCCGGGCACCACTACCTGGACCGGTGCTCGTGCTCGACGGCGAGTCACAAGGACCGGCGAGGAATCTCGCCGTGATGAGCGAGGTGTCGCCGTCGTACGCACCGGTCGGTCGCGCCCTCGTAGCCGCCGCCGTTCCCGGACCCGACGCGCTCGACCCGACCGTGACGATCCGCGTGCGCGACCAGCTCGCCCGCTGGTTCGGATCGACCGCATCCGAGTGGGAACATCTGCGAACCGACGTCATACCGCACGGACAGCCGGTGCAGCGTCCACCCTTCAATCCCAAGCAATCGGTCTCACTGACCGATGGCCTGTTCGTGTGCGGCGACCACCGCGACACGGCGTCGATCCAGGGCGCACTGTTCAGCGGGGGACGCGCGGCGACCGCCGTGCTTCGGAGTCTGGGCGGCGAGGCAATGACCTCCCGCCCCAGCTCAGCCGCCACATAATTTCGAAATCAAACGTGCACGGAGGCAGTCCACATGAGTCACGAGTTCGCCCCAGCCAGATACGCCGACGAGCGTCTGGCGATGTTGGCCGCCCTCGTCAACGGCGACGTCACCCTTGCCTATCGACTCGCAACTCAGCTCCTCGCTGATGGCGTGCCATTCGACGACATCGCCATCGACGTCCTCCGGCCCGTACAAGCCGAGCTCGGTCTCCGCTGGGCGGTCGGAGACATCGGCATCGCCTTCGAGCACGCAGCAAGCGAAGCGGTTCACGAGCTCTTGGTGAGACTCGGCGCGATCGCGGAAGCGCCAACTGGGCCGACGGTCGTCATCGCCAGTCCCGAGGCCGAGGCGCACGCTCTCGGGGCCCGCGTCGTCGCCTGCGCGCTCGCACTCGAGGGGTTTCGGGTCCTCTTCCTCGGAGCGTCAGTGCCTGCCGCCGACCTGGAGGACTTCCTTGATTTCCACAGCCCGCTTGCCCTTGCCCTGAGCTGTTCGATGCCATCCGCCCTCGTCAAGGCGGTGAGCTCCGTCGCCGCGGCACACCGGGTCGGAATACCGGTCGTGGGCGGCGGCAGCGCATTCACGACCGAGCAACGCGCTCGTCGGCTCGGCATCGACGCACTCGCACGTGTACCAAGCGATGCAGTCGAGCGTCTCAGGGCCTGGGAGGCCTCGCCCCCGGATGGTCTCGCAGCAGAACCCGAGCCAGTCGCCGAGCAACGCGGTCTCGCCGATGGAAGTCAAAGACTGATTGCGATCGCGCTCGATGCAGTGCAAAACGACGAGAGTCGGCGCCACGGCCTTTCCGAGGAAGTGGCGCGCGTTCTGCAGATAGTCGAGGGTGCGCTTCTGCTCGACGAGCCCAGCCTGCTCGACGAACACATCCACTGGCTCCGTGAGACCGGCCCAGCTCACGGTCTCCCGCGAGCGTCGTTGGACGACGCGCTGAGTGCGCTCGCTGCGGCGATGGACGGCGACCTGCAACGTGCCGGGCACCTTCTCGCCGCAGCATTGCGCTAGCTGTGCACGTCATGCACCCTGGAGGTTCTGGTCCGCGAGCAGGGTCCGCAGCCGCGCCAACCCGGTTCGGATGCGAGTCTTCACTGTTCCTTCGGGCTCGTCGAGCATTGTCGCCACGGTTCGGTAGCTGAAGCCGCCGAAGAACGCGAGTTCGAGGGCCCGGCGTTCTGATTCCGGGATCAGCGAGAGCGCGTTGCGCATGGTGTCGGCAACCGTGCGCGCAACGACCTGCTCCTCGGCCCCGCGACCGGAGTCGCTCACCCCTTCCACGTCGCGTTCCTCGCGTCGACGGCGTGCGACATCCGATCGCACGACATCGAGCGCGCGCCCGTGTGTCATCGCCAGAAGGAAGGTTCTGAGCGCCCCGCGCTGCGGCTCGAATCGATCACAGCGTTCCCAAAGGCGGACAAACACCTCCTGGCAGATCTCCTCGGCCCGGGCGTGGTCGCCGACAAGCCGGCGGGCGAACGCGACGACGGGCTCGCGATGACGTCTCAACACCTCGGCCATCGCCCCTTCATCGCCGCGAACGATTGCAGCGACCAGCTCGCTGTCGTTGACCTCGTCGAGGCGAAACCTCGGCATGAGCGGTGAGGTTACTCACCTGGACCAAGGCGGGCTGGTGGGAATCACGCCGGCCATCAACGATACTGATGCCTCGATGTCTACCTCGGTCACGCGCACATCGCGGCGACAGATTGATCGCCTGCCATATCTGCCTGGACTCGATGGGCTGCGCGCTGTCGCGGTCGTGGCCGTGATGATCTACCACGCCAACCACGAATGGCTGTCGGGTGGGTTCCTCGGCGTCGAGGTGTTCTTCGTGATCAGCGGCTACCTCATCACGCTGTTGTTGATCGGCGAGTATTCCCGCGAGGGCCACATCAAGCTCGCCCAGTTCTGGAAGCGCCGCTTTCGTCGCCTTCTGCCGCCGCTCCTCGTGGTGCTGGCGGGCCTCGCCGTCTACATGGCGGCGTTCCGGCGTACTCCGATGGGTCGCACACGAGGCGACTTTGCCGGCGGCTTGTTCTACGTCAGCAACTGGTACCAGATCATCGTCGGCCAGGGCTACACAGCGAACGAAGCGTTCGTTCCACTCCGTCATCTGTGGTCGCTGGCGGTCGAGGAGCAGTTCTATTTGATCTGGCCGCTGGTGATGGTCGCCGTGCTGATTCGCCGGTTCGGACGCGACTTGCCGCGGGTGGCATTGTGGTTTGCAGGCATCAGCGTCGCAGTTGCGATCGGAGTCGCGCTGCTCTTTCACAGCGGTGATGTTGCCGCGACATGCACCGCCGATCAACGGCAGGGATATTGGACCTTGCTCGGCCGTTGCGTCAGCATCAACGAGGCGCTCTATCTGGGCACCATCAGTCGCGCCGGTGGGCTGTTGCTCGGTGCCGCGTTCGCAATGGTTTGGCGGCCGATGGCGATATTGCGCGGGCCGTTGCGCGACAAGGCCCACGTCCTCGACGCGATCGGGCTGCTCGGGTTGGCGCTGCTCGGTTGGTTGACGTGGACATTGTGGCTGTCGGAGGGAGGACGGCAGTTCGGCATCCGCTTCGACCCTGCGCTGTTCCGAGGAGGGTTCGTGTTGACCGGGGTCGCCACGCTGATGGTGATCGCCGCGGTGACGCATCAACGCAGCCTTCTCGGCCGAGGGTTGGGTATGCCGGTCTTGAATTGGATCGGCACTCGAAGCTACGGCTTGTACCTCTATCACTGGCCGATCTACCAGATCATTCGTGGCGAAGCCGGGCTGGCACTGAAGCCTGCGGAGTTCATCTTGGCGATAGCGCTGACGCTGCCGATCACCGAGGCCAGCTACCGGTACGTCGAGCTGCCGATCCGCCAGGGTCGGATCGGAGAGATGTTGCGCGATCGCCGGCGGCCGCGATCGGCCTCTCCCGGCTTGGTTCAACGGCGACGGCGCGTGATCATCGCGTCGTTGGTCGTGGCCGGTATCGTCGGTTTCGCCGGCGTCAGCATCGCGTTGGCCCCGAACCGGTGCGTCGGCCAGGTCGAATGCGATCTCGCCAACGCGACCCGAACCAGCCCGTCGCCTTCGCCGCAGGATTCATCGCCTGTCGACACTGTCGTCCCGACGTCCGACGGTGGCGGCGCCGTGGTGACGCCGCAAACCACCAACTCGACGACATCGTCTTCTTCCACGACCACCACGACCATCCCCGTCGACCAGCGACCCCCGTACGCCATTGGAGAGTCCGTGATGCTCGGCGCCAAGTCTCAGTTGGAAGCGAAAGGATTCAAGGTCGACGCTGCCGAGAGCCGGCAAGGCAAAGAGTTGGTCGATGTTCTCGCCCATCTGCGCGCCGCTGCACAACTCGGCAACATCGTCGTGATTCACATCGGCACCAACGGCGAGGTTTCCGACGAGACGTTCGCGGCGATCATGGCCAACCTCCCGCCCAACGAGGTCAAGACGGTGTGGTTCCTCACAGTGCGCGCCAATCTGGCGTGGGTCGACGGCAACAACGCTCGAATCGTGGCCTTGCCGTGCAAGTACCCCAACGTCTCGGTGGGCTATTGGGCGGATTTCGTCCCCAACATCGCCGGGATGTCAAAAGACGGAGTTCATCTCAAGACGACCGAGGCGAAGCAGGCGTATGCCGATCTCATCGCCGGATGGGCCCTTGCACCGCAAGCTCCACAGTGCAAATGACACCCGATCCCGGTGTAGAACAGCGCCATGATCCTTGTGAAAGGATCGGTCACGGCCATTCCAGATTCACTGCAGGACGTGCTGCAGCTTGGCTCTCGAACACGTGCATCGCTCTCGTCTCGAGCCGGGGTGTGTTCCGACTCCCAGGGCAGACAGCTCACGCCTTACCCTGCGTCTTCATGACGTCCTCCGTCGACCTGCACCAGCGCGAGATGTACGACCTCGCCGTGCAGATCGGGAGATCGTGGGTGCAGATTCGCCGCGGCGCCTCAATGGGAGCGCTGCGCGACTATCTGCTGGGCACCGGCGATGAGGCACTCGAGCAGGGTCAGAGGGATTCGCTCGACCTCCTCGCCAGACAACCGTCGTGGCGTATGAGCGATCTCGCCGAGGCGCTGCGAATCGATCCTTCGACAGCGACTCGCGCCGTACAACGCCTAGTCATCTCTGGTCTTGCGGTTCGCACCCCGAACGACGGCGACGGGCGGGTTGTGATGGTCGAGATCACCGGTGCCGGGCGTTCGCGGCACGCCGACGTCAATGCCAGGCGAGGATTGCTGATGGCTCACATGCTGGGCGCATTCACGCCTGAAGAGCGGCCGGTGCTGGCCGACATGCTCGAACGTTTCGTGGCAGCCGTCGACGAGTTTGTCGAGCGCCAACCCAAACCCCTCGCTGACGCCCCCGCCTGACAACCTGCCTGGGCGCGAAAATACGCCTGACGCTGCCGATTTCGCGCCCAGGCACGCCCTCCGGGCGCGAAAGCACGCCTGACGCTGCCGATTTCGCGCCCAAGCACCACAGCCGCGCAGCGTGGGCGGCTGGCACTCGCAGAGACGGCGAGACGCGGAGGGGCGGGGATGGAGGCACCGCGGCTAGGGTCGCCACGTGGCAGATCGGGCCGAGTTCTCGAGTCAGGCGATGCAGTACGCACCACAGCTGTACAGCGCTGCGTTGCGCATGACCCGCAACAACTCCGACGCAGAAGACCTTGTGCAGGAGACATATCTTCGTGCCTACCGCAGCTACGAGGGGTTCGAAGAGGGCACCAACTTGCGAGCGTGGCTGTATCGCATCATGACCAACCAGTACATCAACACGTACCGCGCCAAGCAGCGTCGTCCACAGGAAACCGACCTCGACGACGTCGAGGATCTTTACCTGTATCGCCGGGTCGGCAACCTGGGGGCGATGACCCACAGCGCGGAAGACACGTTGTTCGAACTGTTCACCGACGAAGAGGTGAAGACAGCGCTCGAGGAGCTGCCGGAGGCGTTCCGAGTCCCCGTCCTGCTTGCGGATGTCGAAGGCTTCTCCTACAAGGAGATCGCTGAAATGGTCGATGTACCGATCGGCACCGTGATGTCACGACTACATCGGGGAAGAAAAGCGATGCACAAGAAGTTGTACGACTTTGCCGAGCAGCGCGGCCTCATCGCGGCAGGCGAAGACGAGCATGTGAAAGAACCGACCAATGGATGACTGCGACGAAACCATTCGAGAGCTCGAGGCCTTTCTCGACAATGCCTTGTCAGAGGACGGCCACCACGCGATTCATGCCCACCTCGAAGGTTGTACCGACTGCTTGCAGGCGTTCGATTTCCAAGCCGAACTGCGCACGGTGATCGCCGCCAAGTGTCGCAACGACGAGATGCCCCCTGGTTTGCTGTCGCGGATCGAGCAGTGCTTCAACGAAGACTTCGACGGCGACGGTCGCATCGGCTGAGCCGCAGCAACCTTCGCCAGCTACGCTGGCCGGCATGACAGCGGTCATCTTCCACTACTGGCTCGGGCTCATTCTGCTCGCAGTTTCGATCCTTGCTGTCGTCGGTTTGATCGCTGGCTATCTCAAGAAGATCACCGCCTCGCAGTTCCCTTCCAAGCGGAACCGGGAAGAGTAAACGGGTCGTCGTGGCAGCCGCTAGGTCTCCAATCGACTGGCGACGCGCCGAGCAGATTGCCACGAGCATCGCCGGGCGTCACCCAGATGTAGGTGGCGCGGCTGTGGTCGACTTCGGACACATGATCCCCCAGCTCGAGGATCAGATCGAAGAGACAACCGGCCTGCGATCCCTTGCTGGCCCGGCACTCGTGCAGTTCATCGATCGGCCCGACTGGATCCGGGCAAACATCGATTCGTTTCAACACCTGCTTGCACCGGTGCTCGACGAGTGGTCGGCGAAGATGCCGTCGAACGGTTTCGCGACGGGCATCAGCAGCCAACTTGTGGGCGCCGAACTGGGAGCGCTGCTCGGTTGGATGAGCACGCGTGTTCTCGGTCAGTACGATCTGCTGGTCGGGCGCGACGACGATGACGCGGTGTACATGGTCGGACCCAACCTGGACGCGATAGAGAAGCGATTCGGCTTCGATCCCGATGAGTTCCGCACCTGGGTGCTGCTCCACGAGTTGACTCACCGGGCCCAGTTCACCGGGGTGCCGTGGATGAAAGCGCACTTCACGGATCTGGTCGACGTCAGTGTGCGGATGGCCAACCCCGATCCACATCGCATCGCCGAGGCGATCCGCGAGGCATTCAACGATCGCGATCGAGCCCGTCAGCAGGTTCGCGATAGCGGTGTTTTTGGATTGATCGCTTCGGCCGAGCAACGCGACGTGATTCAGCAGATCGCCGGATTGATGTCACTACTCGAAGGCCACGGTGACGTCACCATGAGCCGAGCGGCCGGAGATCTGGTGCCCTCGGCCAGCAGATTCTCGGCCGTCTTGCAGGCACGCCGAAAGCGGACCAACCCCCTGACGAAGCTCATCCTGCGACTGACCGGTATCGAGGGCAAGCTCAACCAGTACGCGGCCGGCGAGCGATTCATCGCCGCGATCGAGGCCGAGGGAGGCCCACGGGCGGTCGACGTCTGCTGGCAGAGCGCGCTCAACCTGCCGTCGCTGGAGGAGATCCGAAACCCGCAGCGATGGCTCGACCGGATGGGCGCGCTCGTTGGCTGACGCCGACGTCGGCACAGGTATCGAGCCGGCCACCCTGAACGTGCTGGCCAGATGCACGTTTCCAGCGCCCGGCACGCAGGTCACCTGCGCTGTTTCGGGTGGCGCCGATTCGATGTCGTTGATGGCGTTGGCCGTGGCCGCCGGCTGCATTGTGGCCGTGGTCCACGTCGATCACGGGCTGCGCCGCGGATCAGATGAGGAGAGCGAGGTCGTCGAAGCAGCGGCCGCCCGATTTGGGGCGAGTTTTCGCTCCGAGAGGGTCCAACTGGTTGCTGGCGCGAACCTCGAAGCCCGAGCTCGCGAGGCCCGCTACGCAGTGTTGCCGGACGACGTCATGACCGGTCACACCGCCGATGACCAGGCCGAGACCGTTCTGATCAACCTGATGCGCGGCGCCAGCAGCACCGGGCTCGCGGCGATGCGGCCAGGGCCACGACGGCCCATTCTCGCACTACGCCGGATGGAGACGGTCAGGCTGTGTCAAACATTGGGGATGACAACCGTCGACGATCCATCGAACCGCGATCCGGTCTTCCTGCGCAATCGGGTTCGCCACGAGCTCCTTCCGGAAATGAACCAGCTCGCCGGGCGTGATCTCGTGCCCGTGTTGACCCGTCAAGCGGATCTGCTGCGCGACGACAGTGATCTGCTGGATGAACTGGCGGCAGCGATCGATCCGACCGACGCCAAGCAGTTGTCCGCGGCGCCGCTGCCGCTGGCCAGGCGGGCCGTGCGCCGCTGGCTGACGGACGAGCACCCCCCAGACGCGGCGACCGTCGAGCGGGTGCTGCGGGTCGCCGGCGGGCAGGCCACGGGGTGCGACCTCGGTGCCGGACGGCGAGTTCAACGATCGCACCAACGATTACAGCTGCTGGGCGAAAAATCGGCGACGCCGAGCCGATAACCTCGCATTCCGAATGTTTGCGCCTGATGGAGGGATGTGCTGATGCCGCCGCGGCTTCGAGGCAAATGGGCGTTGGGCATCACCCCCCGCAACTTCACCTGGATCATGAAGGACAAGCTGGCCGTGTGCGAGCGCCCGGGCGGTTACGGCGACAACCATCGTCGGGTTCGTCGCCAGGAAGAGATCATCTGGCTGCGCGAGAACGGGTTCGGCTGCCTCATCAGCATCATTCCGGCCCCGCACAACCTCCACAACTACGACGAGCTCGCCCTTCCATATCTACACCGGCCGTTCACGGGCGTCGACGATCTTGGCCAATGGCTGCGCAGTTTTTACGTCGAGCTCGGCGCGCTGCTCGAAGGCAGCACCAAGGTCATCGTGCACAACGAGCCCGTCGACGACCGTCTGATGGGGATCATGGGCGGCTACATCCGCTGGAGCGGCCTGGTCGACGACCCGTCGCAGGCGATTGCGATCACCGAGCGGATCGCC
>JANMQX010000202.1:0-2430 GCA_031370745.1 Ilumatobacteraceae bacterium
CGATCAGTGTCGCGCGATCGAACGTCTGTTCGCAAGGCGACAACTAATGGTCATTGGACCCAGCTCGCCTCCTACGTCTGGACCACGAGGGCATGCAGCTGCCCCCGTTTCGAGCGTTCCCACAACCCTGGGTCGATTCCGACTACGGATACGGAGTGGCCCGGTGGGGTGAAGCGCGTGTGTCGCAGCGTCGCATCGATTTTGGCGAACTGGGTCAGGTCCGTGGGCACCCAGTCGAGCCATCCACGGTTCGGGTCGTGTGCAGTCGTATGACCGTGGACCTGAGTGTCCCTGGCCATGTCATAGTCCTCGCTGGTGGCCAGGAAAAGTCCTCGCGGTGGTGAGTTAGGTATCCCACTTGTGGCCGCCTCGGGCGGTGATCGTGATCGACGCCAAGTCAGATCCGATCTATCCGCCCGAGGGGTTGCTTACATTGTTGACAGCGAGGAAGAACATGGATTGCATTGCCGCGTTTGAGAGCGTGGGCACGTATCGGGGAGCAGCCGCGATGTGCGGTGTCGACCCGAAGACGGTGAAACGAAAGGTCCAAGCACACCGTCAGGGTGTGCTCGACGAGGAGCGTGCGCAGCGGGCGCCGGTGGCCAAGAACACCGACATCGCGCGCACGGTCGTGACCGACAAGATCGGCGAGACCAAGGGGCGGATGTCGGCGAAGCGGTTGTTGCCGATCGCCCGCGCCGCCGGTTACACGGGATCGCCGCGGAACTTCCGGCGGTTGGTCGCCGAGGCGAAGAAGGAGTTCCGCGCCGTGCAGGGCCGGCATCAGCGACGGCCGGCGATCTGGTCACCGGGTGATGTCCTGGCGATCGATTGGGGGTTGTTGCCGTCGGGGTTGAAGGTGTTCTGTGCGGTGTTGGCGTGGTCGCGGTTCCGGTTCGTGCGTGTCGCACGCGACGAGCAATCGGCCACGACACTGGCGATGTTGGCGGAGTGCTTCGAACAACTCGATGGCGTGCCGGCGAAGGTGCTCGCCGACCGGATGGGTTGCCTCAAAGCGGGGACGGTGACCAACGTGGTGATCCCGACGGTCGACTACGTCCGCTTCGCGACGCATTACCGGTTCAGCCCCGACTTCTGCCACCCCGCCGACCCCGAGTCCAAAGGCATCGTCGAGAACCTGGTTGGTTACGCCAAGTCGGATCTGGTGTTGCCTGACAGCGACGACCTCGACGTGTTGAACGAGGCCGCCGCAGCATGGTGCGTCGAGGTCAACGCCATCGAGCACTCCGAGATCTGCGCCATCCCAGCCGAACGGTTGGTCGTTGAGCGCGACGTGTTACGCGGGTTGCCGATGCTGCGCCCGCGCATCGGACGAGTCGAGGTCCGCAAGGTCGACAAGCTGTCAACGGTGCGGGTCGCGTCGGTGCGTTACTCGGTCCCGTTCCGTCTCGTCGGCCGACATGTCGAAGTCGTCACCCACGACGGCCGCGTTCGTATCTACGGCCCTGATGGTGATGTCGTCGCTGAACATGTGTAGCTCGCGGCCGGTGAAGCATCGGTGTTGGACGAGCACTACCCGACACCACGCAAACCTGCATCACGGGGCCCACGCGCCCGTTCCGATGCCGAGCGAGAGTTCCTCGCCCTGGGCGAACCGGCCGAGGCGTTCATCCGTCAAGGCGCAGCCGCGGGTGTCGCCACGATGAGCAAAGAGATCATCGAGATCGTCGCCGATCTCCTCCCCGCCCACGGACCAGACGCCGTCACCAAAGCAATCACCCGAGCAGCCCGGTTCGGTCGCTTCCGAGCCGGTGATGTCCGCTCGATCCTGGCCATCGGACCCGCCGCACAAGAACCCGCAGACGCCGGTGACCGCGTCGTGATCAGTCTGCCCTCCAGCGAGATTCGTTCGCTCGACGCCTATCGAATCGAGAACCTCGCATGAGCCGCACACCGATCCCACTCGACGCCGACCTCGAGGCCGGTCTGAAACGATTGAAGCTGTCCACGATCCGCCGCCAAGCACCCGACGTGCTCGCCACCGCCAAAGCGCAACGATGGGCGCCAGAAGAGATCCTGCGCAACCTCATCGACGCCGAGATCACCGCCAGAGACGCGTCGAACACCCGCAACCGGATGACCGTCGCACGGTTCCCCGTCCACAAGACCCTCGACGAGTTCAACCTCGCAGAGTCCTCGATCAGCCGTGCCAGCAACGACTACCTGATCACCCTCGAGTGGATCCACCAAGCCGTCAACCTGTGCATCGTCGGCCCGGCCGGCACCGGCAAAAGCCACTACCTGATCGGCCTCGGGCGCGCCGCGGTGACCGCCGGCTACAAGGTCCGCTACTTCACCGCCGTCGACCTGGTCGAGCACCTCTACCGCGCCGTCGCCGACAACACCGTCGGCCGCGCCATTGAACAGATCTGCCGCAACGAGCTCATCATCATCGACGAGATCGGCTTC
>JANMQX010000221.1:0-1888 GCA_031370745.1 Ilumatobacteraceae bacterium
GCGACGTATCCGTCGGCGGTGAGTGAACGTTCGAATTCGGTGATGTCCACGATGTTCCTTTGTTCAGTTGGTGGAGGGTTGAACCGCCCTGGGTCGCGTGACTGCTCTCGTGTGCCCTGGGTTTCGCGCGGTCAGCTTGCTTGATCGCGGGCTGGGTTGTCGGCGTGACGGCGCTCGTATTCGATCGGGGTGAGCATCCCGCGCGATGAGTGTCGGCGTTGCCGGTTGTGGAAGATCTCAAGGTACTCGAAGATGGATCTGCGCCGTGATCCCGAGCTGCGCAGCAATGTCAGCGACCGACTTGCCAGCCTCGATCAGATCGAGGACCTTGCGTCGGGACTCGACCGGGTACCTCCTTGGCACGATGAGCTCCTCATCAGTGCCCGAGATTCAACTATCCCGATCGCGCGATCACCGGGGCAGACCATGTCCTCCTCACTTGTTGACATGGTTGATTGCCACGGTGGGACATACCTGATGAGGGATCTGATGCCGTTCCTGTTTCGAGCCGCACCGCAACGAGAGCCCGACCGGCAGCCACATCGTTCGGAAGCGACCACCACTCACGTGGCGACGACAGGGCATTCGAGAGACCACCGGCCAGACCCTCAGACGCTACGAATCTCCGCAACGCCCTTGCACACACTCAACCATCAGGGCAATCTGTGCGGCATGGTGGAAATCGACCAATTGGACCCGCAGCGCACAGCCATGATCGTCGTTGACATGGAGAACGACTTCGTCGCCGAGCACGCGCCGCTGGAAACACCTGCGGCGCGCGAGATGGTGCCCAAGCTCGTCGAGGCGTTGAGCGCCTGCCGTGAGGCGGGCGTCAATGTGATCTATACGACGCATGTACATCGCCGTGACGGGAGCGATCTGGGGCTGTTCTCGTTCTCGCCTGTGATTGCCCGGGGTGACGCACTGGCCGAGGGAACTCGCGGAGTGGAGATCTACGCTGCACTGGCCCCGCGACCCGGTGAGCATGTCATCGAGAAGCACCGGTACAGCGGCTTCTTCGGAACGGATCTGGACATGATCCTGCGCGGGTGGCGCGTCGACACGGTGATCATCTCAGGGACAACTACCGAGAATTGCTGCCACGCGACGGCTCGCGATGCGCTCTTCCGCGACTACAAGGTCGTGTTTCTGTCGGATGCGACGGCGACCTTCGACTACCCGGATCTCGGGTTTGGAGAGATGGCAGCGGCTGACGTCCACCGGGCGACGCTGGCGATTCTCGCGGCGTCCACGGCACACGTGATGTCCGTCGAAGACATGAAGAACCGACTTCCGAGCCGTACAACGTTGTCCAATTGAACACCGAGGAAGCGCGCTACGCCTGCCGAACTGGGTTGTATCGGATGGCTCGTGACCCATCCGTGACCAATCGGTGGTTTTGAGCCGTGCGTGTTCGTGAAATTTGAGATCATCCCTGCTAAACGTAGTGGGGCGGGCGGGGATCGAACCCGCGACCCAGGGGTTATGAGCCCCCTGCTCTAACCACTGAGCAACCCCCCCATATTTGGCTCGTGCATGTGGCAACGTGCCTGAAAAGGCCAACGACCCGCGCGAGGCGGGACGTGGGCTTTTCGCTCCGAGAGCAGGGCTCGAACCTGCGACCCGCTGATTAACAGTCAGCTGCTCTGCCAACTGAGCTATCTCGGAAGGCGTTGACGAGGATAGCAAATCCGGTTCGTCACTCCTCCTCCAAAAACTCCTTCAAACGCTGGCTGCGCATCGGGTGACGAAGCTTTGCCAAGGTCTTGGCCTCGATCTGGCGAATGCGTTCGCGGGTGACACCGAATTCTTTGCCAACGTCCTCCAGCGTGCGGGCCTGGCCGTCGTCGAGGCCGAATCGCATGCGCACGATCTCCTGCTCGCGGTC
>JANMQX010000275.1:0-9478 GCA_031370745.1 Ilumatobacteraceae bacterium
TGGAGTTCCGGCGACGTTGCACCTCGAGGATCTGTGGATTCGCAATGTGACGATCACGACCGGCCTCGTCGACGCCTATTCGACTCAAACGTTGCTGCGCCTGATCGGCGCCGGCCAGCTGGATGCCGGCCGATTGATCACTCACCATTTCCAACTCGACGAGATGGAGCGTGCCTACGAGGTGTTCGGCAACGCAGCCAACACAGGTGCGTTGAAGGTCGTGCTGACCGCAGCGCCGAGCTGACGGGCACATGAGTTGACGAGACAGAGCGGCCGCTCGCCGAGACGGAGTTCTCGGTGAGCTGTTGCTCGGTTGCCGTTTTGGAGATCTTGTAGCACCCCTTTACTACGGTGACAGCGGTGAGTACAGGTCGTTGGCAAGTCGAGCAGGTGTTGGCGTTGGCGCCGCGGCCATCGTCGGTCGCGGCCGCGCAACCACTGG
Organism: Ilumatobacteraceae bacterium; assembly: GCA_031370745.1. Classification (GTDB taxonomy): domain Bacteria; phylum Actinomycetota; class Acidimicrobiia; order Acidimicrobiales; family Ilumatobacteraceae; genus JAENVT01. The sequence goes on from JANMQX010000275.1 coordinate 443, forward strand.
CCGTTCCGGCCAGATGGACCAGCACCGGCTACGATTCGCGGGCCCTGTGGGGACGCTGCGTCGGCACCAGCGCCGAGCCATATGAATGTGCCGTCGACCACGTCGACGTGGCCTTTCGCTGTAGCTGCCCCAGCCGAATCGTTCCCTGCAAACATGCTCTCGCGTTGTTGTTGTTGTGGGCTGGAGGCCAAGTTGGCGAAGGCTCCCCACCGTCGTTCGCGGCAACATGGATCGCCAAACGACGGGCCACTGCCGAGGCACCGAGTGTGGTGGAACCGGCGCCAGAACCACCTGTCGACGCGTCCGGCCAAACAGTTGCCGCACCGCAGGCAGTGCTGCCACCGTTCCCACTCCTCGAGCCCAACGAGACCCGCGACGACCGCATCGCCCGCATGTCGGCCGGCCTCGCCGAGCTCGATCGTTGGCTCGACGACCGCGTCCGTACCGGCCTTGCCGATCCATCGCTCGCCAGCTACAAGACTTGGGATGGTTTGGCGGCGCGCTTGATCGATGCCCAGGTCGGCGGGCTGGCCAATCGAGTGCGACGCCTCGCCGGATTGGTCGGCGCTCACCCCGATTGGCACGCACGGGTGCTCGCCGAACTTGGCGTGCTGCATCTGTTGGCCACGTCTGGTCGGCATCTCGGCGCGCTACCACCTTCGTTGGCCGATTCTGTCGCGGCGACGATCGGGTGGCAGGTCCGCCAGGCCAACGTGTTGGCCGGTGTTCCCGAGACCGACCGTTGGGTGACTATGGGTCGCAGCGATACCCGTGAAGACCGAATCGAGGTTCGACGCATCTGGCTGCGTGGCGCGGCGTCGGGGGAGTGGGCGATGGTGTTGTCGTTTGCCGCGTTCCAGCAGAGCCTTGACACCTCGTTCGTCGTCGGCACGCAGGTGCATGCCGACCTGTTCCGCTATCCCGGCGCTGTGGCGCTGCGCGTGTTGATGGGTCCGCGCCACGGCGAAACGCAGCCGGCGGAGCGGATCGTCGGTTCGTCGATCACCGAGGCCTGCAATCAGATCGGGCGCGCTCTGGCTGCTGAGCCGTGGCTCGAGCGGTATCCACTGTGTGTCGTTGCTGCACCAACTCGCTCGGGCGGGCGTTGGTTGCTGACGGATTCCACCGGATCCCTGCCGCTCGTCGACGGCTCGATCGTCGGCACGCTGTTGGCCTGCAGCGCCGGCCGCCCGGCGATCGTGATGGCGGAATGGACTCCTGCAGGTCTCGTGCCGTTGACGGTGCACCTTGCGGACCGCGCCGTCGACATCGGGCCCGTCGCCGAGTCGTCGTTCGTCAAGGCGGCGTCGTGACCGGAACGGTTGCCGACTACTGGCGCGAGATGGTCACGGTCGCCCTGCTCGGCACCGACCGGCGGGACCCTCCGTCGCCACCGACGGGCGGGCTTGCCGACCTTGCCGCCGACGACCCGCAACCCACGGCATCACAACGGTTGTTGCAACAAGTGGCGGGATGCGCGGTGGCGCAGCGTGCCGGTGTGTTGCCCGGTCCCAGGGCGCGGCTGCTCGAGCCGCCCGACGACGATCCCCGCCCCGTCACACCGTTCTCGTCGACCGCAACATGGCGCAGGGTCGTCAGCGATTGGCCGGTGCTGGAGGACGAATGGATGCTCTCGGTGATCCAGACGGGTCACCGCTTGGCGCCCGAGTTGGTCGTGCCGATGCTGGCTCGGCATCGAACCGATGCAACGAGGCACGCTCGTGTCGTCGTGGCAGCCGGCCCGTTGGGGCCATGGATGATCGATTGGTCGCCGCGATTGGCGTGCGCGGCGAAGAAGCCGGCGGTGATGGAAGCACTCGGCGAACTGCCCGAGTTGGCGATCGTGCCCGATCTGCTCCCGGTGCTGTGGGCGTCGCCCAAGCAGGCCGCCCACACGATCGCCGGCGGTCTGTCATCTGGTGTATTCGGCATCAGCCATCGAGCGGTCTTGATCAATGTGGTGGCACGCATCAATCCGGCGTCGTTACCCGAGCTCGGCGAGGCCATCGGTCGCGTCGATCCGTCGCTGCCATCAATCGGCCTGGCATTCGCCCTGGCCGATCTTGTCAGCCTTCGTCGTCAGATGCTCGTCGAATTGGAGAGACAATGAGTTCGCCGTCTACATCGTCTACGTCGTCCACGTCCAACACAGTTCTTCGACCGCACGCCGAGCACGAGTTCGCCCATGAGCTCGCCGCGCTGGGTGCCTCCGACGAGCGCGAGCGGCCGCCAAGTTGGCGACTCTCGCCTTGGGCTGTCGTCACGTATCTGCTCGGAGGCACGCTGCCTGACGGCACGGTGATCAGCCCGAAGTACGTCGGCCAGCGTCGACTGATCGAGATTGCTGTCGCGACGCTTGCCACCGATCGAGCTTTGCTGCTGCTCGGTGTGCCCGGCACCGCCAAGACGTGGGTCAGCGAGCATCTGGCCGCGGCAATCAGCGGCGACTCGACGTTGTTGGTGCAGGGCACCGCCGGCACCGCCGAAGAAAGCCTGCGCTACGGGTGGAACTACGCTCGTCTGCTCGCCGAGGGTCCCAGCGAAGCGGCCCTGGTGCCCAGTCCGGTGTATCGGGCGATGCGGGCCGGGTCGATCGTGCGCGTCGAAGAGCTCACCCGCATGCCCAGCGACGTGCAGGATGCGCTGGTCACCGTGCTCAGCGAGAAGACGTTGCCCGTTCCCGAGCTGGCCGGCGAGGTCCAGGCTGTGCCGGGTTTCAACCTCATCGCCACGGCCAACGACCGTGACCGCGGCATCAACGACTTGTCGGCGGCCTTGCGCCGCCGGTTCAACACGGTTGTGCTGCCGCTGCCCGCCGATCCCAACGAGGAGGTTGCCATCGTGCAGCGACGAGTTGCCGAGATGGGTGTTGCCCTCCGCCTACCGAAGGTGCCGGCCGCCGACGAGGAGATCCGCCGGGTGGTCACCGTCTTTCGCGAACTGCGCAGTGGCGCGACCGAGGACGGCCGGGTCAGCTTGAAGGTTCCCAGTGGATCGCTGTCGACCGCCGAGGCGATCTCGGTGGTCACCAACGGCCTGGCGCTGGCGGCCCACTTCGGCGACGGCCAACTCAACGCCGCCGACGTGGCGGCCGGCATCGTCGGTGCCGTGGTGAAAGACCCGGTGCACGACGCGGTCGCGTGGCGCGAATATCTCGAAGCAGTCGTGCGCGACCGCAATGGTTGGGGCGACTTCTACGACGCCTGTCGCGAGCTGTGATGGTCTGACGAGATGACCGCCACCGTCAAGCTGCTGGGGATCCGCCACCACGGGCCTGGATCAGCACGTTCGGTTGTGCGCGCCCTGGATTCCCTGCAACCCACGGCCGTGCTCGTCGAGCTGCCGGCCGACTGCGAGGCGGCGCTGGCGTGGGTCGGTCACCAGCACCTCGTCCCACCGGTGGCGTTGCTCGGGTATGTCGTCGATCACCCGCAGCGCGCAGCGTTCCTGCCGTTCGCCGAGTTCAGCCCGGAGTGGCAAGCATTCACCTGGGCGCAGCGACACGATGTGGTGGTGCGGGCGATCGACCTGCCGATGCAGCACACGCTTGCCGGGCGTGCTGACGGCGACGAAGAGTTGGACCTGTCGATGGCCATTGGGGACCCGCTCGCCGCTCTGGCCGAGGCGGCAGGCGATCCCGACCCCGAGCGCTGGTGGGACGACGTCATCGAGCACCGCGGCGATGGCGCGCCGGCGTTCGATTCGGTAGCCGAGGCGATGACGGCTGTCCGCGGTGGGCGAGAGGCCGCGACACGTCGCGAAGCACAGCGCGAGGCGCACATGCGACAGGTATTGCGGCGAGCGGCTGCCGATGGGCACGAACGGATCGCGGTCGTGTGCGGTGCGTGGCACGTGCCGGCGCTGGCCGAACCCCTGCCGGCCGCCGCGGTCGATACCCAGACACTGCGTGGTATGGCGCGGGTCAAGGTCGGGTTGTGCTGGGTTCCGTGGACACATCGCCGCCTAGCCGCGGCCAGTGGCTACGGCGCCGGTGTGCGCAGCCCGGGTTGGTACGCGCACGTGTTCAGGCACCCAGGTGAAATCGGCGTCACCCAATGGTTCGTCGGTGCCGCCCGATTGCTGCGCGACCGTGGCATGTCGGCGTCGCCCGACGACCTCATCGCCGCGACCCGGGCCGCCACCACACTGGCCGCACTGCGAAATCGTCCACGGCCCGGGTTGGCCGAGGTGCTCGACGCTGCCGACACGGTGATGGCCGGCGCCACCGGCATGAGCTTGATCGATCGCGAGTTGATCGTCGGTGATGCGATCGGCGAGGTCCCCGACGACGCCCCGCAAGTTCCGTTGGCGCGTGATCTCGCCGCCCAACAACGCAAGGTTCGGTTGAAGCCGGCAGCAACCACACAGACGGTCGAGCTCGACGTGCGCATGCCGAACGGCCGGGGACGGTCGGTGCTGCTGCATCGGCTGCGTGCCCTCGGGGTCTATTGGGGAACCGTGGAAGAAGGTCGCGGCAGCAGCGGCACGTTTCGTGAGACGTGGCGACTGTTGTGGGAGCCGGAACAGACGATCAGAGTCATCGAGCTCTCGGCTCATGGCACGACCGTGCAGGCTGCGGCGACGCATCGCCTGCTCGAGCGGGCCCTCTCGGTCGAGGCGCTGGCTGATCTCGTCGCCGTGCTCGACATGGCCTTGCTCGCCGACCTCCCCGACGTCGTTCAACCAGTCGTGGCCCGGGTCGAAGCGCAAGCCGCTCACGATCCCGACATCGTGCAGGTCATCGACACCCTCGGGCCGCTTGCCAGAGCGCTGCGTTACGGCGACGTGCGCGGCACCGACGCCAGTGCGTTGCGTGCGGTGTTCGACGGTTTGGTCGTGCGCGTCGTGGCCGGTGTCGTGATGGCGTGCCGCTCGCTCGACGACGATGCTGCGGCGGCAATGGTCGAGCGGTTGGCCGGCGTGCAAGCTGCGCTGGCGCTCGTCGACCATCCTGCCCGCCGGGCAGAGTGGCCGGCGGTGTTGACCATTGTCGCAGAGCGAGGCGACGTGCACGGTCTCGTACAGGGCCGCGCCACGCGGCTGTTGCACGACGGTGGCGCGTGGAACCGCTCGATGGTGGGCGCGCGGCTGTCGCGTGCTCTGTCGGTCGGCACCACGCCGGCGGTGGGTGCGGCGTTCGTGGAAGGCTTCTTGGCCGGTAGCGGCACGGTGCTGGTGCACGATGGCGAGTTGCTCGAGGTGATCGACGGATGGGTGTCGTCGTTGGCCCCCGACGCATTCGTCGCCACCGCCCCGCTGCTGCGCCGAACGTTCGGTGCATTCGAGCCCGGCGAGCGCCGCCAGCTTGGTCTGTTGATCGCCCACGAAGGCACGTCGACGTGGTCGGGCTTCGGCAGCGACGTCGACGCCGACCGAGCCACCGCTGCGCTCGCGACCGTGCGCCAACTGCTCGGAGTCCCGGTGATATGAGCGATCATCCGCCAGGCACTGCAAATCTCTCATCGCCCGCGGCTGGGCGCACCCTGGTCAGCGATCCCGAGCGGTTGCGGCGGTGGAGGATGGTGCTCGGCGGCGCCGATGACAGCGCCGATGCCGGGGCACCGGAGTCGAGTGATGGGCGAGGCGCGACCAGCGTCCAACTCGACGGCAACGATGCCCGGATCGATGCCGCGCTGGCCGCGGTCTACGACACCAAACCGGCCAAGCGCGGGGGAGGCGGTCGTGCAGGTGGCCTTGGCTCGTCCGCGCCGTCCGTCGCACGGTGGCTCGGCGACATCCGTCGGTATTTCCCGACGTCGGTGGTGCAGGTTCTCCAGCGCGACGCAATCGATCGCCTCAACCTGCGCCAACTGTTGCTCGAGCCGGAGATGCTGCGCGCGGTCGAGCCCGACCTGCATCTCGTCACCCTGCTGGTGGAGCTCAACAAACTGCTGCCCGACGCCACCAGAGCAACCGCTCGCCAGGTGGTGTCACAGGTCGTCGAACAGATCGAGCAGCGTCTGGCCTCGCGCACCAGGCAAGCGATTCATGGCGCGCTCGCCCGCAGCCAGCGCAGCCGCCGGCCGCGTCTCAGCGACATCGACTGGGCCCACACCATTCATGCCAATCTGCGTCACTACCTTCCCGAACAACGCACCGTCGTGCCCGAGCGCCTGATCGGCTTCGGCCGCCGGCAGCGCAGCCTGTCGCGCGACGTGATCGTGGCCATCGACCAGTCGGGCAGCATGGCCGACAGCGTCGTGTATGCCGCTGTGTTCGGTGCGGTGCTGGCGTCGATGCCGGCGTTGCGAACCAGCGTGATCGCATTCGACAGCGCCGTCGCCGATCTGACCCCGATGCTGAACGACCCGGTCGACGTGCTATTCGGTGTGCAACTCGGTGGCGGCACCGATATCGCCCAGGCCATCGGCTACTGCCAACAGTTGGTGACCCGCCCTGCCGACACCGTCCTGGTGTTGGTCAGCGACCTGTTCGAGGGCGGCAACACCGCGCTGCTGCACGACCGCGTGGCAGCGCTGACACAGGCCGGCGTCACCGTCGTCGTGCTGTTGGCGCTCAGCGATGAAGGTGCTCCAGCGTACGACCACGCCCAAGCTGCCATCTTCGCCGAACTCGGTGTGCCAGCGCTGGCCTGCACACCGGAGGCGTTCCCCGAATTGCTGGCCGCAGCATTGGAACGACGCGACGTCGCACGTTGGGCCAACGAGCACGGTCTGCACACCGCGGCGCCGGCGTGACAACTAGATACCTAGGCCGCGCCTCGCCGTCGTAGGGACTGGGTAGGGTCGACGGCAATGAGTTCAAACATCCCCAGCTCCATCGCGAACCCCGAGACAACCGTGTCTACCCCAGCCACTGCGATATCGAACGCAGTGCAGTTCTACTTCGACCCGTCCTGTCCGTGGACATGGATCACGTCGAGATGGGTGGTCGAGGTGGCCGGGCTGCGCGGCCTGCAGATCACCTGGCAGCTGTTCAGCTTGAGATTTCACAACAAGACCAATCCTGGTTATGACTGGATCCGCGAAAAGCTCGACGATCAGCACCCGGCGATGCGGATCTTGGCGGCCACCAAACAGCACCACGGAAACGCCGCGGTCGGTAAGCTGTACACGGCTCTCGGTGCGTTCATCCACCACGACGACGACGAGCACATGCTGCGCCTGCCGGAAGTCATTGCTGCGGCAGGCCTGCCCGCCGACATCATCGAGGCCGGCGGCGATTCGAGCTGGGACGCGGTCATCGAGGAGTCGACACAACGGGCCTACGACATCGTCGGCAAAGAGGTCGGCATCCCCATCGTGGTCATCGATGGTGCCCAGGCCACCTACTTCGGTCCGGTGCTGTCGCCGGCGCCCACCGGCGAAGAAGCGCTGAAGCTCTGGGATGCCTTTGTCACGCTCGGCAGCATCTCCGGTCTGTACGAGATCAAGCGCACCCGCGAGGGCGAGCGACAACTTCCCCCGCGACCGCTGCTCGGCTGAACGAGCAGTTACTGCGTCTGCGTCCCGACCTTCAACTCGCGGAACGGAGACTTCGAATCGATGCCGGGCTCCTTGGGCAGCCCCAGCACGCGCTCGCCGACGATGTTGCGCATGATCTCGTCGCTACCTCCGGCGATGCGGCCGCCCGGTGTGCCGAGCAACAACATGCTCCACGCGTAGGTACCCCACTCGCCGGTGTCGGCGATCAACTTCGGGCCCAGCACGTGCGACACGAAGTCTCCCAAGCGGCGCATGTTCATGGTGCCGGCCAACTTGGCGATGCTCATCTCCGGGCCCGGCAACTGCCCGGCCTTGATCTTGTCCATCGCCCGTTGGTTGTTGTAGCCCGACACGCGGCCGTGGATGATGAGATCGGCGAGCCGATCGCGTACCACAGGGTCGTTGCCGATCCCGAGATGGCGAACCATCTCGATGACCCGTGCGTACAGGTTGATCCCGCCGCCACCGCCGCCGCCCGCACCGATCGCGGCACGCTCGTTCATCAAGGTCGTCAGCGCCACGTTCCAACCGTTGTTGAGGTCTCCGAGACGATCCGCGTCGGGAATCTTGACCTCGTTGAAGAACACCTCGTTGAAGCTGGCCCCGCCGGTCATCTGCCGCAGCGGCCGCACCTCGACGCCGGGTGCCTTCATATCGACGATGAATCCGGTCAGGCCCTTGTGCTTGGGCAGGTCGACATCCGTGCGGGCGATGATCTCGCCGATGTCGCTGTAGTGGGCGCCCGTGGTCCACACCTTCTGTCCGGTGATGACCCATTCGTCGCCGTCGCGTTCGGCCCTGGTCTGCAGGCTGGCCAGATCGCTGCCGGCTCCGGGCTCGCTGAACAGTTGGCAGCCGACGATGTCGGCGCGGTACATCTTGGCGAGGTAGTCCTGCTTGGCCGCCTCGCTGCCGTGGGCCAGGATGGTCGGGGCGACCATCCCCAATCCGATCGTGAACGCCGACTGGTTGGGCACCTGGTATTGCGACTCCAACGCATTCCAGGCCTTCTCGTATGCGCCGGGCAGCCCTCGCCCGCCGTACTCGACGGGTCCGGTGATCCAACCGAAGCCGGCGTCGTACTTCGTGCCGCGCCACGCGCATGCCATTCGAAGATCGTTGTTCTCCTCGCTCCGGTTGCGCTCTTCGAACATCGCCACCTTGTCGGAACCCTCGCCCCACACGAACTTGCGCTCGGCTTGCTTCTTGCGGGCGCTGGCATCGAGGAAGTCGCGGGCCTCGGCCTCGAACGCCTCGAGGGTGATATGGGTGACTTTGGTGGTCTCAGTCATGTCCGCACGGTAGCGGCGGTGACATCGGGCACGGGGTACCGGGCCGCACCGCGCCAGCGTGGTCGGTGGCGGCCCAACGAGATGAAAGGGTAGCGCGATGGATCTCAACGGCTATCTCGCGACGATTGCCTCCGAAGCAACGCTTTTGGCCTCGGCACCCGACGAGGCCGGGCTCGATGCGCTGGTGCCCACGTGCCCCGGCTGGACCATCACTGACCTTGTGCTGCACAGCGGGGAGGTGCACCGCTGGGCAACGGCGGCGGTTGCGGGCAAGGCCGGCAAGCTCAGCGAAATCCCTG
>JANMQX010000320.1:0-7739 GCA_031370745.1 Ilumatobacteraceae bacterium
GAACAGGCTTCAAGGCCAGCGACGAGGCGATCGACGCGGCGCTCCGACGTGTCGTGGCACTTGTCGGCGCGACGATGGAGGGTGCCGACGGCGTCAGTGTCACGCTGGAACGCAATGGACGGCTGTCGACAGTCGCGTCGAGCAACGACACCGTGTTGAAGATGGACGACCACCAGTACGAGACCGGTGAGGGGCCGTGTCTCTCGGCAGCCGCAGAGGGCCATTGGTTCCACATCGAGTCGCTGGCCGATGAACACCGCTGGCCGGTCTTTGTCCCGCTTGCAATCGACGAGGGAATCGCCAGCATTCTCTCCACACCGCTGATGACCCTCGAACGACCGCTCGGCGCGCTCAACATCTACTCGAACACCAAAGGAGCTTTCGCGGCTGAACAGCAAGAAGTCGCCGCACTCTTCGCCTCGCAAGCGTCGTCGATCTTGGCCGACGCGGGAGTCCTTGCCGAGAAGATGGGCAAGCCTCTTGCCGACGCGTTGCTCTCTCGCGAGGTCATTGCGCAAGCGCAAGGAGTAATCATGGCGCAGCAGCACTCCACTGCCGCCCGGGCGGCGGCCAGTATCCACCGATCGGCGCGAGCAGCAGGCGTCACCGTTGCGCACCACGCCGCGTCCATCGTCGCGTCGACGCACAACGACGACGGATCAGACACGTGATGGTGCTGCATGCCTGACCAAGTCGACGTCCTCGAGCAAGCTCGACGCGAGATTGGACTCTCCATCGCCGACCTGTGGATGCGCTACTTCGCGCTTGGCGGGATGAGCACCGCGCTGGAGCTCGAAGCAATCCTCTACAACGCACTCGTCGCCGATGTCCACGACCGCGATGTGCTCACCGTCGCGATCAACGAACGATTCGCCGAGATCGGCGGCGATCATCCAATCCCCTACTCCGACGACGAGCCAACGGACCGGTAGTCCCGACGAGTTGACGCAGCCGCGACGACCGCACACACTCCCTAGCGAACGTTGGACGCTGTGTCAGGCCGTCTCAACTGCCTAGTTGAGCACTCCGTGTTCGACTCGTTCGTCTGACGGATTGGTCGTCTCCACAAATGCGACGGGCACGGGTTCGCCCCCACCCAGGGTCGCATCGAGCGATCGTTTGATACGCCACGATCCTGCGAGCCGACGTGCGCCGTGGTCGATTGCGATTGCGATCGCCAACAGGACGATCGCAACGATCCCGTCGAGCCACCAGTGATTTCCGGTGGCTGAGACGACCAGCATCGTCAGAACGAAATGCAGCAGGAAGAGCCAACGCCCGCGGCTGGTGCTGACCGCGACGACCCCGAACGACACCAGCGCTGCCCAGCCGACGTGTATCGACGGCATCGCTGCGAACTGGTCAGAAACACCGGTGCCAACCGGGCCATAGACCGAAAGGCCGTAGCGCGTTGCCAGGTCGATGTAGCCGAGATCCGGAAGGAAGCGCGGCGGAGCGACTCGAACAAACCGAATGATCACGCAGAAAGCGGTGAGAATCGCGAGTGCGTTTCGCCACTGCGAATAGTGATCACGGTGGCGGACGAACAGCCAGACGAGAAAGGCGATCAACGCTGGCACGTGAGCAACCGCGTAATAGGCGTTCACGCTCCGCGCCAGCCAGCTGTGATGCAACACGAAGTGCTGTAACGACAATTCGCTCGGCAAGTGGAACGTGTGTTGCAATCGGTTGATCTGGCGGGCCCGATTGATCGCGCCCGCGGGTTGGGCGAGGGGCAACACTCGCGCCAAACGCCACACCGAGTACAGCGACGCCATCAGCGTCAACTCCTGTGCAGCCGACATCGCCACCGCGCCCGCCCGCGTAGGTCGCGACCGTCGCAACATGATCGTCGCCAGCCCACAAATCGCGGCCACCACCGCAGCCTGGTCCCACGTCGGCCAATCCATGTACCACTAGCCTGCCGGGCCGACCTCGCAGACGCAAACTGCAGCTCGATGAGCGGCGGTTGCACCTCAATTCAGACGAGAACGGAATCCTGATTCTTCTCCGGCTCGCCGCTCGGCGCAAGGTGACCGTCGACATGGATGCGTGGCAAGAACCGATCGAGCGCTTTCGGCATCCACCAGTTGCGGTCGCCAAGGAGCTCCATCGTCGCCGGCACCAGCACCATCCGCACCACCGTTGCATCGACGAGGACGGCAGCGGCAAGGCCGAGGCCGAACACCTTCAACTCTCGGAGGTCGCCGAGCACGAAGGCAGAAAACACGCACACCATGATCAGTGCAGCAGCCGTGATCACCCTTGCGGTGACCGCCAGACCATCGGCGACCGCAGATGCGTTGTCGCCAGTTCGATCGAACTCCTCCTTCATGCGCGAGAGCAGGAACACCTCGTAGTCCATCGAGAGTCCGAACGTGATGGCGAAGAGCATCATCGGCGCCCAGGCTTCGACTGGCCCAGGCCTGCCGATCTGGAAGACGTTCTCCAGCCAACCCCATTGGAAGATGGCCACGATCACGCCGTACGAAGCACCAACCGACAACATGTTCATGATCACCGCCTTGATTGGCACGAGAATGCTTCTGAACACGATCATCAACAGCACGAAGCTGAGGACCAACACCGCAGCGATCAGGAGTCCCAATCGTCGACCGAGGTAGTCGGAGAAGTCGATACTGGCGGCGGTGAACCCGCCGACCTTGATGTCGACATCAGTCGCCGGCAGTACCGTGCGGCGAAGGCGGTTGACGAGGTCATTTGTTGCGACATCCTGAGGCGAGCTCCGGGGGAACACCTGCCAGGACCACGTGCCGTTGTCGAGTGGCTTACCCTTCGTTGCGAATTCGATATCGACGTCGTTCCGAAGCGCGACATCCACTCGTTTGGCCGCGCTGACCGTGATGTTGGGTTGCGTGCTGACGAGGATGAGCGGGCCCGTGCCTCCGGGGCCGAATCCCGAGGCAATCAGATCAAACGCCCTGCGTGCCGTGTTGTTCTTCGACAGGTTGCCGGTGTCGCCGAAGCCGAGCCGCATCGAGGTCATCGGGGCAGCAAGAATCACCATCACGAGCACACCGGCAAGCAGCGGCGGCCACGGGCGGCGTTGGATGAACCGGCTCCATCGATACGACAACTGCTGCTCTCGAGGCTTGACGTCGCGGTGTGGTAGGTGGACGCGCAACCCCCCGCCGAACGGCAGCTTGCCGGCCACCATCACGCCGATCGCAATGACGACGGCGCCGAGCAACGCGACGAAAAGCGGGATCCCCGTGAAGACACCGACGAGCGAGAGCAGCACGAAGGCACCTACAGCGATCGCTGCAGCCCGAGAGGTCTGATCGATTCGTTGGCCGGCGAACCCGATCAGAGCGGGCAGCAACGTGATCGAGGCAAGCATCATCAGCAGCACACTGATCGCCGAGGCCGCCGCCAGACCACGAACGAACGACAGGCCGACGATGAACAGCCCGAGCAGTGAGACGATCACCGTGATGCCGGCAAAGATGACAGCGCGCCCGGAGGAGTCAACGGCTCGGACGACGGCATCCTCAGGATCCATTCCGCCGTGCAACTGTTCTCGGTAACGGGTCACGATGAACAGGGCGTAATCGATTCCGACTCCGAGGCCGATCATCGCTGCGACCTCCGGGCCGAACTCCGGAATGGTGAAGCCGGCGGAGGCGATTGCCATCACCGCGGCGCCAACGCCGAGACCGAACAGAGCCGTTCCGATCGGCAACCCCATTGCGAGTACGGAGCCGAAGGCGATGAGCAAGATGATGATCGCCGCCAGCAGACCGAGGATCTCGCTCTCCGGCAGGTGGAACCCGATGAACAGTTGGCCGCCGTACTCGATGCGCAGTTCGCACGTGACGTGCGATCTGTTCGGATCGCATTTGAGAGCCCTGGCTTCGACGGGCACCATCGTGTCACCGAGGTGTTTGATGTGGTTGGCCAAGCTGAGCGTGGCCGACTGACTGCGTGGGGTGTACGAGATCTGGGCGAAGGACGTGCCCTTCAAGTAGCTGCTGAAATCCTTGCCGTCCTCGCTGTACGGGCTGACAACCTTGACGCCGTCGAGCTTGTCGACTTCGGCAAAGAACGGCTCCATCAATTGCTGGATCCGGAAGCGGAGTGCATCGTCGGCAAAGTCGGTCGACGCAAAGACGATCTGAGCGGTGTACCCCGCGTCTTCGGCGTCGCCGGTTTTGGTCAGCGCGTCTTTCACGAACTGTGACTCGCTGTGTGGCAGCGTGAAATCGGTGTGGTAGTTGTTCCCCATGAACCCGCTGACGGTGTTCAGAGCCAGAAACAGAGGCAGCCAGATGCCAAAGACCATGATCCGGCGTTTGCGAAAGCTGAATCGGGTCAGACGGACGAGCAGTCCTTCCGTCGGATTGATCGTCATTCGGCACTGCCTCCCGAGGAGAAAGAGTATTCCATCAGTCATCGGCGCCAATCGCACGTCGCTTGACGTCACCTTGAAGAATTCGCTCTGGGAGGACTTCTCGGTCTGATTGGAGTTGACTCGTGCTGGGTAACAGCCACGGAGATTCATATGGCCCTATCGCTCAACCTCCACCACCTTGGTCGTTACAAGGACATCGGCGCGCTGCTGATCAAGCATGGGCGTGGCAACGGCATCCGCGACTTCGATCCGACGGACCCCGATCCAGACGGTGCGGCAACAGAGGAAGATGCCCGCGACCTCGCCGACAAGCTCGAGTCGATGGGCCCGACCTTCATCAAGTTGGGCCAGCTGCTGTCGACGCGCTCGGATCTGGTTCCTCCCGTCTACCTCAACGCTCTGGCCCGCCTCCAAGACGACGTCGAACCCGTGCCGTACGAGCAGATCGAAGAGACGGTCACCACCGAACTCGGTGCACGGATCAGCAAGGCGTTCCAGTCGTTCGAGGCGACGCCTGTCGCCAGTGCATCTCTCGGTCAGGTGCACCGCGCGGTGCTTCGCAACGGCCGCAGCGTCGCAGTGAAGGTGCAACGCCCCGGCGTGCGCAAACGCGTCGTCGACGACATGGAAGTGATCGAGGAGCTCGCCGAGTTCGTCGACCGCCACACCAACGTCGGACGAACTATGGGCTTCGGAGGCATGGTCGAGGAGTTTCGCCGGTCGATCATGGCCGAGCTCGACTACCGCTTGGAGGCTGCCAATCTGCGCCTCCTGCACTCCAACGTTGCCGAGTACGACCTCATCGTCGTCCCCCAACCGGTCGACGACTACTCGACCTCGGTGGTCCTCACCATGGAACTGGTGGAGGGACGCAACGTCGGTTCACTTGGTCCGTTGGCGTTGCAGGAGATCGATGGGACTGCGCTCGTCCACCAGTTGTTCGACTGCTACCTCGATCAGATATTGGTCGACGGCCTCGTGCACGCAGACCCGCACCCGGGAAACTTGATGTTGACGTCCGACGGACGGCTGGCGTTGATCGACCTCGGCATGGTGGCACGAATCGGACCGCAGATGCAGGACGCGTTGATCCGCCTGCTGGTAGCCCTCAGCGACGGTCAGGGGGGCGAGGTGGCAGCGATCATGTCGGGCCTCGGCGAGCAACTGGAGAGTTGGAATCCGGCGCGATTCGAGCGAGAGGTGACCTACCTGGTTCAGCAGCACAAGATCGTCGTGCTCGGCAACATCGAGTCAGGGCGCGTGGTCGGCGAGCTCGCCAGAATTGCCGGCGAGTGCGGTCTGCGCCCGCCGTCGGAGCTGACCATGTTGAGCAAAGCGCTTCTCAACCTCGATCAGGTTGCCATCAAGCTCGACCGGAATTTCGATCCGAATGCGGCCGTGCAGGAGCACGTCGGCGAAATCATGCGCCGCAAGATGTTGCAGAGCGCTTCGCCAGCCAACCTGCTCGCCGCAGCAATGGACGCGAAGGAGTTCGTCGAGAAGCTTCCAGGCCGGGTCAACAAGGTGATGGATGCGCTTGCCGAGGGTCAGCTGACGTTGAACATCCAAGGGGTCGACGAGAAGGAACTGATGCGTGGCGTGCAGAAGCTGGCCAATCGCGTCAGCGCCGGAGTGATCATCGCTGCGTTGATCATCGGTGCGGCGATGCTGATGAGGATCGACACACGCTCGAAGCTCCTCGGCTATCCGAGCATCGCGATCGTGTGCTTCCTTGCCGCCGCGTTCTCCGGGGTGTGGTTGATCGTCACCAGCTTGATGCATGATCTGCCGCAGCGACGGCGACACCGCCGACGCTGAGTCACGCGCTCGGTGCTCAGACGAGGTGCGGGGTGCGGGGGTCGATGTCGATCTGCGAGTTCCACTCGGCGAGGCCGGCGAGCAACACCCTGATGTCGAGCGCCGGGAGGGGGCGGGCGATGAGATACCCCTGCACCTGCTCGCAGCCTGCGTTTCTGAGGTAGTCGAGCTGGGCGCGGGTCTCGACGCCCTCCGCGACCACTCCAAGTCCGAGTCCGTGCGCCATTGCGATCTGAGTTGCAACGAGTGTGGGATCGCCGGAATCGAGGTCGCCGACGAAGCTTCTATCGATCTTCAACTCGTCGAACTCGTAGTCGCGCAGGCGACCCAACGACGAGTGTCCTGTTCCGAAGTCGTCGATGGAGAGCCACACACCAAGGTTCTTGAGGGCCCGCAATGTCTCGTGCACCGCGCTCCCCTCGACGGTGATCAATCCCTCGGTGATCTCGAGTGTCAGGTTGTCAGGGTCGAGGCGATGCCGCCTGAGAGACTCAGCCACCACTTCGACGAGGTCCGGTTCGAGCTGGCGTCCTGACAGATTCACCGCTACGCCCAACGGAAGCGGACCCGTGTGGGCGTTCTGCCAGCGGCGCAGTTCTCTGCACGCTTGGTCGAGCACCCATGCGCCGATCGACACGATGAGCCCGGTCTCTTCGGCCATGGCGAGGAATGCGTCGGGCAGGAGCAATCCCCGCGTCGGGTGCTGCCAGCGCAGTAACGCCTCGGCGCCGGCAAACCTGTCACCGTCGAGACGAAGGACCGGTTGGAACATCAAGCGGAACTCATCGCGATCCAGAGCTTGACGGAGCTGATTGGCAAGATCCAGTCGACCCACGGACCTGACGTGCATCGCCGGCGTGAAGTGTTCGTAGCGCGATTTGCCGTGCGCCTTGGCGGAGTACATCGCCAAGTCGGCGTTGCGAAGGATGTCCTCGGCACTCTCGGTGCCGTGAGCGCGCGCGATACCGATGCTCGCCGACAGGGGCACCGTGATCGCCGGGCATGACGGAAGCGGGATCGGTTCGGCAAGCACTCGAAGGACCCGCTTTGCGACCTCATCGGCGGTCGACGCATCCAAGTCCGATCGATACCCGCTCGGTTCGAGCACCAATGCAAACTCGTCTCCACCGAAGCGAGCGACGATGTCGCCGTCGCGCGAAATGGTGCGCAAGCGCTTCCCGATGATCGCCAGCACGGCGTCACCGGCGGGATGCCCATAGCTGTCGTTGACCGCCTTGAAGCCGTCGAGATCGAGCATGAGGACGGTGATGTGCCGGGCGTTCCCAACGGCTGGCTCGAGGCTCTGTCGCAGGTGGTCGAGAAGCATCGCCCGGTTGGGCAGGCCCGTCAATGCATCGTGGAACGCTTGATGCGTCAACTGCTGAGCCGTGCGATGCAGTCGCTCGGCCAAATCCTTTGCCTCGGTCAACGACGAAGACTGGTGCTGCAGCAGGAGCACGTAGTCGACGACCGCGTCAGAGGCGGCGAAGTCGGTCAACGTGAGTCCTAACGAGGCGAACGCCGAGGTTTGTGTGAGCCACGGTGACCC
>JANMQX010000385.1:0-1766 GCA_031370745.1 Ilumatobacteraceae bacterium
TCGTGGTCAGTCCGATGTGGTTCAACGCGGCGAGGGACGTGTTGTCGAAACCGACAATCGACACATCGTCGGGCACTGCGAGGCCCGCTCGTTCGACCACATCGATCGTTCCAACCGCCGAGAGGTCGTTCGCAGTGAAGATCGCAGTCGGCAGCATTGATCCGAGCAGCAGCCGCTCGGCCCCGCGGGCGCCGGCTTCTTCGGTGAAGTCGCCGGCGATCACCTGAGCCGTATCGACGAGACCGAGCCGGCGCATCGTGCGCAGATATCCGGTTCGACGCGGGGCGGCTCCGGCACCCTTGCCACCGTCGATGTGGGCGATGCGGCGATGGCCCAATTCGTAGAGGTGTTCGACGGCAAGTCGCGCTCCGTAGGCATCGTCGGTGGTGACCGATCCGAAACTGACCTTGGCGAATGCCCGTCCAATCGAGACCAGTGCGACCTCGGAGGCAACAGCTTCGAGACGGGTGGACGAAAGCCGGCAACCAGCAACGATGATGCCATCGACACGCGACGCGAGAAACGTATCGAGGGCGCGCGATTCGAGTCGCGGACTGCGCCTGCCACTGGCCAAGATGAGTTGGTAGCCGTGCCGTTCGGCCGCGGCGTGGATGCCATCGGTCACTTCGGCGAACCACGGATTGTGCAAGTCGTTCAGCAGTACGCCGATCGTCATCGTCTTGCGCGCTGCCAAGTTGCGAGCCATCAGGTTCGGTCGATAGCCGAGCTTCGACGCAGCGTCGGTGACACGCTTGCGTGACTCGTCGCTGACGCGCGGTGAGTCGCGCATGACCAACGACACCAGAGCCCGCGACACGCCGGCAATCTGGGCAACATCTTCCAAGGTTGGAGCACTACTTCGTCGCGTGGCGGGCACCGCGGCCAAGCTAGTTCACTTGACACCACGGCTCAGACGTCTAGAGTTGGAGCGCTCTACCAAGAGGGGACCAAATGATTGAGCGGATTGCGGCAGCACCGATTTCGTGGGGTATCTGTGAGGTTCCCGGCTGGGGTCTGCAGATGTCGCCGAACCGGATTCTCGGTGAGATGGCCCAACTCGGTATCACCAAGACTGAGCTCGGTGCACTTGGTTGGCTGCCCGATGACATCACTGAACTGCGACAGTTGCTCGACCAGACAGAGATGTCGATCCTCGGCGGCTTCGTGCCCTTGGTTCTGCACCACGGCACGCCACATCCCGGCTCGCTCGAGGCGGCGCATGCGGCAGCCAAAACGCTCAGCGACGCTGGTGGTGAATACTTCGTCGCGGCCCTGATCTCCAGCATGGAGTCGTGGGATCGGCCAACGCTCGACGCGGCGGAGTGGACGAACCTGTTCGAGGGACTCGTCGAGACCGAAAAAGTTGCGGCCGAGTATGGGCTCACACAGGTCGTGCATCCCCACGTCAACACATTGATCGAGACCGCCGACGAGTTCGAGCGCTTCCTCGACAACTCCTCCGTCCCGTTCTGCCTCGACACCGGCCACCTCTTCATCGGTGGCGCCGATCCAGTAGCGATCGCAGAGCAGCAAGGCGACCGTGTCGGGCTTGTGCACATCAAAGATGTCGACAAGCAGATTTCCGATCGTTTCCGCGCAGGTGAGTTCGACTGGATGGGCGCGATTCAGCAAGGTTTGTTCCCTTCCGCGGGTTCGGGCGATGCGCCCATCGCTGCTACGGTGCGAACGCTCGAACAGTCCGGCTATGCCGGGTGGTACGTATTGGAACAAGATGTGGCTCTCACCGACGGCGAACCGCCGCTCGG
>JANMQX010000403.1:0-3155 GCA_031370745.1 Ilumatobacteraceae bacterium
CAGGGACACCGTCGAGGTTGTCGCTCGGGTCACCGCGCAGTGCCGCGTACTGGGTGTACTCGGCCGGCGTGACGCCGGTCTTTTCCTTGATGCCGGCTTCGTCGTACAACGCGTAGTCGCTGACGCCACGACGGTTGTAGAGAACCTTCACACCGGGATCGTCGACGAGCTGATAGCTGTCGCGGTCGCCGGTGATGATGATCACCTCGTGACCCTCGGCCTTGGCCTGTTCGGCGACGGTGGCCAAGATGTCGTCGGCCTCCCAACCGGCCAGCTCGACGACAGTCACGTGGAGCGCGTCGAGCACTTCACGCACCAGGCCCATCTGCTGGCGAAGGATGTCGGGCGCCGCCTCGCGCTGTGCTTTGTAGAGAGGGTTGGCATCGTGGCGGAACGTCTTCTCCGGGCGATCGAACGCCACCATCACACCATCGGGGTGTTGGTCCTTCAACAGGTAGGCGAACATCGATGTGAAGCCGAAGACCGCGTTCGTGACCTGCCCTGACGCCGTGGCCATATCGGTCGGTAGGGCATAGAACGCGCGATAGGTCAGCGAATTGCCGTCGAGCAAGAGCAGCTTCACGGGCGCAGTGTGCCGGCCAGAACTCGCTCGGCAACCTCACGCATCCGTGATCGCTCGCTCATCGCGGTGCGTTGGATGAAGGTGAACGCTTCACCCTCTTTCATTCCGAACTCATCGATGAGCCGACCCTTTGCACGATCGATGATCTTGCGCGACTCCAGTTGCTCGCCCAGCGCGTCGACCTCTCCAGTGAGGTGTTGCATCTCGCGAAACCGACCGATCGCGACCTCGATCGCCGGGATGAGATCTCTCTTCTGATACGGCTTGACGAGATACGCCAATGCGCCTGCATCGCGTGCTTCTTCGATGACTTCCCGTTGACTGAATGCAGTCAACATCAGCACGCCGCAGATCCTTTCGGCGGTGATCACCCGCGCAGCTTCGAGGCCATCCATCCCTGGCATCTTGATGTCGAGGATGGCTAGATCCGGCTTCAGATCGCGAACCAGCACGACCGCATCGTCGCCGCGGCCGGTTTCGCCCACGACGTCGTAGCCCTCTTCCTCGAGGGTCTCGCGCAAATCGAGACGGATGATTGCCTCATCCTCGGCGATCACAACACGAATCGTCACTGGCGGCATCCCCTTTCGATAGGTTTGGCCGAATCGGCACGTCGGTAGAACAGGGATCAGAGTAGGCGAAGTTCATCGAGTAGTTGGTCTTGTCGCACTTCCAGGACCTGGATCTCGGCGACGACATGACGCCGATGCTCTGACATCGCTTCGCTGTGCCCGACAGCCTCGCGATGCTCGATTGCGGCCGACGGATTGTCGGCTACCAACGCACGCAGGCTCTTGTCTTGCTCATCCTCGACCAAGTGGGTGAGCTGCTCGTCGATCACCACGAGCTCGCTGCGAAGAGTGCGCAGGCGCGCTCCCGCTTTGCGCAACTTTCGCTCGACCGACCGCCTCCCCATCCCGCCATTGTACGGAGCGACCTCATCCGCCGCTGCTGTCGTCAGGTCCAGAGGTTGAAGTGACAGGCCACGCGATGTCCCTCCGCGATGTCGACCAACGGCGGCTCGACTTCGGCGCAGATCTCTTCCGCCCGCCAGCAACGGGTGCGGAACCGGCAACCGCTGGGCGGGTTCGTCGGAGTCGGCGGATCACCTACCAGCACGATGCGCACTCGCTCCCGCTCGATCAGCGGATCGGGGATAGGAGCTGCCGACAGCAACGCCTTCGTGTAAGGGTGTGCCGGTCGGCTGTACAGCTCCGCTGCGGGAGCCGACTCGACGATCTTGCCGAGGTACATCACGGCGACACGATGACTGAGGTGACGAACCACCGACAGGTCGTGGGCGATGAACAGATAGGCCAACCCGAGCTCGTCGCGAAGGCGCTCGAGAAGACGGATGATCTCGGCTTGGATGCTGACATCGAGCGCCGACACCGGTTCGTCGAGAGCGACGAGGTCAGGCGATAGGGCGAGCGCGCGGGCGATGCCGATGCGCTGTCGCTGGCCACCCGAGAACTGGTGCGGATATCGATCTACGGCATCGGCGCTGAGCTGCACCTGTTCGAGCAGTTCGTGCACACGTTCGCGTTGATGTTCGGCTGTAGCACCGTGCACGAGCAGAGGCTCGGCCACGATGTCACCCACCGTCATCCTCGGGTTGAGCGAGGTGTAGGGATCCTGGAAGACCATTTGAAACCGTTGGCGAGCGTCGCGAAGACGAGCAGACGACAGGTCAGTCAGCTCTACGCCATCGAATCGAACGGACCCGCTGCTGGGCTCGATCAGACGGAGCACGCAGTAGGCGGTCGTGCTCTTGCCGCAGCCGGACTCGCCGACCAACGACAACGTCTCGCCACTACTGATGTCGAAGGAAACACCGGAGACTGCCTGCACCGTCGCGGCTTGCGTTCGCCACGATGTGCGACGCAGCTCGAACTCCTTCACCAGATCGCGGACCCGAACGAGCGGCTCCGTCGTCGGCATGGACGTCATCGGAAAGCCTCGTTGATTTTCTCCGCCATCGGTAGGACACCACACGCCACCAGCGAGTCGTTGACAGGCTGCAGGTCTGGTTCGCGATCGAGGCATGTGGCAATCGCATATCGGCAGCGCGGGGCGAACGAGCATCCAATTGGCGCGTCGTACATCCGCGGAGGCACTCCGCCAATGGGTGTGAGCTCGCGGTCAGGACGATCCAGTCGGGGCAGCGACGCCAGTAGACCCGCCGTGTACGGGTGTTGAGGCCGGTGGAAGATGTCGACGACGGGGCCCGATTCGGCGATACGACCGGCGTACATGACATGGACGGTGTCCGCGAGACCGGCGACGACACCGAGATCATGTGTGATCAGCACGATCGCCAACTCCCGTGACTGGCGCAACGACCTGAGCAGATCGAGGATCTGGGCCTGGACGGTGACATCCAGAGCCGTCGTTGGTTCATCGGCGATCAAGATGTCGGGATCGTTGGCCAGGGCCATGGCGATCATGACGCGTTGACGCATGCCACCCGACAGCTCGTGGGGATACGACCTTGCCCGGCGCTCCGCATCGGGGAACGACACCATCTCCAACAGTTCGACCGCCTTCGTCTCGGCCTGTTTGGGACTGACGC
>JANMQX010000404.1:0-16474 GCA_031370745.1 Ilumatobacteraceae bacterium
AACGTGCCGCAAGTGATCGACCTCGTCTCGATCCAATTCCCGCGTCCCGGTCAGGTCGACGTGCAGGTGTCGATCGACGAACAGCCGGTCGGCGACCTGTCGTTCTGGCTGCTGGCTGCTCCCGCGAGGGTCTAGCGAGCAGCGACCCGGCCGGCGCAGAACACGCCCAGAACCGCCAACGCGATCGCCAATGCAAAGTTGATGCCGAGGGCGCCCGGCAAGGACAAGCTGGTCCGATCCGATACAGAGACCATCGCGCCTCCGATGCCTCCCATCATCGAGAAGCCGATCGCGTCCGACAAGTTGACCTGGCTACTGACCAGACCCTCTGCGCCGTGATCAGCATGAGACATCGCGGTCACCGTCGTCGGATTGAACAGCAGGCCCATCCCGAAGCCGCCGATGGCCCAACCAAAGAATGTCGCCAACAACGGCCAGTCCGCAGACAGGACCGGCACGCTGGCAGCCAATCCAACCGCCATCGTTGCGAACCCCCACCGCACGGCGTGACGTGGATCGACTCCGGGGTGTCGCGAGATCAGCCACTGCCCACCGGTCCAGCTCAGTGATGCGCCGATGATCACGAAGCCTTGCTCGGTCGGCGACACATGGTGAATTCGATCGGCTGCCAGCGGGATGAAGCTGTCCGCACCGAGAAACGCAGCGGTGGCGATGATGCGACAGGCCACCACAGCGGGCAAACCGCGGACCGCACGAACAACACCAGCAGGGAGCAACCGACGCAAGCTCGGCACACCGATCGCCAGCCCGGCGAACGAACCGCCGACGGCCGCAATCGGATTCCTGAATTGCAACGCGGTGACAAGCGTACCGATGCCGACTGCGGCGAGAACGGCCGCGGTGATTCGCGAATGGCGTATCACCCCACTGCCGCTCGACGCATACGAGCGCATCGGCCGAACTGTGATGATGGCGACCACAGGAATCAGCGGCAACAGCAGCCAGAACACCCACCTCCATCCGAGTCCGTCGGTGATCGTGCCGGCGACCGCAGGGGCGATGAGGCTTGGCAAGACCCATCCAGCCGAAAGGTATGCGTACATGCTCGGCTGTCTGTCGTCTGGAAAGGCCCGCTTCACCAACACGTAAGCGATCGGTGCAAGTCCACCTGTGCCCGCGCCCTGCAACGTGCGTCCGATGACGACCATTGTCATGCTGTGTGCGGTTGCCGCCACGATCAGACCGCCGGCGAATACTGCGAGGCTTGCGAGATAGGGCTTGGCTGGTCCGTGCCGATCGGTCAACTCGCCCGTGACAACCAGGGCGACCAGATTGGCCAGCGTGTAGCAGGCCAGCGCAACGCCATACAGCGAGTCTCCATGCAATTGGTCGGTGATCGTCGGAAGTGTCGTCAGCACCGCCGTGATCTCGAAGGCGACCATTGTGACGCCGAGAACCAGACCGATGGCCAGCAGCCGTTGCTGGCGATTGAGCCGAGTGAGCGTCGGTTTGACAGCTGTCACCACGGCGAACCCGGCGCGACCAATGGCCACGGCCGGGCGCGCTCGACCGACAATGCCAGGTCGAGGAGCAACTCTTCGCTGTAGTGGCGACCGACCACCTGCAATCCGATTGGCAGACCATCGAGCGTGCCTGCAGGAATCGAGATTGCCGGATTGCCGTGAAGGTTGGCAGCGAACGTCAACCGCCCATTGTTCTTGGCGCCGGCTTCGATGCCTCCGAACGTGGTCGGTAGCGGTCCGTCGGCATCGAAGGCGACATCGGGGTTCGAAGCAGTGATCACGAAATCGACACCATCGACCGGGTCGAAGATGCGGGCCATCGCCTCGTTCAGATCGACGCGGCGCCGTTCGATCTTGGCTCGTGCTGCGGAGTTGTAGAGCCCTTTGGTCGACTGCAGCCCGTATCGCATCTCCGGTGTCAGTTCTTCGGCACATGCAGGCCACAACTCGCCGAGTCGGGCCTCGATGGCGATCATCCCGCTGATCGACCATGCCGCCCCCATGTTGGGCAACTTGGTATCGACATCGTCCACGCGGGTCATCGCGTTGTCGTGAATCAACGAATTCGCTGCCTCATCGAGCAGTTCCCACATGACAGGCGAAACGGTGGCGTCGCCCCATGTCGGCACAACGGCGACCCGTGCTCCACGGACAGCCTCGAGGTGCTGGCCGAGACCGGCTTCCCACCCATCCACCTTTGGCAGACTCAACGGGTCGGTCGCCTCGTAGCCGTTGCACACGTCGAACCACCGCGCCGTGTCGCGCACCGAGCGCGACAGGCATCCGATGGTGACGGTCAAGTTGCCGTAGTCGGCTCGCGGTCCGCGTGGAATCCGGCCAATGGTTGCCTTCAACCCGACCAGACCCGTGAAGCCGGCAGGAATGCGGATGGATCCGCCACCGTCGCCACCGGTGGCGATCGACACGAGCCCGCCGGCAACCGCGGCGGCAGTGCCTCCCGAACTTCCACCCGGTGTGCGTCCGTGTTGCCACGGACTGTGCGTCGTGCCGTGCAACAACGTTCGTGTCACGTTGACCCCGCCAAACTCACTGGCCGTGGTCTGGCCGGCCAGAACTGCGCCACCGACGTCACGGATTCGCTGCACCATCACACTTGTGTACGCGGCGACGTCGTCGCGAAACGGAACCGAGGCGTGCGTGTCGGGCCAGCCGTGCACCTGGTCGAGCTCTTTGACCCCGATGGGGACACCACCGAACGGCTTGGTGACATCTGCTGCCGATGCAGCGCGTTCGGCCTGCTCACGAGGTATGTAGCAAAACGCGTTCATCGTGCTTGCGTCGATCGCCGCGTAGGTCGCTTCGAGCTCTTCGAGCGGCGATCGACCACCCTTTCGGAACTCGTCGACCAATGAGCACGCATCGCCGAGCCACGGTGTTTCCGCCATGCCGGCACTGTATCGCCAGACCACTCGCCGTGGCTGGTTCGAAAGCGCCGAACGACCAGGTAACGGTAGTCGTACTACCTTTGTCCAGTGTCGGTCGCTCTCCCGCCGCTCCAGACTGATCTACGTGGGCGAAATGGATTGGTTGGAGCGTGGTCATGGCGGGGGCGACGGCCTGCGTCCGATGATCAAGGGCTCGACCGGTCGCGCCGATGACCGTGTGTCGATACGCAGTGTCCTTCGGGGTGGTGACGTTCGCTCCCCGCGCAAGCCGCGACGACGGACGAAGGCACTGGTCGGATGGCTCCTCTACTGCTGCACCGCCGTCGGTGGCACTGCTGCGGCATTCACGGTGCGCGACACCTTGTTCCCGCAACTGGGTGGTCGGTCGAACGCTCTGTGGGTCAGCCCAGCCAAGGTCCCGTTGACCACCGAGCACGGTGCGCCGTCGCGTGAAGGCGACGACTCGATGCCGAGCCCAATTGCACCCGTCGTCGCCGCACCCGCAACAACGCAAGAGACCCTGTCGGTCGATGATCAGAACGTGCCGTCCGCGTTGTCGCCAGATGCCGATCAGGCCACGGCCGACAATCACGGGCCTAGCGCAAACGCCGGTCCGACGACCGGTACCAACGTTGACCACGATCCTGCCGGCGTCCACGGCACCATCGTCGATGAGAATCCCGTCGGCACGTCGAACTCCGTCCCAGGCTCGTCCACGAGTGTCGATCCCACCTCGACCGCCGTTTCATCGCCCGGCTCTTCCACATCCAGTACCACGACGCCGGCTGATGCCACCAGTGGCAAAGGCGGGAGTGGCGGCGGTAGTGGGACCGGCGGCGGTAGTGATGGTGTCCACAGCACCGATCCTCCGACTCCGTGACATCACGACTCCGGCTGATTCGTTCCGGAGGCCTCAACTGAAGGGGTGACCTCAGTTGAGGTGCTCGCTGGCCCACAGCGCGGCCTGAGTTCGATCAGTGACACCGAGTCGCTGAAATACGTTGGTCAGATGAGCCTTGACGGTGCGTTCGCTGATGCCGAGCTCGCGGGCGATCTGCTTGTTGGCCAACCCACCGCGCACGAGCAGCAGCACTTCGCGCTCGCGATCAGTCAGCGTGTCGCTTTCGGCCGAGGTGCGTCGCGAGTCGAGCAGCACACGAGCCGCTTTCGGATCAAGCGGTGATCCACCCTCGTAGATCGCTCGCACTGCGGCGGCAATCTCGTCGGGCTCGGAGTGCTTCAGGAGGTAGCCCTCCGCTCCAGCGCGTAGCGCGTCCATGATTCGGCTCTGATCGCTGAACGAGGTCAACACGAGAACTCGCACTTCCGGATGTGCGGCAACGATCCGCCGTGTTGCTTCGACGCCATCCATCTCCGGCATCGACAGATCCATCAACACGACATCCGGCCGAACTTTGGCGACCAGGTCGAGCGCTTCGAGGCCATTGGCTGCCATGCCCACCAGTTCGATGTCGTCGGTGGTTGCGAGTAGCTGTTCGAGGCCGTTTCGAACGATCACGTGATCGTCGACAACCGCCAGACGTATCACAACTGACCGTCCTTGCGCACCGGAAGCTTGACCTCGACCCGGGTTCCGGCGCCGGGCGCAGACAGCACCGAGAGCTTGCCGCCGGCGTCGGCAATCAGGCCGGCAAGCGCGCGCAGGCCGAAATGGCCGTCACTGGTCTTGGTCTCGATCTGCCCTGGCGTGAAGCCTCGCCCGTCGTCGTCGACCGTCACCCGGGCGACACTGCCTTGGACCCTGGCCACGAGGCGCACCCGTCCGGCTCCAGAGTGGGAGACGACGTTGCGAAGCGCCTCCTGTGCGCTGCGGTACATGAGGCCGACCGTATCTGCCGAAAGGTCGACGTTGCCGAGGTCGACATCGAGCTTCACGGCGATACCTCGGTTCGAAACGCTGCCCAGCAAGTCGCCGAGGGCGAACTCGAGGCCCTCT
The DNA here is from genome assembly GCA_031370745.1 of Ilumatobacteraceae bacterium. Taxonomy (GTDB): domain Bacteria; phylum Actinomycetota; class Acidimicrobiia; order Acidimicrobiales; family Ilumatobacteraceae; genus JAENVT01. The sequence continues at coordinate 4,848 of JANMQX010000404.1, forward strand.
TCGTGGAGGTTGGGCGGGTAGATCTCGACGAGCAGCGACCGAAGGGATTTGATACTGCTGCGCAAGCTCGACGAGGCCTCACCCATCCTCGTCGCGTCCGCGCTGTCGCTGCGGCTGGCCGCGGCAAGGCTCAACGAAACTCCCGTCAGCTCCTGGACGACACCATCGTGGAGGTCGCTGGCGATTCGCCGTCGTTCAGCCTCCGACGACTGGATCGCGTGGCGCAAAAGTCGTTCACGTTGCAGCTGCCCGGCTCGGAGGCGACGAGCGAGGGTGATGAAGATGGGAACTTGGATCAACTCGAGGGCGATCAGTGAGCCGATGGCAATCGGCGCGAATTGTTTCCACAGGTCGCGGCCGAAATCGGTCACAGCGCTGTAGCGGAAATACGCCTCGAAGATCACGGGAGTGTGCTCGGTCGTCTCGGTCAGCTGGTAGACCTCGAGCAGCTTGGTGAACTGACGCTCATAGGCATTCTCAGGCGCAGCGAGATCACTGACCTCCGCCTTGGCATCGGTATCGCTGGTGCGGAACATGTCCGCCTTGTCGGCGTCGAGCGTGAACTTCTGGCCGATCAGTCTCGGTTCGTTGGAGTAAAGGATTGTGCCGTCTTTCGCCCACAGCTTTACCCGCACGAGCGATCCGCTGAGCACTGCGTCCTTCACCCGATCGCCGAGAAGCTGCAAGGCGACAGGATCGCCGGCGAACAGCCCATCTTGGGCGTTGGTTTCGATCACACCCTTGGCGATGTACAACGTGGCGTTGCGAGCGTTTTCTATGGCTCGCTGCGTGCCCACGCGGCGGCTGGCAAAGGCTGTGAACATGCTGACAAGCGTGAGCGCGGCGATGGCGCCGATACTGAACCTGACGATCAGCTGCTTGATGGACGCCGGCGTGCGATCGAGGTGCTTCTTCAGTTGGGCGTCGGTCTCGAAGACCGTGGTCTGCACAGGCGTCGTGGAATCGGTGCGCGATTCATCCGCGACGTGTGTGATCACGCGCGCATCTTGTCATGCCTGCGGGCGATCAGCAACGCGTCGGCCCGATTGCGGGCGGCCGGCTGTTCGATGTTCGTTGGCGCTATGTCAATCTGTACCGGCTGGAGGGGTGGCGAGCCGCCGCCCGTCGACGAAGGAGACACGACATGGCGCAACCGATTCGACCTGGCCTCACCGTGCCGCTGCCCGGACCGTTGCACAGCCATCGTGACAAGCTCGGCGAGTTGTCGGACCTCGGCTACACCGACATCTGGTCCGCGGAATCTGACGGTGCCGATGCTTTTACCCCATTGGCGCTCGCCGCGGCCTGGGAGCCCCGCTTGCGCCTGGGCACCGCGATCGTTCCGGCGTTCACGCGCTCGCCGGCGTGCTTCGCCCAATGCGTCGCCTCGATGGCCGACGCCGCCCCGGGTCGCTTCGCCTTCGGAGTCGGTTCGAGCAGCAACGTGATTGTCGAGCGTTGGAACGGCGTGCCGTTTGTGGAGCCATACAAGAAGGTGCGCGACGTCGTGCGGTTTCTGCGCGACGCCTTCAGCGGCGAGAAGGTGTCGAAGGTCTACGACACGTTCGAGGTGCAAGGCTTCCGTCTCGGCGTGCGGCCAGAACAGCCGCCGCCCATCTTGGTCGGGGCGTTGCGCGAGGGAATGCTGCGCCTGGCTGGCCGCGAGGCCGATGGGGCGATCATCAATTGGCTGTCACCCAATGACGTGCCCAAGGTGGTGGGCGTCGTGAACGATGCGGCGGCCGGCGACGAGAAGGAGATCGTCTGTCGAATATTCGTATGCCCCAGCGAAAATTCGGCAGTGGTGCGTGAAGCCGGGCGGTATGCGATTGCTGCATATCTGAATGTTCCCGTCTATGCCGCCTTTCACGATTGGCTGGGACGCGGTGACCAGCTGCGGCCGATGTGGGATGCATGGCGTGCGGGTGATCGCAAGGCGGCGTTGGCGGCAATACCGGACGCTTTGGTCGACGAGCTCATCGTCCACGGCTCGCCCGCAGACTGTCGGGCGACGATCAAGACGTACTTCGACAATGGTGTGACCACGACATCGTTGGCGATTCTGCCGTTGGACCCGGATCTGAAGCATTGGGACGCAGTGCGATCGCTCGCCCCATCGGCATGAACACGCTGGTCATGCTGCTTTGTGGTGTTGATCGGCGAACTCGGCCTGTTCGGCGTTGATGCCGGAGGCTTTTGCGGCCAATTGGCGGCGGATGGCCGCAATATGAGCGAGCCCGCGTTCGCGGGTGCGCTGATCGAGGCGAAATTGGATGGGCAGCTCTGAGACTGCCAGCAGGGTGAGCTGTTCGGGGGTGGCGTTGTGAGCCTGACGGTTCGTCATAGCGGCATTGTCGCAAATGGGTGTGACACAGTGGTCGGGTGATCGTGGCTCAGGTGTTCGCTGCTCTGGCTGGAGCGCTGCTGGTGGTCTGGACGTTGGCCTCGGCGGTGAGGACCGTCGTGGTGCCGCGTGCTGTGATCACCAGCCTGACGAGATTTCACTTCGTCGGGCTGCGCAAGACGTTCAACATCTTCGCCGGGCCGAATCGATCGTTCGAAAGCCGCGATCGCACGATGAGCCTCTACGCCCCGATTGCGCTGGTCACGTTGCCCGGATTGTGGGTCCTGATGGTGCTCGTCGGTTTCACATCGATCTTCTGGGGCACCGGTGTACGGCCCGTCACCGAGGCCTTCCAGACCAGCGGATCGTCGCTGTTCACACTCGGCTTCATCCGTCCGAGAGGGAGTGCGCGCATTGGGCTCGAATTCGCAGAAGCCGGGATCGGACTTGGATTGATTTCGTTGATGATCTCCTACCTACCGACGATCTACAGCGCTTTCAGCCGCCGCGAAGCGCTGGTCGGCATGCTCGAGGTCCGCGCCGGGCTGCCACCGAGCCCGGCCGAGTTGCTGACGCGTTTCACCCGGATCGGTTGGCTCGATCGCATCGACGTCGACCTGTTCGAACGATGGGAGTCGTGGTTCGTCGACATCGAGGAGAGTCACACCAGCCAACCTTCGTTGGTGTTCTTTCGGTCACCCCATCCCGAACGCAGCTGGATCACCGCCGCCGGCTGCGTGCTCGACACTGCGGCGATCGTCAGCTCGACCCTCGATCGGCCCTACAACGCGAGCTGTGACGTGATGATCCGCACCGGGTTTCTCGCCCTTCGCCGAATCGCCGACTCGTTCCAGCTTCACTACAACCCTGATCCGCAGCACACGGATCCGACGAGCATCTCGCGACGCGAGTTCGATCTGCTGTGTGTGGAGCTGCGCGCTCTCGACGTACCGATGAAGACTGATCTCGATCAGGCGTGGCGCCACTTCAACGGCTGGCGGGTCAACTACGACGAGGCGCTCGTCAGGCTCTGTGCTCTGACGATGGCCCCGCCGGCGAAGTGGTCGAGCGATCGAATCGGCCAGCTGGATGTTCCCAAGTTGCGCTTCAGGAGGCGTAAGCAGGCGGCCTGACGTCGCTAGCCGGCGATCGCCAGGCTGCCGGCCACCGCAACCAGAACGACTGCAAGTGGCGTGGCATACGAGGCCCACTTCGGCAGGACCGCGTGGCCCGGAGCAAGGATCACGAACCCACAGATCGCACCCGCGATCGCGCCGCCGAGATGGCCACCGACCGAGATTCCCGGGATCGTGAACGTGATCACCAGGTTGAGTATGAGGATCGTGCCGATACCTGTCTTGAAGACGTTGACGCCCCGACGGTGCAGCCCGATGGCCGCCGCGGCCATCAGTCCGAACACGGCGCCCGAAGCACCCCCGGTGAGGCCGTTGGGTTGCAGCATCAGCGCTCCGAACGACCCGGCGAGCAGACTGGCGAAGTACAACAACCCGAAGCGCACACGGCCGATGGCGGGTTCGAGGAGTTGCCCGAGTTGGAACAGCAACAGCATGTTCATGCCGATGTGGAAGATGCCGTAGTGCAAGAAGCCCGAGGTGATGAGGCGGTAATACTGACCGTCCTGGATGAACGGCTTGGCGAGAGCCAGCGTGTAATCACCGTGGCCGCCCCGGCTGCCGTTGGCGTTGACCGTCCACAGGTAGAAGGCGGCGTTGATTGCAATCAGGGCGTAGGTGACCAACGTCGGTTGGCGGGCGTTCCAGAACTTGGCCCGGGTCTTCACATCGGGGCGAGCGGCCTTGATGCAGTCGACGCAGTGCGAACCGATAGAAACCTGCACCAGACAGTCGCCACACGCCGGCTTACCGCAACGCGTGCAGCTGCGTCCGGTCTCGCGATCGGGGTGGCGATAACAGTGGGCCAGCACGGGGGGTGAGGGGAGCGACATCGTGTATCAGGTTATCGACGGGCGGCTGTCAGGCGACGGCGCTGATGACCACGGAGATGGCGACCGTGATGATGATCACAGCGTTGTACGCGGTGTGTGCTCTGGTTGATTCGAGCGTGGCTTCGGTGGTGCTTCCCAGGCGCGCGTACGAACGTAAATACACCGCCATGAAATAGGCGCCTCCCACCGACAGGGCAAGCGCAACTCCGATCGGGATGCCGATCAGGGCGTGGATCAAACCGAACTGCACCACCTTGAGCACGCGCCGGCGCGTGCTCCATTGCTGCGCGCCCATGCGAAACATCCGCTCTTCGGCGTTGGCGAAGAGCGGCAAGGCCAGCAAGACGAGCCCCATGAAGACGAGCGGGATCAGCCATGCCCACACCGTGCCCATGGTCGTGCTCGAGGATCCGAACACCGGGTTGCCGTCTCCGCCGATCGCCGACCACCATCCCCAGCGCAGCACCGGCACGAGCAGCAAGGGGATAGCGACAAGCAGCACCCCGGTCAGCACGAACGGCACCGGCCAGATGTGTCGCCAACGAAGTCGCGTCCAGACCTGCCTGCTGAGCGAGCGTCCGCGCTGCGAGCGAGACAACGTCACCGCTTGCACCAACCGCACACCGACGACGGCCAGCACGACAAGGCTGAGCACGTTCGACAGCCGCTCGTTCACGGGTCCAGTGTACGGTCGCCTCGTCACAGGCTTGATGGAGGTGCACGATGGCGTGGGATTTCGAGACAGAGCCGGAGTTCGAGGCCAAGCTGGCGTGGATGCGGCAGTTCGTTCGCGACGAGATCATCCCGCTGGAAACCCTGGCCGATCGGTGGCGCAGTGCGCAGGGGCGCGCCGTGTTCAAGCAGATCACCGATCCGCTGAAGGACGAAGTTCGTCGTCAGGGTCTGTGGGCTGCCCACCTGCCACCTGACATGGGTGGCCAAGGCTTCGGACAGGTCAAGCTGGGCCTCATGCACGAGATCCTCGGGCAGTGCGGGTACGCCCCGAGCGTGTTCGGCAACAATGCACCCGACAGTGGCAACGCCGAGTTGATCGCAGTTGGAGGCACCGATGCACAGCGCGAGCAGTGGATGCAACCGTTGCTCGACGGCAAGGTCCGCAGCAGCTTCTCGATGACCGAGCCAGGCGCTGGTGCCGACCCCACTTTGCTGAAGACGACGGCAGTTCGCGACGGCGGTGAGTGGGTGATCAACGGGCACAAGTGGTTCTCGTCGAACGCCTCGATCAGCGATTTCTTGGTCGTGATGGTCAAGACAGGTGACTACGAGAAGCCGTACCTGAACTACTCGATGATCATCGTCCCGACGAACACTCCCGGCGTCAACATCCTTCGCGATGTGCCGACCATGGGCGAGCCCGATCACCGCACCGGCGAACCCGGCGGGCACGCCGAGATCCTTTACGACGACGTGCATGTGCCGTTCGAGAACGTCGTCGGGGGCGAGGCCGGGATCGGTCAGGGATTCGCACTCGCCCAGAAGCGGCTCGGGCCCGGCCGCATCCACCACGCGATGCGCTGGCTCGGTCAGAGCCGCCGCGCATTCGACATGCTCTGCGAGCGCGCCCTGACTCGCTACACCCACGGTTCGATCCTGGCCGAGAAGCAGATGATCCAGGATTGGATTGCCGAGAGCTATGCCGAGATGCAGGCCGCCAGGTTGCTGACCCTGCAGGCAGCTTGGAAGATGGATCAGCTGCATGCCGCCGGCAAGCACTACAGCGATGCCCGTGTCGAGATCGGCGTGATCAAGTTCTGGGGTGCACGGGTCATGTACAACGTGATCGACCGGGCCATCCAGATCCACGGCTCGTTGGGGTACACCACCGACCTTCCTCTCGAGTCGATGTACCGCGCTGCAAGGGCAGCGCGGATCTACGACGGACCGGACGAGGTGCACAAGGTCACGGTTGCCCGTCAGGTGCTGAAGGGATATCGCCCCTCCGATCCGCCGATTGAACACATCCCCACGCGTCGAGCCGCCGCGCTCGACAAGTTCGCCGGCTACCTGGACGAAATGGCGATCAGCTCGTAGCAGTTGGTTCCGCCGTTCACCCCGCTGTTTGCTGCGGCACCCGCTTGTCGCGACCTTGGACGCCGACTGCCGGTCAGGTGCCGGTGAAGGTGCCGGTCACCTGGGCTGTGGCGAGGGTTGCGTCGTCGATGGCGAGGCGCATGTCGTCTGGCGAACCGCCCGACGACAGCAGCAGCGCCGAGTCGAGATAGTGCACTGTGACGCGGTACGTGTGGGTTGTGCCGGCCGGTGGGCACGGACCGGTGTAGCGCGCCGCGCCCGATCCGTTGAGGGCAACGACGGCGCCTTCCGGCAGTGTGTTCTCGGCGAGGCTGGTGACGGTGGGCTTGATCCCCGCCATCGTCCAATGGTTGAAGCTGGCATCCTGGTCGATCAGCGTCACGGCGATCTCTCGGGTCCCTTGAGGAGCCGCAGACCAGCTGAGAGCGGGCGACACATTTGCCCCCTTACAGGTGTACCTGGGATCGATCGGTGCGCCGTCGCGCCACGGAGCGGTGACCGTCATCACCGACGCCACTGGTGCAACAGTGCTCCCACTGGCACTACCTCCCAGAACAGTGGTGGATGGCTCGATCGGCCCGCCTGGTGCCGATGCGCCCGCGGCTTCGGTGCCGAAGGAGGTGTCCTCCGTGGCGGGCACGGTTGGCGCCGCCGACGTGCTGACGCTGCCGTCCTGGCTGGGCAACGCCGGCCGCATCGCCCGGCCGTCGTGGCGGCACCCGGATGCCATCACGGCCAGCACAGCGAGCGAAACAGGGATAGCCACAAGGCGACGCACGACGGTGCAGCCTACGTTGCGAGTTCGCTCGATAACGTTCACGCTCGTGAAGGAACGGCTCTGTCTGCTCACCGTCCATGCCCATCCCGACGACGAAGCATCGAAGGGCGCGCCGACCATGGCGATGTACAAGGCCGAGGGCGTGCACACCGTTTTGGTGTGCTGCACCGGCGGTGAGGAGGGTGACTTGCAGAACCCGGCCTTGCGCGAGCCGGGGCAGCCGTTCCACGGCTTGAGCGTCGAGGAAGAGAAGCGACGCCTCGCCGAGCTTCGCCCCGGCGAGCTCGCTCGCTCGGCGGAGATCATCGGCTTCGATGAGGTCATCATGCTCGGATACCGCGACTCTGGCATGGTCGATACCGATCCCAATCACCATCCGGAATCGTTCAATCAGGCTCCCCTCGATGAGGCTGTGGGGCGGCTGGTCAAGGTGATACGTGCGCAGCGTTCCGACGTGGTGATCACCTATGGAGACGATCAGAGCGGCTACCCGCATCCCGATCACCTCAAGGTGCACGACGTCTCCGTGTTGGCGTGGGAGCGTGCCGGTGATCCGGCCTGGTATCCCGAACTGGGCGAGCCGTACCAGCCCCAGAAGCTGTACTACTCCGTGTGGGCCAAGGCTCGGCTGACGGCAATCCACCAGGCGATGATCGATTTGCGCGGCGAATCGCCGTACGACCAGCAGTGGCTCGACCGACCCGGCCAGGACGATCGCATCACGACGCGGCTCGATGTGGGCAACTTCCTCTGGGCGCGTAGCGGGGCGTTACGAGCCCACGCCACGCAGGTGGATCCCCAAGAGCCCTGGTGGTTCGGGTTGACCGACGAAGAACTGGCAGATGTCTACCCGTGGGAAGACTGGATCCTCGCTCGTTCCTTGGTCGGCACGCCGGCTGCCGGACAGTTGGAGACCGATCTGTTCGCGGGAATCCGGGCACCGGTTTCGCCGTGACCATCCAGTACCGGGTCACCTACGGCAAGAACGACGAAGCGGTCGAGGGTCCCGCCGCCGCCGACGTCGTCGTAACAATCGCGGCGGTCGATGCCGTTCTCGATCCGACCGTGGCGTTCATGCAGGGCAAGTTGAAATCGACGGGCTCGACGGCTGCGCTGTTCGAGGTGCTTCGCAACGGCGACGCGAGAACGGTGATCAGTCGGCTCGCATCGCGTCCCTGAGCTGGCGATACCCGATCAGCACAGCGCCGCCGGCGGCGAGTAGCTCAACCAGCTGTGGATCGTTGCTGACCAGTTCATAGTCGTCGATCCATCCAGCGGATGCTTCGGTGAGCGCACGAACCTCGAGGGTGTCGATGGCCGGCTGCACGTGGATCTCGGTGACTCCGGGCTGCAGTGAACAAACATCGGCATAGACCCGTTCGCGGCTGCCGGCGCGCCAGTCGTGGTTGAAGTGATCAGGGAAGACCACCCCTTCCTCGGCTGCAAGGTTGCGGAACGGGAAGCCGGCTTGTTCCGCGGTGATGGTTGACGGCAGGCGCACAGGAAGTCGGAACTCAACAGCAAGTTCGAGGTAGACGTCGAAGAACTCGGGTCGCAGTGTTATGGCCGTGAGGTGTGGCGTGAGATGGGTCACGTCGATGTCCCAAGCGAGGGCCCGTTCGATTTGCGCACGGCACTCGCGCAGCACCTCCTCGGTGTCCGCGTGCTCCCACAAGTCGGCGATGTGGCGGGGAAAGCCGGCCTCGCCGCTGAGCAGCGATGGTGCGTGGGTGATGGGCCCGAACCGGTACGCCTCGTACTCGCAGTTGAGGGTGAGGTGCACGCCGATGTCGTCGGTCGGGCGATAGCGGAGCGCGGCATCTCTGGCCCACGGCGCTGGAACCATGATCGATGCGCAGGTGGCCAAGCCATCGCGCAGCGCGCCGTAGACGGCGACGTTGGCCGAGTGACAGGCCCCGAGGTCGTCGCACGAGATGATGACCAGCTTGGCGTCGTCGTTGTAGCCGAGACGTTCGGCGAGCGCAGTCATCAGCAGCGGAGGTTATCTTCTGCCGTGCGCCGACACCGGCCCCTAGCAGCGGGCCCACAGGCCGATGTCGTCGGCTTGGGCGCGCTCTGCCGCCCCGATGAACTCGTTGGCATGCGCTGAGTTCGGCGGAATGGTCAGCGGGCGGGCGAAGCCTTTGCTGATGATCGTCATGTTGACGAACTCGCCATCAGCGGCTACGTAGACGTACGCCAACATCCGTCCGAAGACGTCGCGGGCAACGACGTCGCGTTCCAGATGCAGCGGCGTGTCCGGCGGCAGCAGCGACTTGGTGAGCTTGGTCGCCTCCGGCCCGTAGCACTGTACGGGAGTGTTGGGCTTCTTGGTTTCCGGTGTGTCGATGCCGATCAGACGTACTCGTTCGCGATGACCGTTGATGTCGACGTCGATGGTGTCACCGTCGACGACCGACACCATGGTCGCATTGATCGACAGAGCTCCCGCCGTGCTCGATCGTTGTGGCGCCGGCGAAGAACCGGGGCGACAGGCGGTGGCCAACAGGGCCAAGCAGAGGAGCATCCGGTTCATGATCAGCGTTCTATCGGTGATGTCGGGGTATTCGGTGCCGGTTGTCGTGTGCACCTACGGTGAGGCGATGCCGGTTTTCACGCCATCGCATTCAGCACCGCCAGCCCCGTCGGCGCATCGATTCTTCCACGTCGTCGGCTCGTCGGTCTGGGTCACCGACGAGCGTCACGGTGATTGGCCGGCGCATTTCCTCGGCATGCTGGGCGACGAGGCCTGTTGGGGCATCGATGTTCCCGCGGGTCAGGATCCCGCTGATGGAGCCGCGGTCGATCTCCGGTCGTTCTTCGGTCGCGCCGGCGAGGTGGAGTGGCTCGTCGCCGGGCGCGCCGTACAGCTCGTCGAGTGGGCTCGTACGCATCGCTTCTGCGGGCGCTGCGGCACGCCGACCGTGCAGCAGGACGGCGAGCGGGCGATGCGCTGCCCGGCCTGCGGCCTGTCAGCGTTCCCCCGAATTGCACCAGCGATGATCACGCTGGTTACACGGGGCGACGAAGTGCTGCTGGCCCGCGGCGTGAACTTTCAGGGTCCGATGTACAGCTGTCTCGCCGGTTTCGTCGAGCCTGGGGAATCCCTGGAGGGTGCTGTCGTTCGAGAGGTACGCGAGGAGGTCGGCGTCGACGTCGGCGAGGTGCGCTACTGGGGCAGTCAGCCGTGGCCGTTCCCGCACAGCCTCATGGTCGGGTTCACCGCCACATGGAAGTCGGGTGAGATCGACATCGATCCCGCCGAGATCATCGACGCCCAATGGTTCCGCCGCGACGACATGCCGCCGATCCCGCCGCCGATTTCGATCGCCCGGAAGTTGATCGACGCTTGGCTTGGCGCCGACTAGAGGTGCTCGGCGAAGAAGTCGAGCACGATCTCGGCGCGCTGGCGTCGATGGATGGGTGAGCCGCTGCGCGACAGTTCGTGGCCCTCGCCGGGAAACCGGTAGAACGTGACGTCCTTGCCGAGCAGGCGCATGGCCACGAACAGCTCTTCGGCTTGGCTGATCGGACAGCGATAGTCCTTTTCGCTGTGCAGGATCAACATCGGCACGTTGATATCGCGGACGAAGCGGATCGGCGAGATGCGCACGTACTCCGCAGGCTCGTCGATGTGACTCGGCCCGACCTCGACCCGGAAAACGGTGGCGATGTCACTGGTGAACTCCTCAGTGATCATGTTGTTGACGGCGCGCTCGCTGCATATCGCCTTGAACCGATCGCCATGACAGCCGGCCAACCAGGTTGCCATGAAGCCGCCGTAGCTGCCACCGATCATGCCGACTCGATTGCCGTCGCAGAAGGGGTAGCGCTGCAGCGCTGTGTCGAGCACGGCCAGTACATCTTCGACATCGACGCTGCCCCACCCGGTTCCCGGCGCCGTGTGGTGCTTCGGCCCGAGGATCGCCTGGCCCCACGATTGCTCGCGACCCGATCCGCCTCGCGGATTGCTCATGATCACCACGAACCCGGCGGCAGCTTGCACTTGCGATTCGTCGAAGAACGTTTCTCCGTATTGGGTGTGCGGTCCACCATGCACGTCGAGCACCACGGGATAGGTCTTCGACGTGTCGAAGTCGGTCGGGCGCATGATCCAGGCGTCGATTTCGTCGCTGCCATCCGTGCACGGAACGGCGAAACGCTCCCATGTGTTTGGTCGAGCCTTTGCTCGATAGATGTCCGCGAAGGAAGTCAGCCGTTTCGAGCCGCCGTCACCGAGGACGAAGATGTCGCTGACCGCGTCCACAGCCCCCGCCGCGTAAGCGATGGTGCCGCCGGCCGCGTCGAACGAGTTCACCGCCATGGGCCCCGAAGTCATTGCTTTCGGTGCAGCGGCGTCGAGCGTGACCTTGTACAGATGGGTCTCACCTCGGTCCTCTGCGGCGCCGAGCAGTGTTTCGTCGTCCAGCCACCGCAAGGTCGAGCCGCCGGCGGTCGTGTTGAAGGTGCGGTCGAGTTGGCGCGCG
>JANMQX010000050.1:0-2805 GCA_031370745.1 Ilumatobacteraceae bacterium
CTGACCGAGCCGCACATACCCAAGCCCGACATCGAGCAGCGTTTGCATGTAGCGACCGATGGCTGGTTGGTTCGCAAAGAACCCAACCGCTTCGGCGACGGGCATGTCGAGCACCTCGGCGATGTTCTTGCCCTTGAACGTGATGTCGAGCGTGTCGCGGTTGTAACGGGCGCCCTTGCAGACCTCGCATGGCACATACACGTCGGGAAGGAAGTGCATTTCGATCTTGATGTTGCCGTCGCCCGAGCATGCCTCGCATCGACCGCCCGCCACATTGAAGCTGAATCGTCCTGGCATGTAGCCGCGTACCTTGGCCTCGGCTGTCGTGGCGAACAGCTTGCGGATGTTGTCGAACACACCGGTGTAGGTGGCCGGATTGGATCGAGGTGTGCGACCGATCGGTGATTGATCCATGTCGATCACCTTGTCGAGCAGATCGATGCCTTCGATCTTCTTGTGCTTGCCAGCAGCGTGCTTCGACTTGTAGATCCGCTGCATCAGAACCGGCAGCAAGATGTCTCGCACCAACGTGCTCTTGCCGCTGCCGCTGACACCGGTGATCGAAACGAAACAGCCCAGCGGAATGCGCACGTCGATGTTGCGCAGGTTGTGCTCACGGGCGCCCTTGATCTGCAGCCACTCCAGCCCGGGCTGACGTCGCTGGAGTGGGATCGGTATGGACTTCTTGCCTGCGAGGTACTGCCCGGTGATCGACTCCTTGACCTTGGTGATTCCTTTCACCGGACCGCTGTACACCACGTCGCCGCCGTGCTCGCCGGCACCGGGGCCGATGTCGACGATCCAATCAGCTTCGCGAATTGTCTCTTCGTCGTGCTCCACGACCAGCACCGTGTTGCCGAGGTCGCGCAACCGCAGCAAGGTGTCGATGAGTCGGCGGTTGTCGCGCTGGTGCAAACCGATCGACGGCTCGTCGAGCACGTACAGGGTGCCGACGAGACCCGAACCGATCTGGCTGGCCAACCGAATGCGCTGAGCCTCGCCGCCGGCGAGAGTCGCGGCGTACCGAGACAGGCTGAGGTAATCGAGGCCGACATCGAGCAGGAACCCGAGGCGGGCGTTGATCTCCTTCGTCACCCTCTCGGCGATCAGCCGATCTCGTTCGCTGAGCTCGAGCGCTGCCAAGAACTTCGCCGACTCGCCAATGGCCATGTTGCACACCTCAGCGATGTTGAGGTCGTTGACGGTGACCGCGAGCGACGCCGGCTTCAGTCGTGCGCCACCGCAGGCCGAGCACGGCACCTCGCGCATGTAGCCCTCGTACTGCTCGCGCGACCAATCGCTCTCGGCGCTCGTGCGGCGGCGGTTGAGCCAGGGAATGACGCCCTCATACGCCGTCGAGTATTCGCGGGTTCGGCCGTAGCGGTTCTTGTACTTGACCTTGAGGTTGCCCTCGACACCGTGAAGCACCACCTTCTGCTGCTTGGCGTTGAGGGTGCGATACGGCGCATCGAGGTCGAGCTTGTAGACCTCGGCAACGGCCTCGAGCATTCGGGTGAAGTACTGCGTGTTGGATGTGCGCCACGGAGCGATGGCACCGCCGTTGATGGATTGATCAGGGTCGGGAATGATCAGTTCGGGGTCGACCTCGAAGGTGGTTCCGAGACCATCGCACGCCTCGCATGCGCCATACGGAGAGTTGAACGAGAAGTTACGCGGCGCAGGTTCGTCGTAACTTCTGCCACACGTCGGGCAGGCAAGGTGCTGGCTGAAGGTGAGGATCTCGCTTTCGCTGCCGTCAGCGGGCATCAGTTCGACCTCGGCAACACCGTCGGCCAGCTTCAGCGCAGTCTCCAACGAGTCGGTCAATCGACGCTCGATCCCGTCGCGGCGCACCAGACGGTCGATGATCACTTCGATCTTGTGCTGTTCGTACCGGGCCAACCGCTCGTCGCGCTTCAAGAACTCGGCGATGTCGACCACTTCGCCGTCGACCCGGGCGCGCACATAACCCTGCCCGGCGAGGTCGTCCAACAACGTGTCGTAGTCGCCCTTGCGGCCGCGAACCACCGGCGACAGGACCTGGAAGCGGGTACCGTCGGGAAGCAGCAGAATGCGGTCGACGATCTGTTGGGGTGTCTGCCGCTGTAGACGTGTGCCGTCGAGCGGGCAATGCTGAATGCCGATGCGCGCGTAGAGCAATCGCAGGTAGTCGTAGATCTCGGTGATGGTGCCGACGGTCGATCGAGGGTTGCGGCTGGCCGACTTCTGGTCGATCGAGATGGCCGGCGACAGTCCTTCGATCATGTCGACATCGGGCTTGTCCATCTGCCCGAGGAACTGGCGGGCGTATGCGCTGAGGCTCTCGACATACCGTCGTTGGCCCTCTGCGTAGATGGTGTCAAAGGCCAGACTGCTCTTGCCGGAGCCCGACAGCCCGGTGAATACGATCATCTTGTCGCGCGGCAGTTCGACGTTGACATTTCGTAGGTTGTGCTCGCGCGCGCCGCGAACAATGATCTTTCCGGAGTCGGCTGCAGGCATTGTGGCGAGGTTACCCAGACGAGTGTGACGGGCCGCTGTGGTACATGTCGCTCATTCTACCAGAAAACGAACACACGTTCTGCTCTAGTTCCGGGTGTTTCGTGCCGATAGACCAGCTATGAACGGCGGACTGACTACTGATGCAACCTTGGGGCGGACGGCACGCGCCGCGCTCGAGCACTTGCGGCGACATTCGGGGTATGCGACATGGTTGTTGACGCGTACCAACGACTACGAGCAGATCGTCATCGCCTCGGTCGACCCGCAGTTCTCGATCGTCGCGAACAGTGTGTTGCCGACCGA
>JANMQX010000430.1:0-4901 GCA_031370745.1 Ilumatobacteraceae bacterium
GAAGCCACTAACACGGCGAAGAGAACCGCCACCAGGACGGTCACTCGAGTGGTCGTGACCCGGACGCACGGTAGCTGACGCATGTGTGGCCGGGTGGGAGTGTTCTGCAAGCAGCCACCCCACTTCGCGATGAGTTGTCGGTGGTTACGATACCTCATGTGAGCAGCGAAGACACCGAATCAGTCGTGGAAGATGCCCAGAATGCGCTGAACGACGCCCGCACCCGCGTGGCGGAGATCCCTGCCGAGACGGTCGTCGTGAACCACGTGATGGGCTTGTACGAGTTGGCTGCGATCCATCTCGGCGCCGACCCGCCACGCCTCGGCGAGGCCTCGTTGGCGATCGACGCCGTCGCCTGCCTGGTCGAGGGACTCGGTGAGCGCCTCGGCGAGGAATCGTCGACGCTGACGGTCGCGCTGTCGAACATCCGCATCGCATTCGTCCAGATCAAGGCCGCAACCCTCGCCGGTAACTGATCCTTGTTCGGACTCGAGGAACTGGGCAGCCGCGCAAGGTCACGTACTCGATTCGGGGCTACCCGGATCGGAAAATCGGCCGAAGCGGGCGCCGCACACGCGACCTGCGGTCACCTTCACTCCTTCAGAGCGCAGGATCGCGGACTGCTCGCGTTCGTGGCCTGGCACCAATCTGCCGACGGAGTTGACGACGCGCCACCACGGCACGTCCTCGTCGGTCGTTGCCAGGATGTGGCCGACGAGCCGGGACCGTTTCGGGTATCCGGCATCCTCGGCGATCTCTCCATAGGTGACCACTTCGCCCTCGCCCAACGCACGAATCACGTCGAGGATGCGCTGATCGCGCTCGTTCATTTCGTGACGACGTGCGCCGCTTCGTAGCGGCCGAGCTTGCACATCAGGTCGAAGTCGACGTCGGTGCCAGTCAGGATGTCGCGGCTGCCGTCGGCGATGACGATGCAGTGGAACGGCACGACGAAGCCATCATCACGGGTGATCTCGCCGAGCCCCACTTCCTTGTCGAACGCCGTGACCGTGCCGCGCATGGGTCAGGCGACGATCTTGCTGATCGGCAACTCCAAGATGTCTGACGCCCCCGCGTCTTTCAACTCAGGTATCAGGGTGTTGATCGTTCGCCGCTCGACGACCGATTCGATGGCGTAGCCACCACTGGCGAGTTCGCTGATCGTCGGCGACTTCGCCGATGGCAACACCGCAAGGACGGCCTTGAAGTGGGCGGTGTCGACGTTGAGCTTCACCAACACCTTGTCGCGTGCATCGAGTGTGCCGAGCAACAGCGTCATCAACTGGCTCATTGCGTGCAACTTGACAGGGTCGTCGAACGACGCCTTGTTTGCAACCATCTCGGTGTAGCTGACGAGCACGACGTCGATGATTCGCAGGCCTGCCGCTCGCAACGCCCTTCCGGTCTCGGTGATCTCCACGACGCAGTCGGCGATGTCGGGAATCTTCGCTTCCGTCGCTCCGTACGACAACCGCACGTCGGCGGCGATGCCCTTCGACGCGAAATATCGTTCGGTCAACTTCGGGTACTCGCTCGTGACGCGCACACCTTGCGGCAGATCTTCAACTCGTTGCGCGGGAGAGTCGGCGGCAACTGCAGCAACCACCTGAACAGGATTCGACGTTGCCTTGCTGTAGCGCAGTTCGCCGAGGCTGACGACTTCGCTGCCCGTCTCCTCCACCCAGTCGCGCCCCGTGATGCCGAAGTCGAAAAGACCCTCGGCGACGTACATCGGGATCTCCTGGGGGCGCAGGATCCGCACGTCGGCGATACGCGGATCGTCGATGGTGGCTTTGTAGTCGACCGACGACGATCGCACGACCGGCAGATCGGCGGCAGAAAACAGTTCGAGCGTGGCCTTCTCCAAAGAACCCTTCGGCAACACCAGCCTGAGCATCCGCAGCAGGCTATCCGGCAGGGTCAATGCTCGGTCGGTGATTCCTCGAGCAGGCGCACCGCGTGCGGAACGATGTCGAGGATTGCGCCGAGTTGCTCAACACAACCTTTCGGTGAACCTGGCGTGTTGCAGATGATCGCCTGCCCGCAGATCCCGGCGATCCCGCGCGAAAGGCGACCGAGCGGGCTGATCAATCGCATTGCCTCGGCGAGTCCCGGCGCTTCACGCTCGATCACCTTGCGCGTGCCCTCCGGGGTCTGGTCGCGCGGCGCAAATCCTGTGCCGCCGGTCGACACGATCAGGCCCGCGAAGCCACCACACATCTCCCGCAGGTTGTTGGAGACATTGTCCGCTCCGTCGGCTGTGACCCGATGCTCGACGACAACCCAGCCGGCGCCGGTCAGCTGCTCCACGAGTGCCAGCCCACTCTTGTCTTCTCGTGTGCCCTGAACTACGCCGTCGCTGACAGTGAGCACCTTGGCATGGAGCGCTTCGTCGGTCATGGAGCCCGACGGTAGCGAATCAGAACCATCCCGTCGGTGTCATGATCCTGCGGCAAGACCCTCCAACCGTGCATGTACGGACGCCATTCGGGAGCCGGCGCCTGCGCAATTGGTTCGAATCCGTCGGGTATCGGGTGGTCGATCGATTCCGCTGCGGTCAGCGTGCACACGCTGTATGCCAACCAACCACCGGGTCGAACGAGAGCCGCAGCGGCCACGATGATGCGTCGCTGCAGATCGGCGAGTTCTCCGATGTCGGCTTGCGTGATCCTCCAGCGCGCGTCGGCACGCCGTCGCAATGCTCCGAGCCCGCTGCACGGCGCGTCGACCAAGACCTTGTCGAAACTTGCCGGCGGAAACGGCGGAGCGGCCGCGTCTCCCACGATGACCGAGACGCCACGAATCAGACGAGCCCGATGCATCTGCAGATCGGCGGCCACAACGTATGCGCCGCTCGCGGCCATTGCGGTTGCCTTCCCGCCCGGTGCCGCACATACATCGAGGATCCGTTCGCCAGGCATCGCCTCGACCGCCGCAGCAACCCACTGCGAGGCGAGGTCCTGCCGATAGCCGTCGTCTCGCACCGACACCGGCGCAGGCTCGTTCATTCGCGACAGCGCTGCTTCGGCCTCGTCTCCAAGCTCGGCGCGCAGCCGAGCCACGATCCAATCGGGATAGCTCAGCCGAACCGCATCAATCGGCCACTCCATCGGAGTGTCGCCGACGCGGCGCAGAATCGCGTTGACGAAGCCTCTCGCCGCTTTTGGAGCCAACTCGACGGTCTCGCCAACTGCGGCATGAGCGGCGACACCTGCGAAGTGCAGCTGATACGTACCGAGGCGAAGCAATGTGCGCAGTGCCGGCTGCGGCTCTTTGACCAAGAAGCGGTCGATCAGTGCGTCACAGGCGCGCCGCATGCGAGTTGTGCCATACACGAGCTCGGTGACGAACCCTCGATCGCGTTCGCTCAACCTCGACTTGGCGAGCTCGCTTTGCAGCAGCAGGTTGGCGTACGCGCCGTCGTGATCGATTCGCTGCAGGCAGCGGTATGCCACTTGTCGAGCGTTGCTCATGAGGACTCGATACTGGCGATCTCGGTGGCGCCCAACGACTCCAAATCAGCCAAGTGCGCGCCGCGGGCGAAGGCATCGAATGGCATCGGCGACCGACCCTCCGGCTGCACCGTGACGAGACGGAGACCGCCGACGCGGTCGCCGCGCAACTCATTGGTTGCCGGAGCAGCGGGATCGATCAACTCGGCGACCACGAGCCTCACCCGGCGGCCGTTCAGCGTTGTCCATGCTCGACCAAGTCGTATCAAACGGTCGACGTCGGCGGGCGACCTCGCCCAGTCGATCTGCAACTCGCCGGCGTGCAACTTGGCTGCGTACGTCGGTGCGCCGACTTGCAGGTGCGGCGCGCCGAGACCGGCACGCAACTCGCCGACCAACAGACGTGTGCCCACGTCGACCAGCGTCCGTCGCAGGTCTGCTGCGGTTGTCGTGGACTCGATCCCCACAACTTCGCAGGCGTACACCGGCCCTGTGTCGAGGCCTGCGTCGAGTTGCATCAGGCATACGCCGGTCTCGTTGTCGCCGGCCAATAAGGCGCGTTCGACCGGCGCAGCGCCGCGCCACCGTGGCAGCAACGAGAAGTGAAGGTTCACCATCGGCAGCACGTCGAGCACATGTGACTTGATCAACTGCCCGAAGGCGACGACGACCCCAAGATCCGCGCCGGCGCCGAGCGCGTCGTCGACCGAGTGCGACACTGGCAACCCAAGTTCGATTGCCGTCGCCTTCACCGCGCTGGGCCGTAGCTGCGATCCGCGACCGCGACGCTTGTCGGCGCGGGTGATCACCATCGCAACATCGAATCCAGCGGCGACCAGGCCACGGAGCGGGGGCACCGCCATCTCCGGCGTCCCGAGAAATACCAGGCGGCGCGGCGGCGCGGCGCGGGTCACTGCAGTTTCAGGCGACGCTTCGAAGCCTCTGTCGCCGGCGACTCTTGCACCCGGCGATATTCGATCATCGCTTCCTTGCGCTGCTCGGGAGTCATCCGATCGAACATCAACACACCGTGCAGGTGATCGATCTCGTGCTGGAACAACCGGCCCATCAGTTCGCTGGCTTCGATCTCGATTTCGTCGCCATCTACTGTGAAGCCACGCAGCAAGACGTGGTTGGGGCGAAGCATCTCGACGTACAGCCCGGGGATGCTGAGGCAACCCTCGTCGTAGACCCATTCGCCGCTGGTCTCGACGATCTGCGGATTGATGATCGCCATCTGTTCATCGTCGACATCCCAGACGAAGATCTGCTTCTGCACACCGATCTGCGGTGCCGCAAGGGCGATGCCCGAATCGCTGTCGTACAACGTGTCGAACATGTCATCGACCAGGCGGGCAATCTTGCCGTTGATATCGGTGACTTCTGCCGCTTTGGTCTTCAACACGGGGTCGCCGTATGTGCGGATCGTGTACGCCATAACTGCAAGGC
>JANMQX010000026.1:0-24986 GCA_031370745.1 Ilumatobacteraceae bacterium
GTACACGTACGGCATGGAGTCGCCGATCACCGCGTTGCGGATGTAGCTCAGGGTGGTCGGCGTGCGCCCCGCGCTTTCGAGGAACGCGGCCATGTATCCGACCCTGCCGCTGATGTGATGATGCATGTGACTCGCGATGCGGCTGCCGACTCGATTGTCGACGACATGGTCGACAAAGCCGTTGGTGCACATCACGACGTGGCCTGCCGTCACGTGGTGATCACCGGCGTCGATGGTGGCGTGTGTCGCGTCGAGGGCGAGGCGCCGGACTGGTGTGTGGTCGACGAATCGGAAGCGATCGGCGAACCTGTTCTCAAGGTATTCGAGGACCTGTTCGATCAGCAGCGCACCGTTGATGGCGCCTGTCCTGCCGGACAGCACGGCGCAGTAGTGATCGTCGGCGGTGTCCAAGAGTTCGCGCACGGCCGCAGGCGAGACGAGCGAGTAGAGGTGGGCGAATTCCCGCGGGATCTCGCCAAGGAATTCGGCCGCTTCTGAGACGACGCACGATCCGAAAGGAAGGCCACCGCGCTCACGCAGTGAACTGTCTGTGAGATGCACCATGAGGTGGTTGAGGGCGAACATGCCGAGGTATCCGGTGAAGCGATCGATGCGCACCTTCGCGCCGGAGTCGGCGACCATGATGTCGAGTAGATCCCACGAGTCGTCGATCCCTCGTTGAGCAGCGATCACTTTGTCGAACCCGTACGACTCGACGAGGTCGAACAAGGGCCGCTCGAAGTACGTGGTCAGTTGCCCGCCGTTGTGGCCCGTTGCTCCACGCCCGGCTCGGTCACGTTCGATCAACAGCACGTGACTGTCGGTGTCGCGAAGCAGGAAGAACGCTGTGGCGAGACCGGCGATTCCGGCGCCGACGATCGCCACGTCCGTCGTGACGTCACAGTCGAGCGGCCGCGGTTCCTGGTCAGTACGGAGCTGGGCAATCCACGGCGAACGACGTGCGACCATCGCAGCGACATTAGACCTGCGGTGATCGGCGATCGGTTCTCGTCAACCGGGTCGGACGCGACGCTGCGCTAGCGTGCGCCGGGGAGGGGGCGACATTGGAAGTCGACAACGTGCTCGTCGTTTCAGCATCTCAACTCGACAGCCGCTTGAGGTTGGTTTGATCAGCCGACCATGTGGACGACGTCTTTGACGAGCAAGATCGCGAGCATGGAGATCACGGTGATTGCAACGGCTGAGAAGTGCCAGCGCCACTTGTGGTCTGCGGCAAAGAATCGCCGGATCGAGAAGACGTCGCAGATGATGGCGAGCGTGCCGATCAGGATGCTGATCACGACGCCCGTGTCGGTGACAAGGCCGAGCGCCGGAAGAACGAACGGGAACACCAGATAGGTCAGGGTGCAGCGAATCGTCGAGATGATCATCGACCGGCGGAACGCGTTGACAGCTTGGCGGGGGGATACGCCGCTCGGCCGCTCACGAATTCGCAGCAGTCTGCGAACCACGAGGTCAGCGTGTGACCGCTGCACGACCGGGGAGGTGTGAGCGTATGGGCAGCCGCCTGCTGCAGGTGTTGCTTGGATTGTGACGTCTTCTACAAGGGTGTTTGCGTCAGGTCTAGCGGTGGTCGCGAGGAGAACAGGCGAGCGCCGGTCGCCCAATAGTGAACTCGATTCCGTCCGCACGGCCCGTCCCTCCGTCCCATCCACCCGCGTCGATGCCCGACACGACCAGTTCGATCGTTCCACGCCGGGCGTCGCATCGCAATAGGTCGATCGAACCACTCTGTCAACCGGTCATGATCCAGCATTCTCCATCGCAACCGAAGTCGCACTGCACGACACGCCGCCACGACGTTTGGCGACCACGACACCTGCGTCCCATCCGGGGGCCCGGCCCCCGCTGGGTGGTCGGATACAGGCACTGTCGACACCGCCGCATGGGAGAACCCACGAGGTCACGGAGTTGGAGTTCCACATCTCACCGGCATCGAGTTCATCTCGGCCCCACACCGGAGTGGGTACGAATGGCACGGCGGCGAGGAGTCGTTGCGCGTCGATGAGCGCGAGGTGAAAGATCATCGGGGCGACGGCGTCGTGGGCGTCTGGGATGACACCGTTGAACCAACGGTGGATCTCGTAGCGGAAGAACCGACTCTTGCGCAGCCACGTCGATCCGACAGCGCCCTCGGCGACGACGCCGCGTCGAGCTCCGTGTCGATCTGGGATCGGTGTCGTCTCGATCACGTAACGAGCGTCGGGCACGGTGACGACGAGCGCCGAGTGGTAGAGGCCACGAGGCGCCCGACGTTGTAACAATGCCGAGAGCCCCTCGAACGCCTTGCCGGTCAATCGAACGACGTGTTGGCCGGTGCCCAGCGGGATCCACAAGAGCTCCACCGTCGCTGTCATGGATCGAAGCTGCCGTGCAGGAGCGGCACTTCGAGTGATGTGATTTCGAAACGGAAGAACTCGCCAGACGTCCAGCCGTCCGTGCCGACATTCCATCCGAGTCGACCCGCGCTCGGGATGGTGAGCCCGGCGAAGGTGCGGTGGGCGGTGATCTCGCCGCCGAAGGGGTGCCAGCCCCACGTGCCGGATCCATCGACATCGCCCCACCGTTGGAGGACGACTGACACGACCTGTCCTGCCTCGTCGATGGTGAGCTGAATGTCGATAGGGGTGGGGCCGATGCGAGAGCGACCGGTGATGTGTTCGTGGTCTTGCGCCGTCCACGTCAGCCTGAAGCGAGGGAGTAGGGCTGTAGGGAGCAAGATCGCCTCGAGACCGCAGCGACCGGCGGCGCTCGTGGAGATATCGGGCCCGTCGCCATGAGCGACGTTGAACATGCCGGCCACCTTCCAGTTCATTTCCCCTGCGCCGCCGATGTAGCGGTCGTAGCCGGCGATGACGCCCGCAGCACGGGCAGACCAGATGAACCCGACGTGCGGATTCAGGACCTGGCGGGCTCGGAAGGGGAGCCACCGACCAACCTTGATGTGTCCGCGCATACGGAACCTCGCGCTCGCCGCCAGCGGTGTTCCGACCGCGATCGCGGCCTGGAAGTAGCGCTGGACGGGTGCCGGCATGGTGTCGACCTCGGCCGAACTGAACACGCCGATCGTCGGATCGCCAGAGAGGCGGTGCTCCCAGTCGCGCATGGTCCAGTCGCTGACACCGCGGGCAACTGCGACGCCGCTCACCTCGACCTCCTGACAATTTCATTGTACGAAGCGATCGTTTGGCGGAACCGGGTCGCTTGACCGGGAACAAGTTGACCATTCCTCTATCGGCGCTGTGACGTCGGCGCCGACGTTGCCGTTCTCCCGCTACATCTTCTTGATCGACCGATACCGCCGGATGTCGCGCGGGATGGCGGCGATCGTCCTCCCGAATCCCTTGAACCCGGCACGAACGCGCTTGATGAACGTCATCTTCGATCCTCCAGTCAATGGCGAAGTAGTTGACATACCGTACTGGTATTCCAATATGGGCTGGTACGACCAGAGCGCTGCCGCACGGCCGATGCAAACTCCGGTACCCATTGCCATGCAAGGTGACTGCAGCCCGATTACCCCTCAGATGGCGTCGGTACATGCCGATAGGGGTATGTGCGGCGAATCAGTAACGTGACGCGGGATCGGTGGCTCGGCCGACCGTGGTTGTCGCGTGCGGTGCGATTCCTCATCTACGCCGTGCCATTTCTTTGCTCGATTCTCGCCGCACTGGCATTGTCGACGGTGATCCCCGCTGCCCCGAGTTGGCCGGTTGCGATAGTGCGTCTCGTCGCCATTGCGGTCGGTTCGACAGTCGTGCTGTACGGCGCCGATCGGTTGACCCGTCGCATGCTGCCGCTCGCGGCACTACTCAACTTGACCCTGGTTTTCCCCGACGAGGCACCCTCGCGATTCAAGATCGCGATGCGATCCGGGGGTACGGTCGAGCTGCAGCGGAGGCTCGAAGAGTATCGGCGGGTCGGCGCGAACGAGCCCGCTGTCGCCGCGCAGCGCCTGCTGGAGCTTGTGGCCGATCTCAGCCAACATGACCGGTTGACGCGCGGGCACTCCGAGCGAGTCCGGGCCTACTCGCAGATGATCGGCGCGGAGCTCGGCCTGTCGGAAGCAGAGATCGACAAGCTTCGATGGGCAGCGCTGCTGCACGACATCGGCAAGCTCGAAGTGCCCTTCGAGATCCTCAACAAAACAGACCCGCTGACAGCGGACGAGTACGAGACGATCAGGCGTCACCCGGGCGTTGGTGCCCGATTGACCGCCCCACTGGCTGGCTGGCTGGGTGACTCCGTCCGCGCGGTCGGCGAGCACCATGAACGCTGGGATGGCCACGGCTATCCGAATGGCCTGCGCGGCACCGATATCTCGCTCGCCGCGCGCATCGTCGCCGTTGCCGACACATTCGACGTCATGACCTCGGTCCGTTCCTACAAGAAGCCGGGAGCCGCTGTCGATGCCCGGGCTGAACTGGCTCGGTGCGCCGGCACACAGTTCGATGCCAACGTCGTCCGCGCGTTCCTGAGCATCTCCCTCGGCAAGCTTCGCTTGGCGATGGGTCCGCTGTCGTGGTTGACCCAACTGTCGTTCTTCCCATCTGGCCTCGTCGGCGCCGCCGCGGCAGCGCCTGCGTTGATGGCCGCTGCCGGGCTGACCGCCGCATCGCTCGGCACCGCTGCGGCCCCGCACAACGACACACACCGTCTCTCGACCCCAGCAGCGGCGGAAGTGACTGTCGTCAGCGTCGCAGACCCGAGCCACCCTTCGAACGTGACTGTGTCCGTTCCGGCCGGCAGCGCACATCCGACAACCACGCGTGACGTCACGAGTCCGGGTGTGGTACCTCGGGGCGACTCCGCCTCCACGACGTCTCCGGTGTCGACGACCCACGACACGACCGTGACCGGGACCAGCCCGCAGGTGAGGCCCACGGTCGTCCCCGGGAACGCGGTGGATCAGACCGTCCCGATCAGCCGCAGTCCAACGCCACCGACCGCAGCCACCACCGCTGTACCCCGCTCTTCGTCGCCGAGCAGCGCTGCGTCGGATACGACAACGACCGCTGCCGCGCCCGCGACGCCGGCACCGCCAACAACTCCGCCTCCAACGACAGCGCCGCCCACCACTCCGCCTCCCACGACGGCGCCACCTACAATCCCGCCGCCACTGGTGGCGACCTACCTGCTCGGCTCGTCTGCGACAGGCGACGTCGTATCGCAGGCGGTGCTCCCGCTCGTCGCCCGCGCACCCCTGAATACCGGCGTCGTCCCGAACTTGGATACTGACCACGACAGCAGCCCGGGTCGCTATCTGAAGCGGAGTTCGGGCCTTTCGTTGGGCAACACCGACAAGGTGCAGCGTTTCCGCCTCGACCCAGCAGGCACGATTGGGCTGAACGGTCCGGCCAGCCTCGTCCTGTTCGCTGGCGCCAAAGACCTCCTCGCCGACAGCGTGCAGGCACAGGCAACGCTGCTCGACTGCCTCGACGTTGCTGGGTCGTGCACGACCTTCGCAACAGCAACGGTCACCTTCACCGGCACCAGTGGCCAATTCGCGCCGGTGACGTTCGACTTCGGACCGCAAACAGTGACCCTGGCTGTCTCGCACAACCTCGAACTGTGGATCATCGTCACGCCGGCGTCCACCAGCGACATGTGGATGGCCTACGACACCACCGGGCTTGAAAGTGCGCTGAGCCTCACGTCGTAGCAGTGTCGTCAGCGGTAGCCGCCGACGGTGGCTGCGCCCATCGCCACGGGCGCGAGATCGCAGCGATCAGCGATGTCCATCATCCAAGCGCCAATTCGGCGTACGAAGTTTAGTATTGGTGGATGCCCGGCACGCCGAATGGAGCCGCTGAGGCACTAGAAGTTCTGCGCGCCGACGGATATGACGACAGCATCCAGGTGTCGGTGGACGGTATCTGGTGCACCGGCTGCAACCAGTTCCACTCGGTGACAGGCGTGATCCAAGAGCGCATCTATCGGTTCGAAGGCGCCAGTAATCCAGACGACATGGCGATCGTCGTCGGACTCCGCTGCCAGATCTGCGGACGAACGGGTGTCGTCGTTTCGGCCTTCGGACCAGGCGCGGACCCGCTGTTGTTCGAGATCCTCAACAAGATCCCGATCGACCCCGCTGCCCACGATCCGATGCCCTGAGATCCGGATCGCGCTGCGCCAACGGCAGTTGTTTACTCGCCACGAATTCGGGCACACCTATCGCAGACATCAGCCGCCTCAGGCAAATGTCCCTGACTAGGAGGTCCTAAAATGGGAGCACTCAGCCTTTTGCTCGTAGCAGCCGGCGCGATTCTGGCGTGGGCCGTGAAAACCACCTCGAGCGGTTTCAACCTGCACATGATCGGAATCATCCTGCTCGTCGTGGGCATCGTCGGTTTCGTTGCGTCGATCGCTCGTGGCTCGTGGTTCGGCTTCAGCAGCACTCGCGAGCGCCACGTGTCGAGCGATGGCCGCACGGTTGTCGAAACCGAGAGGACCTCCGGGGTCTGATCGAAACAGTGCGCTCACTCGAGCGCGCCGAACGTCTCTCGTATGAGTGTCGCCGCCTTTGCGGCGATGTCGGAAAAGGCTCCAGAGTCGACACGGTTCGTCGCTGCGGTCCGCACGGCAGTGATTTCGTCGTGGAGCTTCTGCTTCTGAGCAACCCCAAGCCATGGGCTGTCCGAGATGAGTTTGTTCATGTCGGCGTCCACAAGGTCGAGCGCATCGAGCACGCCGTGTTGCACGGTGTCGCCAGTTCCGGCGAGCGCCTGGTCGTACTCGATCGTCAACGCCTCAATCCGAGTGCCCAGGGTGTCGCCCCTTGCACGGACTTGTTTGGCCGCCTCCGACGCTGTCACTGCCGCTGAGCGGCCCACAACCACGCCGACAACAAGGCCGACAAGCAACGTCGCCAGCGCGACAAGCGTGGCATTTCGACGTCGTCTCGACAGGGGGATGTAGTCGACCATGTCAGGTCTTCCTTCCGACGATGAGCAATTCGGATGAGTCGTTTGGATCGTGCAACGCAGTCGCGGCAGCAATCATGTCGGTGCTCGCGAGCTCGGCGATTCGTCCGCCGCTGATCGCCCAGATCGTCGGGCGCAACGTCACAGGGCCACGCACGCGCGTGAGGCGTTCGACCGTTGCGGTGAGCTCCTCGATCCCGCAGCGCACACCTTTCACGGTTGCGACAGGGTCACCGAATCGATCGAAGATCGCAATCGAGCCACGTCGCGAAACGAGCCAGAACGCGCCGGCCTGGGTCACCTCGGCGTCCGCCGGCTCGCGAGCGGCGAGTGCTTCGAGCGTGGTCACGTCTTGACCGGCAAGCGCACCGCTGCGCAGCCCCACGGTTCCGGTTGCGACGGCCCGTACAGTGCCGCGTTCTGGCAACTCCTCGATGCGTACCTCGACGGTGCCCGGGGCCGCCCCGGCGGCGAGCGCCTCGCTCTCCGCCTCGTCAGACAACTGCCGCACGACGTCGGCGGTCAATGAGTTGACGGTGCGTTCGCGTTCGGCGCGGACCATCGACAGTGCGTCCCCGATCGAGGAGATGATCTCGGCGTCGGCGGGGACAGAGCAGGGCAATCCCATGCGTTTCGCGACGAAACGTCCAAGCCCGCCGGCAGCGCCACCGACAGCCAGGATCAGGGGATTGCGCAGCTTCTCGCTCGTGACGAGCCGGTACACCAATTCGCAGACTGCCTCACTGGCCGCGGCCATCATCCGTTCGGCGACAGCGAGGCCTTCGATATGGCAATGCTCTCCGGCAACGCGCAAGGCGGCGGCACCGGACTCGTGCGAAGTCGCCGACCACGCATGGTCGCCTGGCTGGGTGATCGCCAGCGCATTTGCTGCGCAGGTGACGGTCACTGCGGCGTGCGAGCCGTCTACGAGCTGCAGAACGAGGTAGTCCGCATCGTCGCCGTCGCGCGGTGTCACAACGAGACTGTGTGCACCGAACAGACGCTCGGGCTCGAGGAAGCACGCGTAGGGCAGGCCGGCAATATGAGCACTACGCGGACCGACCGCGTGTACATGCTTGTTGCGCACCCGCAGCATCGACCCGCCGGCTACCCCGACGACGCGTACGTCGAGGGCGCGCAACGCCGTGGCGTGCGACGCGACGGTGACGTACGACAACAACGGCCGGCCGTCGCGAATCGCGGCGACGTTGGTGGAGGTACCGCCGACTTCAACGATCACCCCATCGGTGATGGCACCCGAACGCAGGGCACCGGCAACGGAAGCGGCCGGACCGGAGTACAACGTCTTGGCCGGCGCGTCACGAAAGCCCGACAAACTCGTCGCTCCACCGTCGCCGCGCATCACCATCACCGGCGCCGTGATGCTGGCATCACGAACACCTTGCTCCACGTACTGGGCGGTGCGAACTGCTATCGGCAGGATCGAGGCGTTGACAGCCGCCGTGACGGCCCGCAACTCGAGACCGTACAGGCCCGATAGCTCAGTGCTCGCACATGCCGGCAGGCCAAAGTCGCGCGCGATCTGCACGACGGTTTGCTCATTGCGATCGTCGTCAGGAGAGAAGGCTTCCGCAACTGAAACGGCGCCGATGCCCTCGCCGACCAACCTCGTCATCTCGCGCCGGACATCATCCGCCGAGAGCCCATTGGTGACATCGAAGAAGACGGGTGAGGCGGGAAGGCGCTTGCCGGGCGACAACTCGACGTCCGCCAGTGTCGTGCGGCGGCGGACTTTGGTCAGGTCGGGCTTGCGGCCGAGACCGAACACGCCGACACGGGCGACATCGCCTTCCAGCAATGCGTTGACGGCTTGCGTCGTCGAATGTGTGACCAGATCGATGTTCAACGCCCCGACTTCGGAGGCGATGTTGGCGACGCATGTCACGATTCCCTCGGCGACCCCGGCCTCGGCGTCGTGGGTCGTCGACACGACACAGCGGGCGACGAGTTCGCCAGTGACTCCGTCGATGGCGACGGCCTTCGTGAACGTGCCACCAACGTCGACGCCCACACGCAATCCCATGTCTCGTGCCGGTCAGGCGTTGACGAGCGTCGAGGATGTGGAGGGCACCGACGGTGCGGACGATGCGGGGGGTGTGGCGGCTCGGTGGCGCCGTGGCCGGATGACGAATGCGTACAGCGCGCCGAGGAGGTAGACCGCGAGGAGGACGATCTGGGCGACGACGCTCTGCAACGTCGGCCAGTACCCGGTGACCTGCGACAAGAAGATCGGGATCCGCGGCCAGTTACCGAGGCGGTGATACCGAATGACGTCACCCGCCTGCAGGGCGTGGACGGCGTTGCCGAGGAATGTCACCGACGTCAGCATGACGCACGCGACAGCGATGTTCATGAACCGCTTGACGGGCACCCGGCGACCGAGCCGGAACATGACCAACGCGACTGCCGTGAGCGCGACGAGCCCGGCGAAGAGCCCGGCGAGAACCCACTTGCCGAGACCAGTACCGAATGACCACAGTGCCTGGTAGAACAACGCCGTCTCGAAGCCTTCGCGGTACACAGCCGTGAAGCCGACCATGATCAGCGAGAACGTCGAGCCCAGCGACACAGCGCTCCACAGTCGGGCGCGCACGAACTCCATCCACCGCTTGTGCTCCATGCGCGCCACGAGCCAGAACGACACGTAGAACAACATGACGACCGCGATCATTGCCGTGACTCCCTCGAGCACTTCGATCGAGAACGGAAGCGATTCGAAGACCAATCGCAGCACGATGACCGTCAGAACCGTGGCCACACAGGCCGCACCGATCCCGATGAGAATCGGCCGGATGAACGCCGCTGATCGAGCCGCTTCGAGGTAGCCGAGCAGGATGCTGACCAGCAGCACGACCTCGAAACCTTCGCGGAAGATGATGAGAAAACTCTGTCCGAAGATCAACGCCGGTGCTGCTGCACCGGTCGCCGTCAGCTTGCGTTCGATGGTGTCGAGCGCACCGCGCAGACCTATCAACTCATCGCGTATCCGATCGACCGGCGCGTGGTTGCGAATCAGTTGGCGGATGTCGGCAAAGCGGCCCTCGGTATCGATCGTCAGATCGTTGTCAATGATCCTCAGCGGGACCTCGACCAGTTCGAAGTGGTTCAGGTAGCCGTTGGCTGCTGAGGCGAACGCCTCGGTGCTGCGCCCCTCTTTGATCAGCGACAGGGTGAGGTCGACGCTGACGCGAACGTTCTGGACCTCCGCGATCGCGTCGTCGCGGCTGGTGGCGGCCGAGGCCGGAGTGCTCGGCAAGGCCGCAAGGAAGGCAGCGCCGGCGATCACGCCTACCACAGCGGTCAACAGGCGGCGCATCATCCTGGGTGCTTGGTCAGGTAGTGCGTGAACATGTCCGACAACGTCACGGCTGTGACCGTCGCCTTGGCTGCTTCACCGTTCTTGATCTGATGCTGCAGTGGGCCGAGTTGGTCCTCGATGGCGAGATAGATGGTGGGATCGGTGTCGCGAACCGTGCCCTCGAACGATGCCCACTGCTGTTCGATCGCGTCGACTTTGGCGCCCGCTTCGGGCGTGCTGATGGCCGCAATTGCCGATGCGATCGTTGCAGGCAACTTCGTCAGTCCGGCAGCGACGATCGTCGGGCTGACCTTGATGGCTTCGGGGGCAACGGTGCCGCCTGCGGCTACGGCTGCGGCGGTCGAAGAGGTTTTGGCATCGTCGCCGCATGATGCCAACCCGATCAAGCCGACCAGAGCAACGCCCGCCAAACCGTGCGAGAACCTGCGCGGGGTGGAGGTGGTGGAGGATTGGCGCACGGGCACCCTTTCGTGTCGGTTCGTCGTCGGAGAGCAGATCGATGCTCGTCAACGTCTATGTTAGGTGAGGCTAACGTAATCCGTTCGTGGCGCCACGCCAAAGTTGAGGACGTGGGTTCACTCGCACTCCCACCCGGGCTCGCAGGGTGCCGGAGCGGTGAACCCGCGCCGTCGTAGGGTGACTGCGTGATTCGTCGGATAGCAGTCGTCGAGGACGACGAGTCGATCGGTCGGGCCGTGTCGGCATCCCTCGAGTCCCATGGATATCTCGTGCAGTGGTACACCGACGGGGCGTCGGCCACAGCAGCGCTCGACAAGGCGCAGCCAGACCTCGTGTTGCTCGACGCGGGTCTGCCAGACGTCGACGGCTTCACGTTGTGTCGTTGGATGCGAGAGCGGTATCGGGAGCTGCCAATCGTGCTCGTCACGGCACGTGACGCCGAGATCGACATCGTCGTCGGCCTCGACTCCGGCGCAAGCGACTATGTCACCAAGCCCTTCTCGATGAACGTGCTGCTGGCACGCGTCCGCGCTCACCTGCGCAACGTCGAGCTCGACGACCCGACAGCAACACTCGAGATCGGCGTGCTGTGCGTCGACCCGGCTGCGTATCTCGCCACCGTCAGTGGAGCAGTCGTCGAGCTGCGGCGAAGAGAATTCGAACTGTTGCTTCTGCTGTGTCGCGAAGCAGGCCGGGTCGTCACTCGCGAACGCCTGCTCGCGGATGTCTGGGACCTTCATTGGGAGAGCTCGACGAAGACCCTCGACATGCACATCATGGCCCTTCGCCGCAAGCTTGGCGATGCGGTCGAGATCGCGACGGTGCGCGGTGTCGGCTACCGGCTGGTCGGTCCGTGAGGCGCCGAATCACCGAAGCGATTGTCGGAGTGTCCGCTCTCATCCTGCTCGCGCTGGGCATTCCATTGGCGATCGTCGTGCATCAGTCCATCCTCGACTCCGAGGTCGTCGAGCTCCAGGCGTCGGCGGCGCGGACCCTCACCGAGATCGACGTCCCGCTCGACCCCATACAACTCGCGTCTATTGGTGGCGAGACCGACGCGCCGCCGCCGTTCGCGATTTACGACGCGAGGGGAACACGTCTCTTCGGCACTGGCCCCGCCGTCGCCGACTCAGCTGTGCGACGGGCGCTGGCTGGCATCCCGGCTTCCACGACCGACCGCGAAATCGTCGTGGCCACACCGATCAACGACGTGTCGAGCGAAGGCGTCGTTGGCGTGCTTCGACTGAGGGAACCGCTCTCGGGTGCCGAGCACCGCTCGCGCATCGCCTGGCTCGAGATGGCGGTGACCGGGCTGATCGCGCTCGCCATCGGTTGGTTGATCGCCAAGCGCGTCGCCCGGCGACTGTCGCAACCGGTCGTCGATCTTGCCGACGCGGCGACCCTCATGGGAGACGATGGGATGGTTCGCCACTCTGCGCCGACCGGTATCAGCGAAATCGACAGGCTCGCGGGCGCGCTCGCGGACAGTTCGGACCGGATCATCGAGGCGCTCGCCCGTGAGCGCCGCTTCAGCGCGGACGTTTCGCATCAACTGCGTACGCCACTCACCGGGATTCGTCTTCGCCTCGAAGCCGCACGGTCCGAGGGTGATCCGCGAATGATCACTCTCGCACTCGACGATCTCAATCGCCTCGAGCAGACGGTTGACCACCTCCTCGCGTTCGCGCGCGACACAATCTCGACGACTTCGACCGTCCGACTCGATGAGGCGGCACGTCACGCGACAGACCGTTGGAAGCCTCGAGTGGCGGCAGCCGGCCGAACAATCAGCGTTGCCGTTTCCGATCCGGCGACCACACGTGGATCGGTCGCCTCAGTCGAGCAGATCCTCGACGTGCTGATCGACAATGCGCTCCACTACGGCGAAGGCGACATCACCGTCGTCCAGCGCCGAATTGCCGGCGGCGGCGCCGTCGATGTGGGTGACAAGGGCATCGGCATCGCCTCGGCCGACACCGAGCGGATCTTTCACAGGGGCCAAGGCGATCGAAATGGCATTGGCCTGGCCTTGGCCCGCTCGATTGCCGAGGCCGAGGGCGGCCGCCTCATCCTGGCGAGGCGCGATCCCACCATGTTCTCGCTCATTCTGCTCGACCCCGGATGACGGTTGCCGCGGCGACAAACGTCGACAAGGCGCGCGTGCCGGAACGTTCTGGCGATGGGAACGCCGCCAGGATCCTGATCACAGCGCGTCGGGCGGCGGACTTCGACGGGCTCGCTGCCCTGGCGGTGGTGTTGGTCGTTCATGAATGTCAACCTGTCTGTGAAACGGTTCGGGTGAGAGTGCCTCGCAGCGCTGCGGTCGACGGAGCCTCTCGGAGGTCGCCAGATCTGTGTTGTGCGTGGCCCGCTGGCGTGATCACACGCCGTAGATCGGCGGTGCTCCGTTGACGTTGAGGCGGATCGAGTACAGCGATGTGGTCGCGGTGATGAGCAGCCGGTTGCGCTGCAGGCCTCCGAACGTGAGGTTGGCTGCGTCCTCGGGCAAGTGGATCTTGCCGATCAACGTGCCGTCTGGATCGAAGCAGTGGACGCCATCGCCGACCCCGGCCCATACTCGCCCGACATCGTCGAGGCGAATGCCGTCGAAGTGCCCTGCCGTGCATTCTGCGAACAGCCTTCCTCTGCCGAGCTTTCCGCGCGTGCTGACCGGAAAGACGCGGATGTGGTTGCGTCGAGTATCGGCGATGTAGATGAGCGACTCGTCGAGTGAGAAGGCGAGCCCGTTGGGCCGCTCGAAGTCGTCGCCGATGTTGGCGACTTCGCCGGTCGCCGGGTCGCAGCGATACACATTGCATGAACCGATCTCGCTCGTGGCGCGGTGACCCTCGTAATCGCTGTCGATCCCGTAGGCCGGGTCTGTGAACCAGATGGACCCGTCCGATCGAACGACGACGTCGTTGGGACTGTTGAGTTGCTTGCCGTCGAATTGATCGGCAACGACGGTGATCGACCCGTCGTGTTCGGTTCGGGTGACCCGCCGGTTGCCGTGCTCGCAACTGACGAGGCGACCGTGACCGTCGAGCGTATGTCCGTTGGCGAAGCCCGACGGCTGTCTGAACAGTCCGACTTCGCCTGACATCTCGTCCCACCGCAACATTCGGTCGTTGGGTATGTCACTCCACACGACGTATCTGCCGGCGGGGACGTAGACCGGGCCCTCTGCCCATCGGCATCCGTCGTACAACCGCTCGATCCGCGAGTCGCCGCGGCACTCCGCGAATCGCTCGTCGATGACCTCGAACCTGGCTGGAATTGTCTCGAGTTTCGCGTTGACGTCGATCGTGGGATGTTAAGTGCCCGAATGTTGAGCGCTCGTAGTCGATCGATCGACGCTGACGATGTTTGACCTATGCCCGACTGACCGCCACCGGGGGCGAAGACGGTCAGTCGGACAGAGTCAGCATTCCGCGCCACAACCGCGAAATGTGGTCCTCAAGGACGAGTGCCGATGGCATGCGCTCGGCATGCGTTGTGTGGAACACATGTGAGTGGTTCCCCCGACCATCTGGTTCCAAACGCGATGATGTGGGTACAGCGGGCCCATGCCCGCACACGCCCAAGGCAACCGACATCCGCCCCTCCGATTCGGATCCGACCAGGAGCCCGGGATTCGCCGGCGCGGGACCAAGCGGTTCACCTACATCAACGAGCGCACACGTCGATCGGTCACGTCTGCGGCCGACTTGCAACGGATCAAATCGCTTGCAGTCCCGCCGGCCTGGACCGACGTGTGGATTGCTGCCGACCCGCACAGCCATCTGCAGGCCACCGGCCGAGACGCGCGGGGTCGCAAGCAGTACCGCTACCACGCCGCGTTCATCGACGATCGCGCCACCGACAAGTTCGCCGATCTCGTTGGGTTTGCAGCATCACTCGGCCAGCTGCGCAGGCGCGTCGACCGCGATCTGCGCAAGGATGATTTGAGCCACGACCGAGTTGTTGCCACAGTGGTACGACTGCTCGACGTCACCAGTCTGCGAATCGGTAACACGGAGTACGCCCGTGCCAACAAGTCATTCGGGCTCACGACGTTGCGCAACCGACATGCAGCGGTGCGCGGCAGTGTCATCCATCTCGAGTTCCGCGGCAAATCAGCGCACGATTTCGACGTCACCATCGAAAACAGACGCCTCGCCAAGATCGTGCGTTCGTGCCAGCACCTGCCGGGGCAACAGTTGTTCGCATACAAGACGCTCGACGACACCGTGCGGCGAGTCGACTCCGTCGATGTCAACGCCTACCTCGGTGAACATGCGCGGCCGGGAGCGACCGCCAAGACGTTCCGGACGTGGAATGCAACTGTGCGCGCCGCCGAGGCGCTGTTCGCCGCCACGCAACAAGAGGACACACCGTCGAAGGTGGTGTTGAACGCAGCCATCGATCAGGTGGCGGATCATCTCGGCAACACGCGATCCGTGTGCCGCAACAGTTACGTTCATCCGGCGGTCGTCGACGCCTACCTCGACGGCACTCTGGAGCGTCGATGGGCTCGACCTGTCGGCAAACGAAGCAACGGCCTGTCGGTTGCCGAGAAGAAGACTGTTCGACTGCTGAAGTGAGGGCTACTACGGCTGGCGGCGCAGCACGAGGATTGCCATGTCGTCGGTCGGCGGCGCGTCGAAGGCGGCGACGACGGTGTCGCGGATCAGGCCGGCAAGCGCATCTGCATCGAGGTCATGCGTACTGATGAGTTGAACCAGATCGTTCTCTCCGAACCAGCGGGAGTCGATATGGCGTTCGACGACGCCATCGGTGAATGCAACCAGCGTGTCGCCTGGCCCGAGATCGACGGCGATCTCGCCAGCCTCGACGGCAGGGAAGTATCCGAGCAGCCGACCCTTCGCCGCCAAAACCTCGACCCAACCATCGGCGCGCCGCACGAGCGGCGGTGGGTGGCCGCCGCACGAGACCACGACTGCGGATTCCTCTGCCGACGTTGTCAATGCCGCTAGCGCAATGGTGCAGTACACCCCCGACGGCAGCGCCCCGGCTCCGTTCAGCATGGCGTTGTTGGCATGGTCGAGGATCTGTGACGGAGGCATTCCCATCATCGCCGCCGAGCGGATGGTGTGGCGCACCAGGCCGGTGGCGGCAGCCGCCTCGACGCCATGTCCGGTCACATCGCCGACCACCAGCAACCAGCG
The DNA here is from genome assembly GCA_031370745.1 of Ilumatobacteraceae bacterium. Classification (GTDB taxonomy): domain Bacteria; phylum Actinomycetota; class Acidimicrobiia; order Acidimicrobiales; family Ilumatobacteraceae; genus JAENVT01. The sequence goes on from JANMQX010000026.1 coordinate 15,912, forward strand.
TCCGGGAGCGGTCTGAACGACATCGTAGAAATCGCCGCCGACCTCGAGGCCTTCGCCCGCCGACTGATAGCGAGCCCCCAGCTCGTGTCCTGGAATGCTCGGCAGTGACTGCGGCAGCAAGGCGGATTGCAAACCGTGGCTCACCTCCTTGCGATGCCCCATCAGCCGAGCGTTGTCGAGCAGCACAGCGGCGCGCTCGCCGAGGGTCCTGGCCAGGCGACGGTCATCGGCGCTCATGATGCGCTGCCGGTGGTTGGCGAAGACGCACGCACCCAACACCCGCCCTCGGGCGAGCAGCGGAACGATGATTCCACCGCCGAGGTTGATTCTGTCCAGAGCCGCACGGTGCTCATCGTCGCGAGCGATCTGGGCGATGAAGGCGTCGGGGTCGTCCCACGTCGCCTCATTGCCGGTTCGTAGCACCCAACCGAGTCCGTGCGTCGCGTCGAGATCTGCGCGGAACGCACTCAATCGATCTGTCGTTGACAGCTGCTCGCTCGCGACGAACGCACTGGCGGCGAGCCGGGCGACGGTTGGCGACTCCAGCAGGTGGATGCTGGCGATGTCGGACAAAGCGGGCGATGCCAGGTTGACGAACTCTTGCAACGCCTGATCGAGATTGTCGCCGGCGGCGGCGAGGATCGTCGATGATTCGGCCAGCAGTACGAGCCCGGCTTGCCGACGAAGTGCCGCCTCGTAGAGACGTGCCCGATCGAGCGCAATCGCGCATTGGGTAGCCAGTGCGTCGAGAAACGAGCGATCGTCGGAGTCAAAAGCGCGTTCGCCATCGAAGCCGAAAACAATCACACCGAGTGGCTCGTCGCGGATGATCAATGGCAACATCGCGCTGGCACCGTCGCCGCCTGTATCGGCGAAGATCGGGTAGAGGTCAGCTCGTTCCCGAGGGCTGTGGAGGTAGATCGGCTTGCGCGATCGCACCACATCCGAAGCCGGCAGTGGCGCGTCGACGGGAAATCGGTGCCACGTGTTCATGACCTCCGTGTCGTAGCCGGTGTGGGCAACCACCTCCAGCTGGTCCCCGTCGCCGGCGAGCAAGCACAACGTTCCGCGGTTGGCCTCGATTGCATTCAGCCCGACGCCCAGCACGAAGCTGGCGATGGTCTGCACCTCCATGCGTTCTGCCAGTCCTGCCGTCAGTTCGAGAAGGAGCGCAAGGCGGTTCGGGGCTCGCTCCATCACGGATCAGGTGCCCTTGGTCAAGATGTCGTATACACCTGTCGTCTCCAACGTGCGCCTCGTGGGTCCGCTGGCATTCGTCACCACCATGACGCCGCCCGCTTGCAACAGGCGCTCGCGCGTCGTCAGCAGCAGGCTGATTCCCACGGAGTCGATGAAGGGGCACGCGCCCAGATCGATGATGAGATGGGTGACACCGCTGTCGACAAGGCTGGCGAAATCTCCGCGCACCCTCGCGGCGCCCTCGAGGTCGAGTTCATCAACAATCGTGATCGTGCCCTCGTTGGGCTCGCTCGCGACGGTCTCCGACGCCTCCGTGTGCGGGGTCGAAGCCGAATCACCCGCACCACCGGCGAGGCCATGGTCACTCCAGGGCGTGGGGTTTGCGCCATCTTGGATCTGGGCGATGAACTCGGCAAGAAACCAGCGGCGGAACGACAAGGCCTCTGCGGGAGTCACCAGGGTCAGCAGGTCGCCATTGCGGCAGTAGTCATCGACTTCGTCCAGTGCCGCGCCGAGCTCGGCGGCAGCAACTGCAGCATGCGCCGGCACCTCGTATCGCACATCCACATGTGACTTGTCGCCCTTGATCGCCTTTTGCAGGGTCTGACGCGGCGCTGTGTTGAACGCCGCGTATTGCTGGTCGAAATGTTGGGAGAGCCACAGCAGCCGGGCGGGCGCCACGCCCGATTCGTCGGCTGTATGCACCAATGCCAGCTCGCGCACCAGTGTCTGGTTGTGGTCACTGGCGCGATTGAGCACCGCCAGCGGCAACCCGAGAAGCTCGACAACGACCAACTCCTCGGTCATGCCGCAGGCGCACCTGGGATTTCGAACCACACGGTCTTGCCGCTGCTGGTGATCTCGACTCCCCAGTCGGACGCGAGACTGTCGAGCAGGTTCAGCCCGCGCCCTGTCGGTGAGGAGTGCTCGGGCCGGCGTCGAACGGGAGCGGCCATGGACCCGTCGCTGACCTCGACGCGGACTTTGGCATCGACGACATCGCCCAGCACGTGAATCGGGGGTCCGGCGTGGAGCACGGCGTTGGTGACGACTTCGCTGAGGCACAACAGCAGATCGTCGAGTCGCGGGTGGCTTGCAAAATGCGCCGCAAACAATCGTCGGGTGTTGCGCGGCGAGGTCGAATCTGGGCCGACCCCAAGTTGTATTGCGTGGCTCCCCGAGCGCATCACGCGCAGCACCCTAGCTGCCGGGGTACCGCTTTCGCTGACAGACCGGGCCGGCCGACATACCTTGACGTTCGCCACCGGGGAAGCGAAACTATCCGGGTATCCATGGTTCGACTCGAGCCATCACCACCTGGAGGTTGAATGCAGACGCCTGGCGACGGACTCAGCATCGACGTGGTGCACCTCGATGGGCATGTACTGCTGACGATCGTCGGGGAGGTGGATCTCGCAACTGCCGCCTCCTTCGGTGCGGCTATCGACCAAGGAATACAGCAAGCAGGCAAGGTGGTGTTGGACTTGTCCGGTGTCACGTTCATGGACTCCTCAGGACTCAATGTCCTCGTGGCTGCCGCCGGACCGGGTCGTGCGACCGACGCGGTGCTCATTCGTAAGGCACCGCGCAGCATCCATCGGCTCTTGTCGATCACCGGTCTCGACGAAGTCATCCACATCGAGGGCGAACCTGTCGACGCTCGCCAAGCGAGCTGAGGCACACATGCCGAACGACGCAACGGCGCAGGCTACGCCTCGCGATCACGTCGTCCAGTTCTACCAACATGACGAAGAACTGGTTGCCACTGTCGCTGAGTTCGTGATCGAAGCTCTGTGGTCCGACGGCGCCGTCATCCTGGTCGCGACCACGTTCCACCTGTTCGCGCTCGACGTAGCGCTGACCCGTCGCGGCATCGATGTCGGCGCGGCACGAATGGACGGAAGCCTCGTGACGATCGATGCGGACGAGGCGCTTGCACGGTTCCTGATCGACGGCACGCCAGACTTCGACGCGTTCGCCAATGAGGTGGGCGACATGATCCGCAAATACACCGCAGCCGGACGGCGCGTCAAGGTGTTCGGTGAGATGGTGGCGCTGCTCTGGAACGCCGGCCACGTCGCCGCGGCGATCGAACTCGAGAAGATGTGGAACGACTTCGGTCGCGAGGTGTCGTTCTCGCTGATGTGCGCGTACCCGGCGAGCTCCGTAACCGGCGACGGCACTGAGGACGCGTTCCTCCAAGTCTGTCATTGCCACTCAACAGTGATCGGCGACGGAGAGGATCAGTGGGACCAGACGAACAGGTTCGTGGTTCACAGGGCGCCACAGACCCGCTCGTTCATCGGTCAGTCCAGTGCTATCGGTGCAGCTCGCGGTTTCGTTGCCGACACGCTCAGCGCGTGGCGGCTCGACACGCTCATCGATGATTGCTCGATGGTGGTCAGCGAACTGGTCACCAACGCGGTTATTCACGCCGAATCTGACTTCGCCGTCTCGCTTTCATCGCACGGCGACGCTGTCCGGCTTTCCGTTCATGATCACAGTCCCGTGGTTCCGGTGATGCGCAGCCCGTTGCCGGCTGCCATCTCAGGCCGCGGCCTTCGCATGGTCACGGCCCTGGCGCGACGCTGGGGCACCGATCTGGTGGACGATGGCAAGATCGTATGGGCCGAGCTCTGCGGCTAGGTGCTATCCGGTAACGGTGATGGTGCCGTGCATCTGCGAGTGAATGCCGCACACGTAGGCAAACGTGCCGGCACTGTCGAACGTATGGTCGAACGTCTGACCCTTGCCGATGTTCTTGCTGATGAAGCTGGTGTCGGTTGCCACGATGGTGTGATCGACCGAGTCGTCGTTGGTCCACGTCACGGTGGTTCCTGCGCTGACCGTGAAGTTCGAAGGACCGAAGGCGAAGTTGGCAATCCGCACTCCGCCGGCCGTGGCTTGTGCTGACGTGTCGTAGTGGCCAGACCAATATGCGCCGAAGCCGACCAATGCGATCGCTGCGACAGCCGTGGAGATGCCGATGACCTTCGCCGGCGAGTCGCCATCGTCGGTGACTGATGGAAGAAACGTTGCAGCAAGCAGGACGATCACCGCGATCTCGACCAGCAGGGCGATGATGGCCTCAGGCGATGGCTTGAGGCCCTGTTCGCGAAAGTCGAACAAACCGTTGCCTTGGCGGCTGATGACGAACGCGCCGATCGTCCCGGCGGCCACACCGAGTCCAGCCAGTCTCACGAACCACTCCTTGCGAGCCACCAGCAGCGCCGCAACGACGCCAGACGCGATCGCGTTCAGCAGCAAGCTCGGGCCAATCTTGTCGATGGATCGATAGCCCTTGAAGTACAGCTGGAGATGGACGAGTCCACCCACCAGCAAGGCGATCGCTGCAGCGATCCTCAGCGGTCGGGCGATGTTCATCAGATGTCCTTCTCCAGTTGGCCGAGTCCCAGCCTATTCGTAGCAACGGGCCAATCGGATTGCTACAACGTCGAGCGTCGCTTCGACGAGATCACACCCGTGTCGAAACCAGCCATGTGCAGGCCCCCGCGAAATCGGGCGTGCTCGATTTTCAGGCAACGGTCCATCACAGCAATGCGACCTGCAGCGGTGACGATCTCGATTGCTTCTAGAGAGGTGAGGCCCAACTGTGCCCAGAAGGTTCGCGTACCTGGAATGGCCACGACCTCTTTCGCAACGCTCGGCAGATCGTCGGCTCTGCGAAACACGTCGACCAGATCTGGCACCCCGGGAAGCTCGGCCAGCGTGGGGTAGACGGGTCGGCCGAGGATCTCGCCGCCCTTCGGGTTGACGAACCACACGTGGTCGAACGAACAACTCGACGACAGGAGATAGGTGGCGACGAAGTAGCTGGCGCGACTCGGGTCGGCCGACATTCCGACAATGGCAACCGATGACGTCGTCTTGATGATCTCCAGTCGCTCGGCTGCGGTTGGGTTGTGCCACTGCTCGGTCATTTCATCGCCTTCGTCGCCACGGTCAGTGCCTGCTCGAGGTCCCAAATGATGTCCTCGGGATCCTCGATACCGACCGAGATCCGAATGAGGTCGGGCGGCACGCCACCAGCCTCGAGCGCGGCATCCGACAGCTGCCGGTGCGTCGTGCTGGCTGGATGGATCACCAGGGTGCGCGTGTCGCCGATGTTGGCGAGGTGACTGCAGAGCTCCAATGCCTCGATGAACACCCGGCCGGCGTCGCGGCCGCCGTCGACACCGAACGAGAACACGGCGCCTGGTCCCTTCGGTAGGTAGCGCGCCGCGCGCTGATGATGAGGATGGTCGGCGAGCCCGGCCCATCGCACCCACGACACCGCTGGATTGCTGCTCAGCGCCTCGGCTACGACATGGGCGTTGGCCATATGCGCATCCATCCGCTGTGGCAACGTCTCGACGCCTTGCATCAGCAAGAAGGCGTTGAAGGGCGACAGGGTTGGTCCGATGTCGCGCAACTGCTCGGCCCGCAGACGTGTGCAGAACGCGAACTCGCCGAAGTTGTTCCACCACGACAGGCCCCCGTACGACGCGACGGGCTCGGTCATCCGCGAGAAGTTGCCGTTGCCCCAATCGAATCGCCCCGATTCCACGACCACACCTCCCAGCGACGTACCGTGGCCGCCGAGGAACTTTGTCGCCGAGTGCACAACGATGTCGGCACCCCAGTCGATCGGCCGGCACAGGTACGGAGTGGCAACCGTTGAGTCGACCATCAGCGGAATACCCGCCGAGTGGGAGACGGCGGCAAGACCCTCGAGATCGGCGACGACTCCCGACGGGTTGGCGACGACCTCGGTGTAGACCAACTTGGTGTTGGGTTGCACCGCGGCGGCGAAGTCGGCAGCCTGATCGCTGGCCACGAACGTCGTCGTCACACCGAATCGGGCGAGCGTTCCCTCCAGCAGGGTTCGAGTTCCGCCGTACAACTGCGCCGACGACACCACATGATCACCGGTCTCGCAAAGTGCACTGATGGCCAGGAACTCGGCTGATTGCCCGCTGGCGGTTGCCACGGCACCGATTCCGCCCTCGAGGCTGGCCATTCGCTCCTCGAACGCGGCGACGGTCGGGTTGCTGATGCGGCTGTACACGTTGCCGAACTTCTGGAGGGCGAAGAGATCTGCGGCATCGGCGGTGCTCTCGAAGACGTAGCTCGTCGTCTGATAGATCGGCATGGCACGAGCGCCGGTGATCGGCTCCGGGGGAGACCCGGCATGGATCGCTCTCGTGCGAAACCCCCAACCATGTTCTGCGAGCTGTTCTTGTGACATGCGTCGATCATCGCGCACGGTCGAAACAAGCCCGCTGTGGAAACATGACGCGGAAAGGATGTCGAGATGACAACAGTGATTCCGACCACATCGCACTGGGGTGCCCACGGAGTTCGTGTCGTCGACGACGAGATCGTCGAAGTGGTGCCACATCCCACCGATCCCGATCCGTCTCCGCTTCTAGCGGGTGTCATCGGTGCCGCACGCCATCGCACCCGGATCCAACGGCCGGCGATCCGTCGCGGCTGGCTCGAGAATGGACCGGGCCGCAGTGACGGTCGTGGTCGAGACGAGTTCGTCGAGGTGAGCTGGGGCGAGGCTGTCGAACTCGTGGCGGCGGAGTTGGATCGCGTCCGCAAGACGCACGGTAATGAAAGCATCTTCGGCGGTTCATACGGCTGGGCAAGTGCCGGCATCTTCCACCACGCCCAGACCCAGTTGCAGCGGATGCTGAATCTGATCGGCGGCTACACGAGATCGATCAACTCCTACAGCAACGGCACGTCGGTGGTCATCCTTCCGCACATCGTGGGGAGCGCCGAGGAAGTGCTGCGCCGGCCGACGTCGTGGCCGACCATCGTCGAGCACACGAATCTGGTGGTCGCGTTTGGTGGCATCCCGGCCAAGAACGTGTTTGTGAATCACGGCGGCGTGACCCAACACCACACGGGCGCGTACCTCGCACGCGCGGTGGAGCGCGGGGTCGAGTTTGCGCTGGTCAGTCCGGTTCGCAACGATCTGCCTCCTGGGGTTCCGGCGACGTGGTACCCCGTCGTGCCCGGTACTGACGTCGCGTTGATGCTGGCGTTGTCGCACACGTTGCTCGTCGAGGGTCTGGCTGACCGCCAATTCCTGGCGCGCTACACATCGGGAGCCGACATCTTCGAGGCCTACGTGTCGGGCGCGTCGGACGGCGTAAAGAAGGATGCGCAATGGGCCAGCGAACGCTGCCAGATCCCGGCCGACGACATCCGCCGTTTGGCGCGTCGCATGGCCGCTGTCCGCACCCTGGTGACGGTGACCTGGTCGCTCCAACGGATCCCGCACGGTGAACAGCCGGTCTGGGCCGGGCTGGCGCTGGCCGCGTTGCTCGGGCAGATCGGTCTGCCCGGCGGCGGTTTCGGCCACGGTTACGGCTCGATGGGTGACGTCGGTTCCACCGGACCCAGCGTCGCCTTGCCCCACCTCCCGAAGGGCCGCAACGCGGTCAAGACGTTCATCCCGGTCGCCCGCATCTCCGACATGTTGTTGTCGCCGGGCCAGGACTTCAGCTACGACGGCGGTACGTACACGTACCCGGACATTCGACTCGTCTATTGGGCCGGCGGCAACCCGTTCCACCATCACCAGGACCTCGCCCGGTTGCGAACAGCGTTGGCTGCGACCGACACGGTCATCGTCAACGAGCCGTATTGGACCGCAATGGCCCGGCACGCGGACATCGTGTTACCGACGACGATTCCTACCGAGCGGGAGGACTTCGGTGCAGGTCGCCGCGACTCGCACCTCAACGCGATGCACCGAGCGACATCGGCACCGGGCGAGGCGCTCGACGATCACGAGATCTTCCGGCTGATCGCCGAGCGGATGGGAGTCGGTCACGAGTTCACCGAGGGCCGCACGCCTCGGCAATGGCTCGAGCACATGTACGAGAGATGGCGCGCCAGTCTCGGTGCAGCCGTGCCGCCGTTCGAGCAGTTCTGGGCGAACGGTGGGGTCGAGATGCCCTTTCCGCAGGAGAACCTGACGATGTTCGAGAGGTTCCGCACCGACCCTCAACAGTTCCCCCTGCGCACGCCGAGCGGTCGGATCGAACTCGCATCCGAGGTCATTGCCGGGTTCGGCTACGACGATTGTCCCGGTCACCCGACGTGGATCGAGCCCGATCCCGCCGCAGGCACGACGCCGTTGCACCTCATCGCCAACCAGCCGTCGACGAGATTGCACGGCCAGATGGATGTCGGTGCGTTCAGTCTGGCCAGCAAGGTCCAAGGCCGCGAGCCGATTCTGATCAACCCCGACGATGCGCTGGCGCGTGGCGTCGAGGACGGCGACGTCGTGCGTGTCTACAACAGCCGCGGCGCCTGCCTTGCCGGGGCGGTCGTGTCGGATGCCGTTCGCCCAGGCGTTGTCCAACTGGCGACAGGTGCGTGGTACGACCCACTGCAACTCGACGACGGAACTGTTCTGTGCGTGCACGGAAACCCGAACGCCGTCACGCAGGATCGGCCGACATCACAGCTGTCACAAGGTTGCGCTGGCCAACAGGCCCGGGTGGAGGTGGAGCTGTTCGCCGGGATACTGCCACCCATCCACGCACACGATCCTCCGGCACTCGTCGCTCGAACCGCTCAGGACACTGCACGACGATGACAGCGCACCCGGTGAGGAGCTGTCAGGCAGATATCGACGGTGTGCTGCAGGACCGGCAACACACCGGGTGGTCGTGATCGGCCGGCGTCACTGAAGTTCGGCGGCTGGAGCTGCGAATTGGGCGTTGTACAGGTCGTAGTACGCGCCGTGGCTGTGCAGCAGTTCTTCGTGCGTACCCTGCTCGACGATGTTGCCCGACTCCATGACCAGGATGAGATCCGCATCGCGAATGGTCGACAACCGGTGAGCAATGA
>JANMQX010000108.1:0-21665 GCA_031370745.1 Ilumatobacteraceae bacterium
GAAACCCTCGTCGGGCTGCTCGAACCCGGCGAGCATGCGCAGCGTTGTGGTCTTGCCGCATCCCGACGGGCCGAGCAAGGAGAGGAACTCGCCAGGTTCGACTGACAGGTTGAGCCGATCCACCGCGACCATCGTGCCGAATCGTTTGGTGACTTCGGTCAGTTCGACCGCGCCGCGCTCCGACTCCCCACCTCTCGGCGGCATGGACATCTCAGTCACCAATGCTCCCCCAACTGCTCGACCGTCACCATATTAGATTCACACCGTTGCACGTGACAGTCTCGCAGATCAAGGAAAGCGCATGTTTCCACCGTGCGCGCCACGGATTCCCTTGCATGAGGGCGCCGCAGACACCAGTATCCGTAGATATGGACCGATCCGGGACACAGCTCGACGCCACCGACCGGGCGATCATCGTGCAACTGCAAGCTGATGGCCGAATCCCCTACACGCGCCTCGGCACCGCCGTCGGCCTGTCGGAGGCTGCGGTGCGCCAACGCGTTCAACGCATGACAGACGCGGGCGTGGTGCAAGTCGTGGCCGTGACAAACCCGTTGTCGTTGGGGCTACGGCGTATGGCCATGATCGGTGTGCACACCGCAGGACCGACCGACGACATGGCCAAGGCACTGCAGGCGATGGATGACATCGACTACCTGGTCGTGACCGCAGGGTCGTTCGACTTCATGTGCGAGGTGATTGTCGAAGACGACGGCACACTGCTCGACCTCACCAACCGCATTCGTTCCGTGCCCGGCGTGGTCTCAACCGAAACCTTCATCTACCTCGATCTCGTGAAGCAGACGTTCACCTGGGGAGCACATTAACTGTCCAGATTGGCCATGACGTGCTTGATCCTGGTGTAGTCCTCAAGGGCGTAGGACGAGAGGTCTTTCCCGTACCCCGACTTCTTGAATCCGCCGTGCGGCATCTCGGCGACCAGCGGGATGTGCGTGTTGATCCACACGCACCCGAAGTCGAGCCGCCTGGCCATCCGCATCGCTCGACCGAAGTCCTTCGTCCACACGCTTGACGCCAGCCCGTACTCGACACCATTGGCCCACGCCACAGCCTCGTCTTCGTCACCGAACTTCTGCACCGTGATGACAGGCCCGAAGATCTCACGTTGGATCATTTCGTCGTCTTGTTGCAGACCACCGATCACGGTGGGCTCGTAGAAGAAGCCTTTGCCTGCGACCGCATGCCCGCCGGCGACGACGTTGGCGTGATCGGGTGCGCGATCGACCATGCCGCCGACGTGGGCGAGTTGGTTGGGGTTGTTGACCGGGCCGAACAGCACGTCTTGGTTGTCGGGCATTCCCGTCTGGGTGCCCTTGGCCTGCTCGGCGAGCGCAGCGACGAACTCGTCGTATACGCGCGGACCGGCCAGCACGCGCGTCGCCGCGGTGCAATCCTGACCAGCGTTGAAATATCCGGCGATCGCAATCCCCTCGGCTGCCGCGGCGATGTCGGCGTCGTCGAACACGACAACGGGCGCTTTGCCACCGAGCTCGAGATGGCAACGCTTCAGCGTCTGTGCCGCGGCCGCGGCAACCTCCTGACCGGCGCGCACCGATCCGGTGACGCTGACCATCGCCGGAGTGTCGTGCAGCACCATTGCTCTTCCGGTGTCGCGGTCACCGCAGATCACGTTGAACACGCCAGGCGGAAAGAACTCTGCGGCGATCTCGGCGAGCAACGTGGTGCTGGCCGGAGTCGTGTCGCTGGGCTTCAGAACGGTGGCATTTCCGGCAGCCAGCGCCGGCCCGAACTTCCACGTCGCCATCATCATCGGATAGTTCCACGGTGCGACCTGGGCACAGACGCCGATCGGTTCGCGGCGGATGAACGATGTCATGTTGCGCATGTACTCCCCGGCGCTCTTGCCCTCGAGGTGACGAGCGGCTGTTGCAAAGAACCGGATCTGGTCGACCATCGGCGGAATCTCTTCGCTGCGCGTCTGGTGGATGGGCTTGCCCGTGTTCTCGACTTCGACGGCGACCAGTTCCTCCGCCCGCGATTCGACTGCGTCGGCGAATCGGAACAGTGCCAGCGAGCGCTCGCTCGGCGTGCTCTCACGCCAGGTCTCGAAGGCTGCGGCAGCTGCTTGCATCGCATCGTCGATGTCGGCGGCACTCGACAGCGGCGCCGTCGCGTACTGCTCGCCCGTTGCCGGATTGATCACTGGAGTGGTGCGACCATCGACCGCGTCCACGTACTTGCCGTTGATGAAGTTCTGGAACGCCTTCATACGTCTGTATCCCCTTGTGCGTGCCCGCATCGTTGCGAACGAAGGCCGATCTTGACCTATCCGATTACGGGGCGCAACACGAACTTGCTTTCCGTGCGCGCCACGCCGCCTTCTGCCTTCAACCAACGAATGAAGCCGTCCAACCCTTCGGCGCCGACGCAGTCGACGATCACCGTGTAGTCGGCCGGGCCGGTGACGTACAGCGCCAACTCGACTTCGTCGCGGTCGGCGAGACGGGCCTCGAACTGTGCCGGGTCGCTGCCGGCAGGCAGGCTGACGTCGATGACGGCGCGCACGTTGCGGCCGAGCGCAGCGGGATCGATGCTGGCTCGGTAGCCACGAATCACCCCTGCCGCCTCCAATCGCCGCACACGATCGGCGACCGAACTCGATGCCATGTGCACGGTGTCGGCCAGCTCTCGCCAGCTGATTCGACCGTGATGTTGCAGGATTCCGATGATTCGACGGTCGACACCATCAACTGCCGTGGTTAGCTCGGTCATATCTCAATACTGCCGCAGCATTGGTCGTTGATCAACGGGTGCATCGCGGGCAAGATGCGAGACATGACCACACCCGTGATTCGCACCGTTGGCGTGCCGAAGGAAATCAAGAACAACGAGTACAGGGTGGCCATGACACCAGATGGAGTGCGCGAATTCGAACGATTGGGGATCAACGTCTTCGTCGAGACCGGCGCCGGCGTCGGTGCCAGCTTCAGCGACGCGGACTACCGCGCAGCGGGTGCCGAGATCGTTCCCACTGCTGCCGATGCGTGGGGCCAGCAGATGGTCGTGAAGGTCAAAGAACCGAAGGAGGAAGAGTTCAGCTTCCTGCGCGCCGACTTGACCTTGTTCACCTACCTGCATCTCGCTGCGTACCCCGTCGTCGCTCACGCGTTGATCGACTCGCGCTGCGCCGGATTGGCGTACGAAACGGTGCAGCTCGACAGTGGGGCACTGCCGTTACTCGCGCCGATGAGCGAGGTTGCCGGCCGGCTCGCTCCGCAGATCGGGGCGCACTACCTCGAGCGACACAATGGCGGCCGCGGAGTTCTGATGGGTGGGGCGCCCGGCGTGCAACCCGCCAAAGTCGTGGTTCTCGGTGCAGGGAATGTCGGCTGGAACTCGGCGTGGATCGCTGCAGGCATGGAAGCCGAGGTCGTGTTGTTCGACAAGAACCTTGATCGGCTCCGCTGGGTCGATCAGATCAACAAGGGACGCATCGTCACGCTTGCCTCGAACCGTGGCGCGCTTGAGCGCAACATCGCCGACGCCGACCTGGTGATCGGAGCAGTGCTCGTTGCCGGAGGACGCGCACCTGTCGTCGTGACTGAAGACATGGTTCGCACCATGAAGACCGGCGCCGTGATCGTCGACGTTGCCATCGACCAAGGCGGCTGCATCGAGACGATTCACGAGACAACACACAATGAACCCGTGTACGAAGTCCATGGCGTGCTGCACTACGGCGTCGGCAACATGCCCGGCGCCGTACCCCACACCAGCACGTACGCTCTGACCAACGCGACTCTCCCGTACCAACTCGAAGTTGCAATCCACGGCGCGGCCGGTGGTTGCAGGCGCGATGCAGCGCTCTCGCACGGCCTCAACACGTACGCCGGTCAAGTGACCAACGGGCCGGTCGCCGAGTTCCTCGGCACCCCGTTCATCGAGCCGCTCGCTGCGCTGAACTGACTCGCGCCGACCTAGCGTTTCTGCATGGCAACGCTCGCTTCACAACTCGATCTGCCGGATATCTCTGCAACCGATGAAACATTCGACCAACGGTTTGCGAGGAAAATGGGCCTGGACCCCGACCAATGGCTGGTTCGAAACATGTTCGGCTATGCGGTGCTGCACTACGACGACGTCACCGCCATCCTCCGTGACAAGCGCTGGCACAGCGCGGTCAGTCGTATTCCGGAGCTGATGGGCATCACCAACGCCGCCTTTCTCGAGCGTCAGCAGGTCAGCATCCTGTCGGCAGAGGGCGACGTCCACACCCGGCTGCGACGCCTCGTCGCTCAGGCATTCTCGCCACGAGCCGCTGACCGACTACGACCGTTCATGCGCGAGGTGATCGGCGGCCTCATCGACAAAGTCGCCGCAGCCGGTCGAGCTGACTTCACGACCGATATCTGCGAGCCGTATCCCATCCCCATCATTTGTGAGCTGCTCGGTGCGCCGAAGCAGGATTGGCAGTTGTTCAGCCGGTGGGCCGGCGACATCCTCGAGATCTTCTCCGCAGATGTGGTCGACAAGCTCGACCTGATCATGAGAACTCAGGACGAGCTCGGCGAGTACACCCGCGGCCTCATCGCCGAGCGACGCAGCAAACCGGCGGAAGATCTCTTGACCGATTTGATCGCCGCGGAAGAAGCCGGCGACAAGCTCAGCAACGATGAGTTGGTGATGATGGTCAACGCGGTGATCGTGGGTGGCACCGATACGACCCGCAACCAGTTGGGCTGCGCGGTGTCGCTGTTCGCCGACAACCCCGATCAATGGGCGATGCTGGCCGAGCGACCTGAGCTCGCACCGCGCGCCGTCGAAGAAACGATGCGTTACTTCGGCGCGGTGCGCGGCACAGCACGTTTCGCCAGTTGCGACATCGAGTACCGCGACGTCTTGTTCCCCGCCGGCACGTTCATGTCGGTCGGCCTGGCAGAGGCCAACCGCGACTCGACGGTGTTCAACGAGCCCGAGGCGTTCGATATCACCTCGCCGCCGTCGGGTCAGCCACAGCTGACGTTCGGCTCGGGCATTCACTACTGCCTCGGTGCTGCGCTCGCCCGCGCCGAGTTGCAGGAAGCCCTACCGTTGCTCGCTCAGCGGATGCCGAAGCTGGCGATCGACGGCGACATCACGTGGAAGCCCGAGGGTGTCGGCATCTTCGGGCCGGCACACATGCCCATCACGTTCGCCGCTGATCACTGATCCGTCACCGGCTCAGCATTCCATAGGCGTGCGTCGGCTTCAGCCGAACCATCACTCGCTTGTCGGCGACCATCACCTTTCGGTAGTCATCCCAGTCGGGGTGTTCGCCGGCTATCAATCGGTAGTACTCGACCAACTCGTCGACCACCGGATCGTCGGTCTTGGTCGACACGTCCGACAGCTCTGCGTCGCCCTCGATCACCACGTACGCCCAGAAGTCTTCGCGGGTCACGTACAGCGAAGCTCGCGCCTCGCGGGCGAGATTGAAGTACTTCGCCCGCCCTGCGGTGATCGAGATCTTGATGACCCCATCGACGACCCCGTACGTGATGTTCGACAGCTGCGGCCGTCCATCGCGCTTCTGCGTCGCCAACACCCCGTTCTTACGTTCGCCGACAAAGGCCAATGCTTCAGAAGTTTCCATGAGGGCGACAACGCCAGACCACGCGTCGCTGTTCCCGCGCTCGTCCTGCCGTGTGACAGAAAAGACGGGTGCGCCTCACATCCGAGACCGGGACATGACGGTGGCCGCGTACGCTTGCCCGATCGGGATACGAAGATGACGGCAACTCCCAGCTCACCACTTCCACAGCACCGCTTCCGTCCCGGCAGCGCAAGGGCTGCCTTGTCGTACCCAGACTTCCGCACCATGTTCGTCGGGTCGTTCGCCTCGAACATCGGCACATGGATGCAGAACGTCGTGCTGCCCGCGTACATCTACCAGCGCACCGGCAAGGCGTCGATCGTCGCCCTCTTGGTGTTCGCTCAGCTCGGTCCGTTGCTGCTGCTGGCGATTCCCGCAGGGGTGATCGCCGACCGCTTCGATCGGCGCAACTGGCTGATCGCAATGCAAACCGTCCAGCTGGTCTTCTCTGCCGCACTCGCCCCACTGGCGGCACACAACTCGGCGATCTGGGCGCTGTTCATGGTGCAGCTTGGTGTCGGGATCGGCAACGCGCTGAACGCTCCAGCGTGGTCGGCTGCGCTGCCGGCTCTCGTTCACCGACAAGACATCGCCGGGGCAATTTCGCTGAACTCGACGATGATCAACGGCTCGCGAGTTGTCGGACCGATCATCGTTGCCGGGCTCAGCGTTGTCGGTGTGACCACGTCACAGTTCTTCCTGATCAACGCTGTGACGTATCTGTTCGTGATCGCCGCGCTGGCGTCGGTCCGTATTGAAAGTCCGGCGGTCGTGCATCACGAGACCGGCAGACGGTTGCTCACTTCGGGGATCCGGCTGGTGCGCGCCAACCCGGTGTCGACACGCATTCTTCTGGCGCTGACCACGTTCTCGCTGTTGTCGTTGCCGTACGTCGGACTGTTCCCGGCCATCGCCCGGCTCAATTTCGGGATCGTCGCCAAGTCGCCGCTATACAACTGGCTCTATGCGACGTGGGGGTTCGGCGCGTGTCTCGGCGGGCTCGCCGTCGGCACGATCTTCGTCGATTGGGACAAGCGCCGTTTGATCCGCTTGGGCTTCGCCTTGTTCGCCGTGTCGATGGCCGCGTTCGCCGTCGCTCGTGAGCCGATCGGCGGGTTCGTCTCCGGCTTCTTCCTCGGAGTCGCGTACTTCGGCACGACGACATCGATGTTGACGGTGTTGCAGAGCCGTCTCCACGATCACGAACGCGGGCGGGTGATGAGCCTGTGGTTCATGGCATTCGGCGGCACCGTGACCATTGGATTGCTGATCGTCGGGCCGGTGGTCGA
The DNA here is from genome assembly GCA_031370745.1 of Ilumatobacteraceae bacterium. Classification (GTDB taxonomy): domain Bacteria; phylum Actinomycetota; class Acidimicrobiia; order Acidimicrobiales; family Ilumatobacteraceae; genus JAENVT01. The sequence continues at coordinate 6,904 of JANMQX010000108.1, forward strand.
CGCCATCGGGGCCCGCTGGGTGTTGCTCGGCGGGGCGGTGTGGGCCGGGTTCCTGTGGTGGTGGTGCGATGTCGCGGCGATCGACAGATCAACCGGATATCAGGAGGGCAGCCAGCTTCTCGAGCCCGGCCACGCGGCTCCCTTTGACGAGTACGGCGTCGTCGCCGGAGAGTAGGCCGAGCGCAACGATCGCATCATCGGAGGGCTCGATGCCGTACAGGTCAGTTCCAGTGGCGATCAACTCGACATCACGCTCGGCGGCATAGCGTGCGATCGCGAGGTGCTCGGCCGCCGCGTCGCTGATCTCGGCCATCAGGCCGAGAATGGCGACGCGGCGCACCGCGGGCAAGTCGACCAACGCATCGATCGCCGCACGCATCGAGGTCGGGTTGGCGTTGTACGCATCGTTGAGGATGATCGCGCCCGAGCGAGCGCGATCCACCTGCATCCTCATCGCGGTGAGGCCAACGCTCGACAACGCGGCAGCGCCTGCCCGCAGGTCGCCACCAACCGCACCAACGCATGCCAGGGCCGCAGCGGCATTGACCGCCATGTGCCGGCCACTGATCGACAAGTGCACGCCGGCGCTCCCCCACGGAGTGTCGACCGTGAACGACGGCCGGGCGAGCTCGTCGAGAACGACATCACGAATGTGCACGTCCGAGTCCGTTGCTTCACCGAACAACACCGTGGTCGCCGATGTCAGGGCGCCCATTGCTCGAACCCGTGGGTCATCGGCGTTGAGTATGGCGACACCGTTCGCAGGCAACGCCGCGATCAGCTCGGCCTTTGCCCTGGCGACGCCCTCGATCCCGTCGACACGATCACTGTGTGCTTCGGCCACGCGGGTGACGACGCCGATCTGCGGCATTGCGATGCGGCACAACGCCTCGATCTCGCCGAAACCGCGCATGCCCATCTCCAGCACCATCACCTCGGTGTCGTCCGCCGTGTTGAGGATCGTGATCGGCAACCCTTGCTCGTTGTTGAAGCTGCGTTCGTTGGCAGCAGCGCGTCGGCTGGCCGCCAGAGCAGCCCTGGCCATGTCTTTGGTGCTGGTCTTGCCGACAGAACCGGTGATGCCGATCACAGTGCCGGCAAAGGATCCGCGCAGTACGGCAGCGAGGTCCATCAACGCCCGAAGCGTGTCGGGGACTTCGATCGCCGTGCCACACGTAGCAGTACGTGATGTGAGGTAGGCGGCGGCTCCGGCACCGAGTGCGGCGTCGACGAAGTCGTGGCCGTCGCGCTCCGCAACGAGCGGAACGAACAACTGACCGGGGCGAATGGTGCGGGTGTCGAAACCGGCTCCGTCGATGTCGACGTCGGGGCCGACCAATCGACCTCCGGTTGCCGCCGCGACGTCGCTTGCCCTGAATCGCATCGCCGCACACGGTACCGTCGGGGCGACATGGGAACAGGTGATCGAACCAGGCTGGTGGTGTTGTTCGGCGGCCAGTCGGCCGAACACGACGTCAGTTGCACAACAGCGGCGCATGTACTTCGTGCCGCCGATCCGGCCAAGTACGACATCATTCCCGTTGGCATCTCGCGCGACGGGTCGTGGGCGATCGCGGAGGGAGCGCGGGCCGCGTTGGCCGCTGGACCTGGTGCGTTGCCAGGTCACCTCGACCCGACGGGAACGGCGATCATGCCGGCAGATGTGATTGCCGGCACCGTGCGCACCGTTGTCGTACCGTTGCTGCACGGGCCGATGGGCGAGGACGGCACGGTGCAAGGCCTGCTCGAGTTGGCCAACATTCCCTACGTGGGCTCGGGTGTGCTCGGTTCTGCGCTGTCCATGGACAAGGCAATGGCCAAGCAGGTTCTCGCCAACAACGCGATCGAGCAGGCCAGGTACCACTCGTTCCGCGCTCATGAGGTCACACCGGGCCTGCCAGCGGCCCTTGTCGAAGAGCTTGGGCTCCCGCTGTTCGTCAAGCCCGCCAACATGGGCTCGTCGGTCGGTGTGTCGAAGGCCAAGACGATTGAAGCAGTACGCGAAGCGATCGATTGCGCATTGACGTACGACGAGTGGGTTGTTGTCGAAGAAGCAATCGTCGGCCGCGAGATCGAAGTTGCAGTGCTCGGCAACCTCGAACCTCGAGCGAGCCTGGCTGGCGAGATCGTCCCTGGCGCCGAGTTCTACGACTACGCCGACAAGTACCTCGATGGCGGCTCGCAAACCTTGGTCCCCGCTCCTCTGACGACTGAGCAGAGTGACGAAGTTCGGGCACTGGCCGTTCGGGTGTTCACCGCGCTGCGTTGCGAAGGTCTGGCGCGTGTCGACTTCTTCTTCGAAGAACACGGTCGCGGCTTCATGTGCAACGAGGTCAACACGATGCCCGGCTTCACCCCGATTTCGATGTATCCGAAGATGTGGATCGCCAGCGGACTGTCGTATCCGGAACTGATCGACGAACTGGTGGGTCTCGCCATCGAACGTCACGGTCGTCAACGACGAAACACCGCCCGCTGAACGGTCAGTCGGCGGAAGGCATCTCCGGTCAATGGCACATGCACGCCGGGGGCACACAAGGACAACGACAAACGAAGCGCCGTCGCATCACCACATCAACACCATCTCCGGCACTCCGGACGGCGGTGACTACGGCACCGATCTGCTGGCCCGACACCATGCCGAGTTCGACTAAGACCACTCCAATCACCACCGTTCTCAGGGCGCGAGCGCGGCGCGAAGGAACGCCAGCAACTCACCGCGTAGTTGGCGCAGGCCGGCGGCAGACGGTTGCCAACCGACGACTCGCAGCGCCTCCGGCTCGGTGGCGATACCGGTGACAGTCGCATAGCAGAGTGATGCGACCAGGCGCGGGTCAGCGCTCCGGAGCCGGCCGGCATCCATCTCCTGCTGCAGATAGGCGATGGCTCGCTCGACCAGTGGAGCAAGATCCGCCGTCAACCGATCGCCCGCCGCTGACGGCAGCCGGCTCACCTCGCGGATCAACCCCAACAGTGCCGGCCGTCTCACTGCGGGACGGAACACGGCGCGGATCACGGCCTCGATCCGGTCGAGCGGGTCATCGGTTGCAGCGCGCACCGCAGCATCGATCACCACCGAAAGCTCGTGAGCCGCGGCGACGAGCACTGCCCGAACCAGATCGTCCTTGCTGGGAAACCAGTACAACAGGGTCTGCTTGGCGACGCCGACCTCGGCGGCGATGACATCGAGCGAAACAGCATCGACCCCCCGCGTACCGAACAGGTCGGTCGCGGCATCGAGGATCCGGTCACGCGTGGGCGTCTTCATACGTCTCTACCAAATGGTAGACGAAATGTGCTAGACAGGTCACTGAATGATCCGCCAGAACCTTGCGAACAAGCGCATCGCCATCACCGGGAGCACCGGTTTCGTCGGCACCGCACTGGTCGAACGGCTGTTGCGTGCAGTACCTGAGTGTGAGCTCGTGTTGCTGGTACGGCCGAGCAAACGCCACGACGTGACCGAGCGCGTACGGCGCGAGATCTTCAAGAACGACGCGTTCGACCGCCTGCGTTCCGAACTCGCCAATACGCCAGAACCGTTCGACGCGATGGTTGCCCGCCGAGTCATCGCGATCGCGGGCGACGTCAGTTCCGACGGCCTCGGCCTCAGTGATGCCGATCGGGCCACATTCACCGCGTGCGACATCGTGATCCACTCGGCGGCCGCCGTCGCGTTCGACTCTCCACTCGACAGCGCCGTCGAGATCAATCTGCTCGGACCGACTCGTATCGCCCACACGTTGAATGCCGCTGGGGTCGCCCCGCATCTCGTAGCAGTCAGCACCTGCTACGTCGCCGGCAACCGCCGCGGCAATGCTCCGGAGGAACTGGTCAGCGAGGGCCCGTTCGATCTCGGGCTCAGTTGGCGCACCGAGGTCGCTGCCGCTCGTCGACTGCGCAGCGACACCGAGGCGATCAGCCGCCAACCCGACAAGCTCGCCCACTTCCGCCGTGAGGCTCATCGCGAACTGGGTGCGGCGGGCGCGCCGGCACTCGCCGCCAAGACCGAGAACGTCCGCCAGGACTGGGTCAAGGATCAATTGGTCGAGGCCGGGCGGGCGCGCGCCGGAAGCGTCGGCTGGCCCGACGCGTACGCGTATACGAAGGCACTGGGTGAACAGGCCTTGACCGAGGTCAAGGGCAACGTGCCGGTATCGATCGTGCGGCCGTCGATCATCGAGTCGGCGCTCGCCGAGCCGTTCCCCGGATGGATCCGCGGCTTTCGCATGGCGGAGCCGGTGATCCTCAGCTACGCCCGCGGCATGCTGAAAGAGTTCCCCGGCGTGCCGGAGGGAACGGTTGATGTGATCCCCGTCGACATCGTCGTCGCTGCAATCATCGCCGTCGCCGCGCTCGGCCCAGCCGACGCTCCGCGCATCACACAGGTCGCCAGCGGTGGGATCAACCCACTTCGCTACAAGACCCTGGTCGACAACGTGCGCAGCTGGTTCACCGCTCATCCGTTGTACGACGCACAAGGCCAACCGATCGTCGTCCCCGAATGGCAGTTCCCGGCACGGGGCCGGGTGAAGAAGCAGTTACAGCGGGCGAAGACGATGGCCGACAAGACCGAACGGGTCTTGCAGGCTCTGCCCTTGCGCGGCAAGCAGGCGACATGGGCCGCCAAGCTCGACGAGACCAAGACCGACATCGATCGCGCCTTTCAGTACGTGCAGCTCTACGGGCTGTACACCGAATGCGAAGCGATCTATCAAGTCGATCACCTCATGCGCATTCACGACGGGCTCGACGCCGCTGATCAGATCGCGTTCAACATCGATCCGCGCAGCGTTGATTGGCCGACATACATCAGCACCATTCACCTGCCGTCCATCGTTCATCACTCCCGAGCCAAGACCAAGCCAGGAAGGAGTCGCAACGATCGAGCCGATCGCCTACGGCGAAGCGTGCTGTCGCCCGACCGACATGTCGCTGCCTTCGACCTGGAGAACACACTGATCGCCAGCAATGTGGTCGAGAGCTACACCTGGCTGGCGACGCGGCGGCTGAACGCACCGGAGCGCATCCGCTACGTGCTGCGAACGTTGGCCGAAGCACCAAGCCTCAGCGCCATGGACCGCAAGGATCGTGGCGACTTCCTGCGCTTCTTCTACCGGCGCTACGAGGACGCCCCCGTCGCTCAGATCGACGAAGACTCCAACGACTTGCTGACCAACCTGATCCTGACCAAGAGCTTTCCCCGCGGCATCCGCCGGGTACGCGAGCACAGAGCGCTCGGACATCGCACCATCCTCATCACCGGCGCATTGAACTTCGCCGTGGAAGGGCTTCGTCCGTTGTTCGACGAGATCATCGCAGCCGAGATGACGGTCAAACCTGACGGCACGTACAGCGGTCATCTGTCGCGAGTGCCGCCCACCGGCGAGACCCGCGCACAGGTCCTCGCCGACTACTGCATTGCCGAAGGACTGAAGTTGGAGGAGTCGATCGCCTACGCCGACTCGACCAGCGACCTGCCGATGCTCGAAGCAGTCGGCTTCCCTGTTGCGGTAAATCCCGAGACGCGGCTTGCAGCCATCGCCCGCAAACGTGGTTGGCTCGTCGAGCACTGGTCGAAGGCTGCAGGCGGACCCCGCCCGTTGCTGCCGATCGGCCCGTTGCTCCACGAACGCGAGCGGGGACGGAAGTTCGCATGAGATTGATCTTCGAGCGCAAGCCTGTGAAGTTCGCGGCGGCCCGGTTGGCGGGAACCTTGGCTCCCGGCAGGGGCGCAGCTGTTGGCCCGTTGAAGCTCGAGCCAAACGAACCGCTGCCCCTGCCGGGACCAGATTGGGTTCGCCTGACCCCGCGACTTTCGGGCATCTGCGGATCGGATCTGGCGATGATCGACGGCACGGCTTCGGCGTACTTCGATCCGCTCGTGAGCTATCCGTTCGTACCCGGCCACGAGGTCGTCGCGACGACCGAACGCGGTCGCCGAGTGGCCCTCGTTCCAGTGCTGTCATGCGTCGTTCGGGGCATCACGCCACTCTGCAGCCAATGTGCGGCGCGGCGCACCAACCTGTGCGAGCGTGTCGCCTTCGGCCATCTGGAGCCCGGGTTGCAAAGTGGTTTCTGCGCCGACACCGGGGGTGGCTGGAGCAGCTGGATGGTGGCCCACACCAGCCAGTTGGTCGAGGTTCCCGATGATCTCAGCGACGAGGCCGCGGTGATGATCGAGCCGACTGCCTGCGCAGCGCACGCCGCGCTGCGGTACGAAGGTCACGAGACGGTGATCATCGGGGCCGGCACCGTTGGTCTCCTCACCCTGGCAGCGATCACCGCCATGCGTGACAAGGATCGCAGTGGTCCCCTCATCGTCACGGCCAGATACACCGAGCAGCGCCGGCTCGCCAAGGAGCTGGGCGCTGACATCGTCTGCACGCCCGACGAGTTGCCGCGCTGGGTCCGATCGACGACGAAGTCGATGGTGCTCGGCGATCAGTTGACGTCCGGCTTTCGCCACGTTGTCGACTGCGTCGGTTCATCCGAGTCGCTGAAACAGAGTCTGCGTGTCGTCGCCCCAGGCGGGGAGGTCCTGCTCGTCGGCATGCCGAGCAACGTCTCGCTGGAGCTGACCTCGCTGTGGCACCGCGAGGTGGCCATCCGCGGCTGCTACGCCTACACGCGCAACGACTTCATGGCCGCTATCGAAGTCGTTCGTCGCTTCGACCTCGGTCGACTGGTGTCGGCCACATATCCACTCGACGACTACAAGGATGCGATCAGTCACGCTGCCTCCGCCGGCCGCCGCGGCGCAGTGAAGGTCGCCTTCGACATGAGAGAGAGCTGAACCGATGCCTCGCCCTGGATTCGTACTCGACGTGGATCGCTCCACTCCCCCGATCATGTTCTGGCGCGGCGAGAACTTCAGCCTCGAGAAGCTGCCCGCTGGGCGCAGCCGGGTGATCTATCCGCCCGAACCGTTGGCCCCCATCGAAGACATCGACGGCGCGATCCGCGACGCGCTGCTTCATCCGCACGACCAGGATCCACTGCCGGCCCAATTGTTCCCCGGCATGAAGCTGACCATCGCCTTCGACGACGTCAGCCTGCCGTTGCCGAAGATGCGCGCGCCAGACAATCGCCAGCGAATCATCGAGGCGGTTCTTGATATTGCCGCCGAGGCGGGCGTCGACGATGTCCACATCATCGCCGCGCTGGGACTGCACCGCAGGATGCACGACTACGAGTTGCGCCATGCGCTGGGCGATCGCGTCTACGACGCGTTTCATCCCCGTGGGACCCTGTACCAGCATGACGCCGAGGATCGCGAGAACCTCACTGTGATCGGCTCGACACCCGAGGGTGAAGTGCTGGAGATCAGCAAGCGCGCCGCCGACAGCGACCTGATCGTCTACGTCAACATCAACTCGGTAGCGATGGACGGCGGATGGAAGAGCATCACCACCGGCCAGGCCAGCTACCACAGCCTCAGCTTCCACCACAATCCCGAGACACTGCAGAACACGAAGAGTCTGATGGATCGCCACAAGAGTGATCTGCACAAGAGCGTGTGGCGTCTCGGCAAGGTCATGCGCGACCACGGCCCACAGGTGTTTCAGATCGAGTCGACCTTGAACACCGACATGTTCCCGTCGCCATTCGACTTCCTCTCCAAACGCGAATGGGAATGGAAGGCAAAGGACAGGGCTACCTTCTTGGCCACAACGAAGTCGCTCAGTCGCACACCGAGCCGCCTGGCGCGCAGGATATTCCATTCGATCGAGGGCCCGCATCAGATGACGAGCGTGCAGGCGGGTGACACCGAAGCCGTCCACAAGATCACGCTCGAATGGGTTCACAAGCAGCAGCTGGTCGAGGTGCACGGGCAGACCGACATCTTGACGCTCGGCATCCCGTATGTGTGCCCGTACAACCCCGACGGAATCATGAACCCCGTCCTGGTGATGTGCATGGGCCTGGGCTACCTGTTCAACATGTATCGCAACAGGCCCTTGGTTCGCGAGGGCGGCGTCATCATCATGACCCACCCCACGTACCGCGAGTTTCACCCGGTCCACCATCCGAGTTACATCGACTTCTTCGAACAGGTGCTGGCCGACACCACCGATCCAGCGACGATGTCGCGCAAGTGGGAGAAGCAATACGCCGAAGACGAGTGGTATCGCCACCTGTACCGCACCGGCAACGCCTATCACGGTGTGCACCCGTTCTACGCGTGGTACTGGGGCGCGCACGGCCTGCAGCACGCGGGCAAGGTGATCATCGTCGGCGGAGATCCGCCGACAGTTCGTCGCCTCGGCTTCACGCCTGCATCGACGCTGGACGATGCATTCGAGATCGCCGGCGATGTCGTTGGTAGAACACCAACCATCAGTCATCTTCACGTTCCATCCCTGTTGGTGGCCGACGTCCAATGAGCGACCGCGGACACAAGCGCACGGTGCCGTACTCGCTGACCGGATTGCGCCGCGCGACCCGCTTCGGTGACATTGCCAGCGCGACGCTGCAGCGCAGTCTCAAGCCGGCGCGCAGCCTTGGCTTCCCGTATCGCAAACCCAGTGTGCCGAAAGGCGTCGTCGTTCCGCCTGATCCGTCGAAGCTCGGTGCCAACTTCGAGACCGCGTGGGCACGACGTGGGCCGGCGCGGACCGCACGGAAGGTCTTGACGAACGGTCCCCTTCGCCTGCTCGTTCTCGGCTTGGCGCGACCCGAGGTCTACGGTGTCGACCGGCTTGAAGATCTTCGGCTGCGCGACGAGCCGCCACCACTGATCTTCGCTCCCACACATCACAGTCACCTCGACACACCACTGTCGATCACCTCCATTCCGGAACCGTGGCGCTCGAAGCTGGTCGTCGCCGCGGCCGCCGACTTCTTCTTCGATGCACGATGGAAGGGGATCATTGCCGCGCTCTCCCTCAACGCGATTCCGATCGATCGCGAGGTCACCGGGCGCAAGACCAGCGACCAGCTGAAGCGGTTGATCGAGGACGGTTGGAGCCTCGTGATCTATCCCGAAGGCGGTCGCTCGCCCGATGGTTGGGGGCAGGAGTTCAAAGGTGGCGCCGCCTACCTGTCGTCGCGCACCGGTGCATCCGTCGTGCCGATGTTCATCGACGGCTCCGGAGCGATCTACGGCAAGGGCATGAAACGGCCGAAGCCCGGCAAGACCAAGGTGGTGTTCGGCTCGCCATTGGAGCCGGTCGAGGGCGAGTCGACCCGCAGGTTCAACGCCAGAATCGAGGCCGCTGTCACGACGTTGGGCGACGAGGCCCTCACTGATTTCTGGACGGCTCGTCGACGTCGAGCAACGGGGAGCAGCCCGAAGTTGACCGGCCCCGACTACAACGGCTGGCGGCGGCAATGGGCGCTCGCCGAGCATCGCAAGTTGGGCAAGGCCGGTATGCGCCGCCGGCAAAGGCGCCGCTGGCCAAACCTCGGCTGAGCTCCGGTCGGGTGTTTGCAGCCACCCCGGGGTCGCGAATCACCCGGACGGGGTGGTCAGCGGGAGCGCATGGCTTCGGCCACCTCGGCGGAGGAGCCGCCGATGCCGGTCAACCCGTCGATCGTGCCTGCGATGTCTTCCGGCGAACGGTTCTGGCTGAGCTTGCGTTTCGCTTGAATCGATGTGATCTGCAACTCGATGCCCACGATCGCCTTCAGCATTGATTCGATGTAGTCGGCTGGCGCATCCTCCACGGCCCATGGCTCGTCGAATCGGGATTCGTGATGTCGCGTCAGCCGGGTGACGAGCGCACGTTTCCACTCGAGGTCATCGTGGACGACGAACACACCACGAACGTGCACGGTCTCGTAGTTCCACGTCGGAACCACCTTGCCGTGTTCGGCCTTTGCGGGATACCAATTCGGCGAGATGTAAGCGTTCGCGCCGGCGAAGATCGCCAGCGCCTCGACTGTCGACAATGTCTCGGCCCAGTGCCGATTGGCGCGGGCGACATGACCGACCAGCGAACCCGGGCCATCGGCGGTCGGGTGGAACAGCATCGGCAACGGCGTGGCGACCAAGCCGGCGTCGGTCATCGTCACCAACTGGGCCATGGGATGCTCGGTGAAGAACGCGGCGATTGCATCAGGATCGTCTTCTGCAAAAGCGGCTGGCCTGTACATCGCGACTAGAGCAGGTCGGCGATCGCGGATTCGAGCTTGGCGACACGCTCCTCGAGTTGGGCGACCCGGTCGGCCATGCTGCCGGCCACCGCGGCCGGCACGACGGTTGCGGGCCCGGCGACAGGCTCGGACTCCTCCGCGATCAACTGCTGCCACCGTTGTTCTTTCTGCCCGACTTGGCGTTCGAGCAGCCTGACGAGCGCGCCATCGACGAGATGTTGCAGGCTGGCCTCGACCTCTGCGGCGGACTCGAAGCCGTGCAACCGCTCGGTTCGCGAGCGAAGCTCGGCGAGAGTCTGCGGACCACGGACGAGCAGGACCGCCACGACTGCTGCGGCACCTTCGTCGAGTTCGAACTTCTCGACCGCAACCTGCCGATAGCGGGTGACGCTGCGGCCGTGAGACGGATGAACGATTCGCAGAAGACCCTGCGCCTTCATCGACGTGATGGACGCATCGACCTCGAAGTCATCGAGCGCCATGATCGGCTCACGCGACGACGATTGATTACATGCGGAGATCAAAGCGTTCATCGTCAACGGATATTGATCGGGAACCGTACGTTCTTTCTCCATCAAACAACCGAGTACTCGCCCTTCGATCACAGTGAGCATGTGGTCGAACCTACCGCCGCTGATGGACGACCTCTACCATGGCACCCTCTACGATTTTGGTGTGTTCCGCCTCCGGCAAGTCGTCATTGCAGCACGCGACCTCGAGGCAGCAGTCGACCGCCTCTGCACCGACCTCAAACTTCGTGTCTGCTTCAATGATCCGGGCGTCTCCGAGTTCGGCTTGCACAATGCGTTGCTCACGGTCGGCGACCAGTTCATCGAGGTCATCTCCCCCATCATCAACAACACCGCTGCCGGTCGCTTGCTCGATCGCCGCAAGGCCGACGTGACCGCGTACATGGCGATGTTCGAGGTGGATGACCTCGACTCGCGTATCGCAGCGCTGGATCGTGCCCAAGTTCGCACAGTTTGGAGCGGCGACTACCCCACAATTCGCGGCCGTCATCTGCACCCCGGTGACGTTGGCGGGGCGATCGTCAGCCTCGATCAACCTGTACCGCAGGGATCGTGGGCGTGGGGCGGACCGGCATGGACAGCGCATACCGACAACTCGGTCGTCACATCGATCGCCGGATACACGATCGCCACCGACGACCCGGCGGCGGTCACCCGTCGGTGGTCGTTGCTGGGGCTCCTGCATGGTGTGCGTTTCACGGATGGAACGAGGTCTGAGATCGAACTGACTGCCACCGACCGCGGCAACGTCGGGCAGCTGGTCGCTCTCGATCAGGTCACCCTTCGACTGGTGTGAACTAGCAAGTGGCCTTCGGCGGCGTCTTGATCTTCAGCCCCGGGTAGAAACTGGCGTAACCCTTGGTTGTGGTGTTTGCGGCGTTGAGAGCGTCGACCGTCGTGTTGAGCTTCTTGGCTACCCTGCCCAAGAAATCACCAGCGACGATTGTGTACTCGCCGGGTGCGCATGTCGACTGGCCGCCGGCGATGGTGGTGGTCGTCTCGGTCGACGGAGTGGTGCCTGTCGCGGTGGTGCTGGCCGTAGTGGCGGCGGTGCCAGGCTCAGTCCAGTTCGGTGGGATCTTGATTGTCGCGCCGGGAGCCAAACTGTTGAACTCCGGCACTTGATTGTTGACAATTGTCCAGCCATTGATGGCGATCAGGTCGGTCAACTTGACTTTGTACTTCCTTGCGATCGTCGCTGGATAGTCGCCAGCGACGATCACGTACGCGCCCTGTTCAGGGTGAACCGTGCCGGGCGCGCCCGTTCCGCCGGGCGCAATCGTCGCCGTCAACGTCGTCGGAGTCTGCGTCACAGTGACGTAGTTGGTCGGGGTCAGATCGAGGACCGTCTGATTCGTCGAGGCGCCGTTCGCTGCGCCACACGATGCCAAAACAGCAGCGGACAGCGCCACCAACAACACGTTCGATTTCATGCGGTCAGCCTACGCGCTGGCGTTACGAGAGTGGTCGCGCTGTGGGTGCGATGGGCGTGGGCAGCTGCGTTTCGCCCATCAACCAGGCGTCGACGCCTGCGGCGCACGACCGACCTTCCGCTATCGCCCACACGATCAGGCTTTGCCCTCGTCCCATGTCACCGGCGACGAACACGCCGGGAACTGAACTCATGTAACGGCTGTCGCGAGAAACGTTGCCGCGGTCGTCGAACGACACGCCGAGCAGGTCGAGCCAGCTTCCCTTGTCGGGTCCGACGAAGCCCATCGCGAGGAACACGAAGTCGGCCGGTAGCTCGCGATCGCTCCCCTCGACCTTTTGGAACCGGCCATCGATCATCTCCACCTCGTGCAGCAACAGCGCCCGCACCCTTCCGTTGCCGTCGTCGACGAAGCGCTCGGTGTTGACGCTGAACAGGCGGTCCCCACCCTCCTCGTGCGCCGACGAGACCCTGTAGACCAAACTCCATTGCGGCCACGGGTTACTGCCGGCGCGCAGGTCAGGGGGGCGAGGCATGATCTCCAACTGGGTGACATTGGCCGCGCCCTGGCGATGCACGGTGCCGAGGCAGTCGGCCCCAGTGTCGCCGCCGCCGATGATCACCACCTGCTTGCCATGCACGTCGATGGGCGATACGTCGATGTCGCCTTCTTGCACACGGTTGGACAAGGGCAAGTACTCCATGGCCTGGTGAATGCCACGCAATTCGCGACCCGGTATCGGCAGATCGCGCGCCTGGGTCGCGCCGCAGGCCAACACGATCGCGTCGTACGATGCCAACAAGACCTCGATGTCGATGCCATCACCGACGGTTGCGTTGGTGCGGAACTCGGTGCCCTCAGCTTCCATCTGGGCGATGCGACGCGCCAAGTGGCGCTTCTCCATCTTGAACTCGGGAATGCCGTAGCGCAGCAAGCCGCCGATCCGATCCGCACGCTCGATCACGACAATGTCGTGGCCGGCGCGGGTCAACTGCTGGGCAGCGGCAAGTCCGGCCGGGCCGGAGCCGATCACGACGATGCGCTTGCCCGTCTTGACGCTGGGGAGCTGGGGCTCGACCCAACCCTCGTCCCACGCCCGATCGATGATCTCAACCTCGACCTGCTTGATCGCCACCGGGTCGGCATTGATCCCCAGCACGCACGCGGCCTCGCACGGAGCCGGACACAGCCTTCCGGTGAACTCGGGGAAGTTGTTGGTTGCGTGCAAGCGATCGATGGCATCGCGCCAATGCTCGCGGTAGACGAGGTCGTTCCAGTCGGGGATGAGGTTGCCGAGCGGGCAGCCGTTGTTGCAGAACGGAATGCCGCAATCCATGCAACGCCCCGCCTGAATCTGCACCTTGTCGATGGCGAAGTCGTTGTAAACCTCTTTCCAATCGCGCAACCTCACCGGCACCTCGCGCCGCGTGGGAAGCTCCCGTCCCCACTTGAGAAATCCGGTGACCTCACCCATCTGATTGCCTCCTCGACGTCCGCTTCGCTCTCGTCTCGATCGGCTGGTGTCGTGCGTTCATCCGCGTGCCGCTTCCATGACTCGGTCGAGCGTCTGCTGTTCGTCGAGGCCGTCGGCCTCGGCCTGCTTCATCACACCGAGGACCCGGGCGTAGTCGACGGGCATCACCTTCTTGAAGTGAAGAATCTTGTTGTCCCAGTCCGCAATGAGTTCCGCCGCTATTGCCGAGTCAGTGTGGGCAAAGTGATCTTGTACGGTGAACCGCACGAAATCGCGATCAGAATCGTCAAGTTGTTGCAATTGCACCATCTGGTTGTTGAGCTTGGCAGCGAACACATCCTGCGGGTCGTAGACGTAGGCAATGCCACCGCTCATCCCGGCGCCGAAGTTCCGACCGGTCGAACCGAGAACGATCACGCGCCCGCCGGTCATGTACTCACATCCGTGATCCCCGACACCCTCGACCACCGCCGTTGCGCCCGAGTTGCGCACACAGAATCGCTCGCCGACCACACCGCGCAAGAAGATCTCGCCACCCGTGGCGCCGTAGCCGATCACGTTTCCGGCGATGGTGTGCTGCTCGGCGACGAATGGCGCACGGCGATCCGGCCTGACGACCACTCGCCCGCCCGACAGACCCTTGGCCACATAGTCGTTGGCGTCGCCCTCGAGGCGAAGCGTGATTCCGGAGGGCACGAACGCGCCGAAACTCTGACCCGCCGACCCGCGAAAGCGGATGTCGATCGTGCCGTCGGGCAGCCCCGCGCCGCCGTAGCGTTCGGTTACTGCATGGCCCAGCATGGTGCCGACGGTGCGATTGACGTTGTGGATTGCAACCTCGAGATGCACAGCCTCGCCACGCTCGATCGCCGGCTCGCAAGCAACGAGCAACTGCTGATCGAGGGCATGGTCAAGCCCGTGATCCTGGGGAACAGACTGATACATCGTCTGGCCGTAAGGGTTCGACGGCGTCGCGAGGATGGGGCTGATGTCGAGACCTTTCGCCTTCCAGTGGGTGATTGCCGCCTTCGTGTCGAGTGCCTCGACGTGGCCGATCATCTCCTCGATCGTGCGGAAGCCGAGCGTCGCCATGTGCTCTCGCACCTCTTCGGCGATGTACTCCATGAAGTTGACGACGAACTCGGGCTTACCGCTGAACTTGGCACGCAGCTCCGGGTTCTGGGTGGCAACCCCGACAGGGCACGTGTCGAGGTGGCAGACGCGCAT
>JANMQX010000287.1:0-3852 GCA_031370745.1 Ilumatobacteraceae bacterium
GCTCAGGTGGGCTACGGCGAAACGGTGGTCGTCACGGGCGCATCCGGAGGCGTCGGCTCGGCCGCAGTGCAACTGGCCAAGCGACGCGGGGCACACGTGATCGCTCTCGCTGCGCCGGCCAAACACGACGAGATGATTGCGCTCGGCGCTGACACGGTTCTGCCGCGCGACAGTGCCTTGAACTCCGCCCTTGGTCCGCGGTCGGTCGATGTCGTGATCGACGTGGTTGGTGGACCAGCGTGGCCGCAACTGCTCGCAGTGCTTCGGCCTGGCGGCCGTTACGCGACGAGTGGCGCGATCGGCGGTCCATGGGTCGAGCTCGACCTGCGAGCGCTGTACCTCAACGACCTGACACTGTTCGGCTGCACGGTGCTCGACACATCGGTGTTCACCGATTTGGTCGGCTACATCGAACGAGGCGAGATCCGACCGGTGATCGCGGCAACATTTCCTTTGCAGGAAATAGTGGCAGCTCAGCAACTTTTTTTGACCAAGCAACACGTCGGCAAGATCGTTCTCACGGTCGCTGCCGACTGACTGTGTAACACCCCTTGGCAAGACTGGGGGGATGGAGTTGGCCGAGGTTCACAGCCTGGTTGGGCGAGTCGCCGCAGTCGATAACGCCTGTGCGGATTCGGTCGTGTTGCGCGCTGCTGTTGGTGAGTTGCGCCGATTGCGATCGTGGGTCGATGGGCGTGAGGTGCTGTTAGCTCGTCTGATTGCTGGGGTGTCGTCGTTCCCGGAGAAATCGTTGTCCGAAGCTGGGCAGACCTCGCTGCGTGCCGCCGAGGAGGTGTTGCATCGAGCCTCGACTGTCGAACAGATTCCAGCGGTTGAGGCGTCGTTGGACGCCGGCCGGCTCTCGGGTGGGCATGTCGATGTGCTCACCCGGGTGTTACGCCAGTTGGAGCCTTCGACTCGGGGCAAATTGATCGAGGCTGCACCCCATCTTGTAGTTCTCGGTGAACAGCTGCCGGTTGACGAGTTCGGGCGTACTGTGCGCGCTGAAGCACGACGGTTGGAGCGTGACAGTGACGGCCTCGACCGGTTGGAGCGGCAACGCCGTGCTCTCCGGTTGAACAGTTGGACCGATCGCGACAGCGGCATGAGGCGCTGGGCGATCGCTTGGGATCCCGAGACCGCGGTCCGGTTGGAAACCCGCCTCGACGCCCAAGTCGAAGCCCTTTTCCACGACACGCAACCAGCGGGCTGTCCGTCAGATCTGTTCGAGAAGCAGTCGTACCTGCGTGCTCATGCGTTGCTGGCAATGATCGAGGGTCGCGGTGTGCGGTTCGGGCGGCCAGAGATCATCGTAGTTGTCGATCACTCAACCGGCGCTGGCGAACCGGTCGTCGATTGGGGATTGGATGTCGAACTTCCACAACAAGTCCTCGACGACCTGTACGCCACAGCGACCGTCCACACCGTGGTGGTGCGCAACGGCACGGTGATCGACGCACCCGGTGACCTGGAGCTGGGTCGCACGACCAGGTTGGCCAACCGGGCCCAGCGCCGGGCGCTATACGGGTTGTATCCGACATGCGCGATCCCGGGGTGCCGCGTGCGCTACCCGCGCACCAAACTGCACCACGTCGTATGGTGGCGCTTCGGAGGCAGATCCGATCTCGGCAACTTTCTGCCGGTGTGTGAGAAGCACCATCAGAACATCCACAACGACGGCTGGCTCGTCACCCTCGGACCCAACCGCGAACTGTCGATCACACTCCCCGACGGACAGATCATGACCACCGGCCCACCCACCCGCAGCGCCTCATGAGCGCTGCGGTCTCTGCGCTGCGCTCAGCGCCCGGTCGAGGGGAAGAGAAGTCACGGGGCCGACGGGTACGCTTGCGCGCATGCCTTGGGGTGACGATTCCGCCGACGCTCGCTTGCACGGCACCGGCATCGCCGACAGTGTGCTCGATCTCATCGGCAATACGCCGCTGGTTCGCCTGAAACGCACTAGCGAGATCCACGGGATCAGATGCGTACTTGCGATGAAGATGGAAACCACAAATCCCGGCGGCTCGTCGAAGGATCGGCCGGCGCTGGAGATGATCATTGCCGCTGAACGCGACGGGCTGTTGCAGCCCGGTGGCACCATCGTCGAGCCGACAAGCGGCAACACCGGTGTCGGTTTGGCGATCGCCGCCGCCCAACGCGGGTACAAGTGCGTGTTCGTGATGACCGACAAGAACGGTCCCGAGAAGATCTCGCTGCTGCGCGCCTACGGCGCGGAAGTGATCGTTTGCCCGGTGGCGGTGCCGCCGGAGGATCCGCAGAGCTACTACAAGGTCGCCGAGCGGGTCACCACCGAGCGCAACGCCTTCCGTCCGAACCAGTACGCGAACCCCAACAACCCGCGCGCTCACGAGAAGACCACTGGGCCGGAGTTGTGGAACCAGACTGCCGGCCGCATCACTCATTTTGTCGCCGGGGCCGGGACGTGCGGCACCATCACCGGGGTGGCCCGGTACCTGAAGCAGCAGAATTCTGACATCAAGGTGATCGCGGCCGATCCAGAGATGTCGGTGTTCTCCGGCGGCAGTGGCCGTCCGTACCTCGTCGAGGGCGTTGGCGAGGATTTTTATCCGGCGGCGTGGGATGCCTCGCTGTACGACGAGATCATTCCGGTCAGCGATGCGGCCAGCTTTTTGACCGCTCGCCAGGTCAGTCGCGAGGAAGGCATTCTCATCGGCGGAAGCGGCGGTCTTGCAGTTGCCGCGGCGTTGCAGGTTGCCAAGCGGGCCGACCCCGACGACATCGTCGTGGTGTTGAATCCCGACAGCGGTCGTGGCTACCTGTCGCGCATCTTCGACGACGACTGGATGGCCAACTTCGGATTCGTGCAGGAGTGCGACCAATGCATTGCTGCGGTGCTCGACACTCGCGGCGATACACCATCGCTGTTGTACGTGAATCCAACCGACACGGTGCGTAAAACGATCGAAGTGATGCGCGCCAACGGTGTCAGCCAGTTGCCGGTATGCAAGAACACACCGCCATTTGCGAATGCCGAGGTGTCAGGTTCGGTCGACGAACTCGATCTGATGGAGTCGGTCTATCGAGACCCGTCCGTGATGGACACGGCCGTCGAAAAGGTGATGAGCCCGAAGTTGCCCACCATCGGTATCGGCCAGCAGGTGGCGTTGGCGGTGTCGATGCTCGACAAATCGCCCGCGCTCTTGGTGCTGTCGGGTGGGCGGCCCCTCAGTGTGCTGACTCGCACCGACCTGTTGACCTACTTCGAGGTCGTCGCCAATGGGTGAGTTCGAAGAACAGTTGTCGTGGGGTTTCGAGACCCGCGCAGTGCACACCGGGCAAGAACCAGACCCCGTCACCGGCGCGGTCGTGACCCCGATCTCGCTCAGCACGACGTTCGCCCAAGACGGCGTCGGCGGCCACAAAGGGTTCGAGTATTCGCGCAGCGGCAACCCGACGCGCATGGCGTTGGAGACGTGTGTGGCCTCACTCGAAGGCGCCGACCACGGTTTGGCCTTCGCGAGTGGGCTGGCCGCCGAGGACAACGTGTTGCGTCTGCTGAACGCCGGCGACCGGGTACTGCTGGGCAACGACGCCTATGGAGGCACGTTCCGGCTGATCTCCAAAGTGCACACCGGGTTGACGTGGGCGGCAGTCGACCTCATCGACACCGATCGCCTCGTCGCCGAATGGCCGGACGACACCAAGTTGGTCTGGCTGGAGACGCCGACCAATCCGCTGTTGCGGTTCTTCGACTTCGAAAGCATATGTGAGATCGCCCACCACCGTGGCGAGCTGGTGTGAGTCGACCACACCTTCGCCTCACCGTTCCTGCAGGAGCCGGTTTCGGTCGGCGCCGATGTCGTGGTG
>JANMQX010000341.1:0-4193 GCA_031370745.1 Ilumatobacteraceae bacterium
GTCTACGACCAGCGTCTTTGGGATCCGCAGTCGCAAGCCGGAGCGATCGCGTTTTGGAAGCCGGTCCTGTCCGACATCGCCGCATGGGACATGGGTGACGAGTTCAACCCGAATGGTCCTGAGTGGAACACTCTCATCGGACGCTGGAACATCATGCACGGCATCGTCGAGCCTGTCACCGGCGTACCGCCGTTCACCAACTTCTTGCCGACCACGGTGGCGCTCAACAAAGCCCTGACCGACCTTCCCGGCTCGGAGCGGTTGCTGTCGTTCGCCAAGTACGACGGTGACCGCGGCGTCAGCCTGGCCCACACGTTCGATCCGCGGGCAATCAAGTTGATGTGCGGCGTCAACGAGCTGGAGTTCGACTTCGTGCCAACTCCCGCGTCGATTCGCGCCGACATGGACACACTGAAGGCCGCCGGCTGCGACCAGATCCTGGATTTCGGTGGCTTCCCGGTCTACGACGACCCCAATCACACCTTCGGCACGGTCTCGACCGTCGACACCACAGGCGCGCCCACCAGCAGGGCACCAGCGACCCAGGAAGGATCGGGGCACTCAACCCTCATTCCCATCGGTCCGGCTCGCCTCCTCGAGACCCGCAGCGGACCGGGATTGGGAACCGTCGACGGAGGTTTCAACGGGCAGGGAATTCGCCCGGCCGACAGCGTGCTTCCACTCGGCGTCGTCGGTCGGGCCCAGCTGCCTTCATGGGCACGCTCGGTGGTGCTCAACGTCACGGTGACCGGTGCGCTCGGTTCCGGGTTCCTCACCGTGTATCCGTGCGACCAAGTCCGACCGATCTCGTCGAACCTCAACTACGACGCGGGCACGACGCGAGCAGTTGCCGTCGTTGCCCAGATCGACAGCGCTGATGGCACCGTTTGCATCTACACCCAATCACCGACTCACCTGCTCGTGGATCTCACCGGCTTCTACCCGTTCGGTGCCAGCTTCAGCGCCATCCAGCCCGCCCGTCTGCTCGAAACACGAGTCGGTCCCGAGTTCGCCACCGTCGACGCTCAATTTCTCGGCATCGGTCGCCGACCAGGTCTGTCGACGACTGAAGTCAAAGTCGCCGGCCGAGGTGGGGTTCCGGCCGACGCATCCGCAGTGGCTGTCAACGTCACCGCCATCAATCCTTCGTCGGTGGGTTTCATCACGGTCTATCCGTGCGGTGAGGCCATCCCCGTCGCGTCGACGTTGAACTTCGACGCTGGTTCGATCGTGCCCAACTCGGCGATCGTCAAGGTCGGCGCCGGCGGATCCATCTGCGTCCTCTCGAACGTCGAGACCGACGTGGTGCTCGATGTCAACGGCTACGACGCTGCAAATGGGATTGCCCGCTTGTTCGAGCCGACCCGCGTGGTCGAAACCCGCGTCGGCCCGGGTCTGACAACTGCCGATCATCAGTTCGAAGGTGGCGGGCTGCGACCCGACGACTCGGTGCTCGAAGTGCCGATCGGTGGACGACTCGGCGTACCTCAAGCCATCCGCGCCGCTGTGCTCAACATCACCGTCACCCAATCGACTGGCAGCGGATTTGTCACCGTGTATCTGTGCGGCACATCACGACCACTGGCCTCGACTCTCAACTACGGACGCGGCACCACCGTCGCCAACCTTGCCATCGCCACGACGTCGTCCGACGGCAAGGTCTGCATCTACACGCAGCGGGCAGTGCAGCTGATCGTCGACCTCAGCGGCTACCACACGTGACCAGGTGCAACTGCGTTAGCACGATGTACACACCAACGAAGCCCCAGGTCATGTGGCGCCAATTTAATTGCTGTGGCGCCAGACTGGAGGTAGTTTTTAGCCATGCCGAGCATTCAGGTCAAAGATGTTCCCGAGAATGTCCATGCTGTCCTTCGACGTCGCGCCGCCGCCGCAGGCCAATCGCTGCAGGAGTATTTGCTGGCGCGACTCCGCGACGACGCTCAAACGCTCACCGTCGAGGAGTTGTTCGAACGCATCGAGCACCGAACGGCAGGAAAGGTTGGATTTGCCACGGCCGCCCGCGCGGTTCGCGCTGATCGTGCACGATGATCGTTGTTGACGCCAGCGTCCTCGCCACGGCGCTCGGTGACGACAACGACGATGGGAGACGCGCCCGCGCTCGACTGAGCGGTGAACGCCTCAGCGCTCCTGAACTCATCGACTTGGAGGTCGTGTCCGTATTCCGACGACTCTGTGCGGCGGACCAACTTGATCCGGCGCGGGCCGATCAGGCGCTCTTAGATCTCGACGCGCTTCGCCTCGACCGGGTTCCGCACCGACCGCTTCTCCGACGCTGCTGGGAACTTCGACACAACGTCACCGTGTATGACGCTGCATACATCGCGCTCGCCGAAATTCTCGACGCAACATTGGTCACTGCAGATCGGCGACTGGCAAGCGCACCAGGGACCACCTGTGTCTTCGACGTTCTGGCCGGCGACCTCGCATAACCGGCGGGGCAGGAAGGTGCGTAGTCTCCGGATGTGCCGGATATTTCGTGACTGGTCTCACAAGACCATCCAACGACCGCACCGACCCTCCACACGAGCCTCGTTTCCCCTATCGCCGACCGAGCGCCTGACGCGCCGCAGTCCACGCTGTGCGCAGCTGACGGTGCGCGAGCAGATTTGCGGCTTCGAGTAACCCGTTGAGCCGAACCGTCGGCCGCAACCGAGCCGCTCGGGCGCTGCGGTGCCAGCCCCTTGCTCGCGCCGCAACCGACACCTCTCGCGACACCGCGACCTCCTCTTCGAGCCGCACCAGCGATCTCGAGTTCTGCGCAGTCATCGTTTCCTTGTGCCGGCGGTATCGGTAAGCGCGATCGGGTACCAACGCGATCGAACCGCCACTCAACAGGATCCGCGAGTAGAAGTCGAGGTCCATCACCTGCCGCCATCGCTCGTCGAATCGCAGTTCGGGCAGTTGAGAGACTCGATACGAGACAGACGGGCAGTAGAAGAACAACCCGCACATCATCCGAGCCAATCCACGATCGCCTACCAACGTCGTCGGAAGTTGCCGAGGCCACAAAGCGCTCTTCACAGAATCGACGAGCGTTCGTGTCGACCTGCCAGCGCTATCGATAACTGTGACTCGTGGGGCGACGCACGCCGCATCTGGAAACGCCAAATGTGCGGCGCGCACCGCGGCGACGTATCCCGGCTCGAGCTGATCGTCGGCATGGAACACGGTGACGATCTCGGAGTCGGGGCCAGCTAGCTCGAAGCATCGATTGAAGTTCGCGGCAACACCGAGGTTGCGCTCGTTGCGCACGTATCGAATGCGGGAGTCACCGAGCGCCGCGACCACCTGCTCGGCACCTACCTCGGGGCTGCAATCGTCGACGACCATCGCCGTCCACATCACGTCGGTCTGGGCGACCAACGACCGCAGCGCGACCCGCAGGTAGTCGAGATTGGAGAAGAACGGAATCGCCACGCACACCCGAAGCGCATCCGACGGCTCGGCAGTCATCGTTTACGCTCGCTCACATGTCGACATCGGTGAAGCAAGCTCTCGTTCTAGCACTGGGTGGTGTGGTGATCGTGCTCGTCATTCTCGCCCTCACCAGGCGCCGGTTGTTGACCACTCGCTACACGCTCGGCTGGCTCGGCGTTGGCGCACTCGTCGCTCTGGCGGCGGTGACGTTGCCGTTCGTCGGTCGCCTCGGCAAGGTTGCCAACATCACTCCGACCGCCGTTCTGCTGATGATCAGCTCCGTCCTCCTCTTGGCAATATCCATCCAGCTGTCGATCAGCGTCTCGCTGCTGCAAGAGCGGCTACGCACCACCGCCGAGGCGCACGCCCTACTCGCGCGAAGGG
Source organism: Ilumatobacteraceae bacterium (assembly GCA_031370745.1). GTDB lineage: Bacteria > Actinomycetota > Acidimicrobiia > Acidimicrobiales > Ilumatobacteraceae > JAENVT01. The sequence continues at coordinate 3,826 of JANMQX010000341.1, forward strand.
TCAGCGACCTGGAAGGGCATGCGTGACAGACGTCGTCATCGTCATTCCTGCCTTCGACGAAGAGGCCTGCATCACCGACGTGGTCACCGCCGTGCATGACGAAGGTTTCGAATGCGTCGTGGTCGATGATGCGAGCAACGATCACACCGCAGAACGTGCCGAGCTGGCAGGGGCAGCCGTGGTGAGGCTGCCCATCAACCTCGGCGTCGGCGGCGCATTGCGCGCCGGCTTTCGCTACGCGGTCGACCACGGTGCGCACACCATCGTGCAGGTCGACGGCGATGGTCAACATCCGGCCGACCAGATCGGCGCGTTGCTGAAGCATCTCGACACCGGCAACTTCGACATGGTGGTCGGCAGCCGATTCG
>JANMQX010000365.1:0-12334 GCA_031370745.1 Ilumatobacteraceae bacterium
GCTGGCAATTCAGAAGGGCACGGAAGAAGCCAAGAAGAACCTCTTCGATGTGCCGTTGGCAGGCAGCACCATCACGCATCCGATCATCGGTGTCACCGGAGCCGGTCGAGTGATGATGAAGCCGGCGGCTGCCGGTACGGGCGTCATCGCCGGTGGCGCGGCGCGAATCATTCTCGAAGAAGCCGGCGTGCACGACGTGCTGTGCAAGTCGCTCGGCTCGTCGAACGCAATCAATGTGGCTCGAGCAACGATCAACGGCCTGCAGTCGCTGCAGCGGCCGGAGGAAGTCGCTCGTCGTCGTGGCCTGGCCGCCGAGGAGTTCGTTCCGAAGGGCATGCTCAACGCTTACAACGATCGCAAGAAGCAGATCGCAGCAGGGGATTCACACTGATGGCCGCCAAAAAAGAGACAACAGACGAAAAGACCATCACGGTCAAGCAGATTCGCTCGACGATCGCCAACAAGCCCAAGACCCGGGGCACCATGCGTGCCCTTGGCCTGCGCAAGATCGGCGACTCCAACACGTTGCCGGATCGCAAAGAGATCCGCGGCATGATCGCCCGTGTTGGCCACCTCATCACTGTGACGGAGGACTGACATGCGTGTCGATCATCTAGCCCCGATGCCTGGCTCTAACAAGGCAAAGCGGCGCGTCGCTCGGGGTATCGGCGGCAAGGGCGGCAAGACAGCCGGCGCCGGCACTAAGGGTCAGCAATCGCGTGGCCGCGGCAAGGTCGCCCGTGGCTTCGAAGGTGGCCAGATGCCACTGAAGCAACGCGTCCCGAAGTTGAAGGGATTCAACAACCCGTTCCGCGTCGAATACAGCCCGGTCAACCTCGATCAACTCGCGGCATGCGGCGAGACCAGCGTCGATCCCGAGGTGCTCGTTGCCAAGGGTCTCGTCCGCAAGGGTGACTTCGTCAAGGTGCTCGCTCGCGGCGAAATCACGACAAAAGTCGACGTCACGGCACACGGAGTTTCGAAGGCCGCCGAAGCTGCCATCACCGCTGCAGGCGGTAGCGTCACGCTGTTGCCGCTGCCCTTCAAGCAGGGTCGCCCGCCGGTAAAGGGCAACCAGTTCACCAACCGCTGATTCTCACACCTACCGCCGAGCCGACAAGGGAGTCGCTGTGCTGTCGAACCTGAAGAATGTCTTCAAGGTCACCGATCTGCGGAACAAGATTTTGTTCGTCATGGTGATGATCGCCCTGTACCGGCTTGGCGTCGCCATCCGTGTGCCGGGTATCGATCCCGACGCAGTCAAGCAGTTCAAGAAAGGTGTCGAGTCGCAGGGCGCGCTCGGCTTCCTCGATCTCTTCTCCGGCGGCGCGTTTGGCAGCTTCTCGATCTTCGCGCTCGGCATCATGCCGTACATCACGGCGAGCATCATCATGCAGGTTCTCGGCGTGGTCATTCCAAAGCTCGAGAAGTTGCAGCAAGAAGGCGCGGTCGGGCAGCGCAAGATCACTCAGTACACCCGCTATCTGGCCATCGGCATCTCCACCATGCAGGCCACCGCGCTGACGTTCATCTTCGGCAATGGCAACGGCAACGCATTCTTCGGCGCCGCGCAACGGCTGCCGAAGAACGTCAAGTTGTTACCTGACGGCATGTGGCCCCGTGGCTATCTCGTGATTCTGTCGCTCGTCGCGGGAACCGCTGTGTTGATGTGGATCGGCGAGCTCATCAGCCAGCGCGGTATCGGCAACGGCATGAGCATGGTCATCTTCGCGTCGGTCGTCAGCCGTCTGCCCTTCGGCTACTTCGCGATCTTGCAGGAGCAGAAGTGGTTCGCGTTCGGTCTGCTGGTGGTGGTCAGCTTGCTGATCGTCGTGGCCGTCGTGCGAGTCGAGCTCGCCCAGCGCCGCATCCCGGTGCAGTTCGCCAAACGAGTGGTTGGGCGACGGATGTACGGCGGCCAGAACACCTACATCCCGCTGAAGGTCAACCAGAGCGGGGTCGTGCCGATCATCTTCGCCAGCTCCGTGTTGTTGTTGCCGGTGCTGATCACCAACTTTCTCGGCGGCAGCAATGGCACCGGTTGGAGGGCGACCATCCAGAAGTGGGTCGACGCGAACCTGGTCAACAGCCGCAACTTGGTGTACATCGTGCTGTTCTCGCTGATGATCGTCGCCTTCGCCTACTTCTACAACTCGATCGCCTTCGATCCGATCAGGCAGGCCGATCAGATTCGCCGACAGGGCGGTTTCATCCCGGGCGTGCGCCCCGGGCCGCAGACGGAGCGGTATCTGTCGAAGGCCGTCAACCGCATCACGCTTCCCGGTGCCCTCTTCGTTGCCGTCATCGCCATCACGCCGTACATCATCTTGTGGTTGTTCGACGTGCAGAACTTCCCGTTCGCCGGCACCACAGTGCTCATCGCTGTTGGCGTCGCACTCGAGCTCATGCGTCAGATCGACAGCCAATTGATGCTGCGCAACTACGAGGGCTTCCTGAAGTGACCCTGTCCCGTCTTTCGAAAGGCGGGTCGTCAGCGGCATGATCCCCGGCGCTCGGCTCATTCTGCTCGGCCGGCAAGGTGCGGGCAAGGGGACTCAGTGCGTACGTTTGTCGCGTCATTTCGTCGTTCCGCACATTTCGACGGGCGACATGCTGCGCGCCGCCGTACGTGAGGGCACCGATCTTGGTCGCATGGCCAAGAAGGTCATGGACGATGGTGGCTTGGTCGGCGACGACATCATGATCGGGATCGTCAACGAGCGGCTCAGTCACCACGACGCCCAGGGCCGCGGGTACATACTCGACGGCTTCCCGCGCACCGTGTTTCAGGCGCAGGCCCTCGACGAGGTGACGAAAGACCAGCCGATCAATCTCGTTCTCGATCTCGACGTGCCACGCGACCTGGTGCTTGCCCGGCTCAGCGCACGTCGGGTGTGTCGCGACTGCGGTACCAACTACGTCGCCAGCGGCTACGAGAAGTTGCCGTGGATCTGCGAGGTGTGTGGCGGCGACGTGATGCATCGCGACGACGACACGCCCGAGGCCATCGAACATCGTCTCGACCTCTACGAGCAACAGACCGCGCCGTTGATCGAGTTCTACCAAAGCCAGGGTCGGCTCGCAGTCGTAGACGGTGTCGGATCACCCGAGCACGTGTTCCGGTTGCTTGCTGCCGCCGTCGACGCAACCCGTTGAGGATCGATCGGATGCGACGGTTACCCCGACGGTCCGCCGACGAGTTGCAGCACATGCGTGCCGCCGGTCGAGTTGTGGCCGAGATGCACCAAGCCATTCGTGCCGCTGCGGCTCCAGGTGTCACGACCTTGCAGCTCGATCGGATTGCCCGCGACGTGTTGAGGGTTCGCGGCGCGACGTCGAACTTTCTCGGGTACCACGGCTTTCCGGCAGTGATCTGTGCGTCGGTCAATGACGAGATCGTGCACGGAATCCCCAACGAACGACCTCTGCAAGATGGCGACATCGTGTCGATCGATTGCGGTGCCATCGTCGGCGGCTGGCACGGCGACGCCGCGTTCACGATGGGCGTCGGCGCGATCGATGCCGGTGCGCAGCGGCTGATCGATGCCGCCGACATGGCCCTCGCGGCGGCGGTCTCGGCGATGCAGCCAGGCGGCAATCTCGGTGACGTAGGCGCTGCCGTCGAAGCGGTTGTCAACGCCGCTGGATATGGCAGCCCTCGCGACTACTGTGGCCACGGGATCGGCCGGGCCATGCATGAGGATCCCGATGTGGAGAATCGCGGCCGCCGCGGCAAGGGACCTCGCCTGGAGCCCGGTGTGGTGCTGGCAATCGAGCCGATGCTGATCGGCGGCGGGCACGACGACGTGATGGTGCTCGATGACGATTGGACCGTGGTCACGGCCGATGGCTCGCTTGCGGCGCACACCGAGCACACCGTGCTCGTCACCGATCGTGGCCCGGAGATCCTCACCCGCCTCTAGCGTGGGTCAGTGCTGGGCGATCTGATCGACGACGATGGGGATGCCGGCAAGCAGCGTGTGCAGCACTTTGCCGCGTACTGTGCGGCCCGCGTAGGGCGTGTTACGGCTCTTGCTGGCAAGTTTGGCGGGCACGACGGTCCACTCGGCGCTCGGGTCGAAAACGACCAGGTTGGCTGGCTCGCCTGCTGCGATGGGACGTCCGTGCCGATCACCGATCCCGGCGATCGCCGCTGGCTTCCAACTCAGCGCGGCGACGATGTCGGCCAGTGGCATGTCGAGCTCGGTGATCGCCAGCGCGAGTGCCGTCTCGAGACCCAACATTCCCGGTGGCGCCTGGTCGAGAGGGGCCTCCTTCGACTCGGGTGGATGCGGGGCGTGATCGGTGGCGATGGCGTCGACGGTGCCGTCGGCGAGGCCTGCTTTGATCGCCGCGACGTCGGCGGCAGTTCGCAATGGCGGATTGACCTTGAAGATCGCGTCGTACCCGCCGAGTAGATGATCGGTGAGGGTGAAGTGGTGCGGTGCAGCTTCAGCAGTTACCTGCAACCCATCCGCCTTTGCGGCACGAACCAACTCGACGCTGCCTGCAGTCGACAGGTGCAACAGATGGATGCGCGTCCCGGTGAGCCGCGACAACTCGATGTCGCGGTGGACCATCAGTTCTTCGGCGATCGAAGGCCAACCGGGCAATCCGAGATGGCTGCAGCACGAGCCCTCGTGCATGACCGCGCCTTTGGTGAGTGTGGCGACCTCGCAATGCTGGGCCAGCGTGATGTCGAGCGCACCGGCGTACTCGAGTGCGCGGCGCATGAGTTGCGGATCCTGAACACCATTGCCGTCGTCGGTGAACAGGCGCACCCCCGCCGCGGCGAGCTCCCCGAATGGCGCCAACGCCTTGCCCTCGCGATTCATCGTGATGCATCCAGCGGGATGGACGTCGCACAGCGCGGCGCGGCGTGCCTGAGCGCGAACGAACTCGATCACAGCCAACGAGTCTTGCGGCGGCTCGGTGTTGGGCATCGCCACGATTGCAGTGAACCCACCGAGTGCGGCGGCGCGGCTGCCGGTCTCGATCGTCTCGGCTTCCTCACGACCTGGTTCGCGCAGATGGACGTGGAGGTCGACGAAGCCCGGTGACACCACGCAGCCGTCGGCCGCGAGGACCACATCTCCCTCGAGCTCGTCACCGACCTCGGCGACTCGGTCGCCTTCGATCGCCACGTCGCCAAGGCGCTCTCCGGTCTGGTCGAGCACCATGCCACCTCGGATCACGATGCGGGTCACGACGCGTCACCTTTCGGATCGCTGCCGGAACCCAGCAAGCGGAACAACACCGCCATGCGCACGGCGACACCATTGGTGACCTGATCGAGGATGACGGATCCGGAGAGCTCGGCCGGATCGACAACCATCTCGACACCGCGGTTCATCGGTCCGGGATGCATGACCAGCGCGTGGGGAGCGAGGCGTGAGGCCCGCTCGGCCGTCAACCCATACATCGACGAGTACTCGCGCAGGCTCGGCAACAACGCGTCGTCCATCCGCTCGCGCTGCACGCGCAGCAGGTAGAGCACGTCGAGATCGGGGAGCAGCGCGTCGAGGTCGTGGGACACGTCGACCGGCCATCCGTCGAGTGTCGGGGGCAGCAGTGTCGGTGGCGCGACCAGCGTGACATGGGCGCCGAGAGCAGTGAACGCGTCGACGTTGCTCCGCGCTACCCGGCTGTGCTTGATGTCGCCGACGATGGCGATGCGCAGACCGTCGAATCCGTCGCGGCGATTGAGGTTGGTTCGAATCGTGTAGCAATCGAGCAGCGCTTGCGTCGGGTGCTGGTGCCAGCCGTCGCCAGCATTGACGACGCTGGCGTTCGTCCAGTGAGTGATCAGCTGGGGGGCCCCGCTCGACTTGTGGCGCACGACGAAGGCGTCGACACCCATCGCCGCGATGGTCTCGATGGTGTCGCGAAGGCTCTCGCCTTTGTTGACACTGCTCGACGACACGGCGAAGTTCATGGTGTCTGCGCTGAGTCGTTTGGCTGCGGTGTCGAAACTGGTTCGTGTACGCGTCGAGTCCTCGAAGAACAGACTGACGACGTTCTTGCCGCGTAACGCCGGAACCTTCGGGATCGGTCGTTGCGAGATCTCCACCATGTGGTCGGCGAGCTCGAGCAGACCGTGAATGTCGGCTACGGATAGATCGCCAATCGACAGCAGGTGCTTCATGCAATCACCACGCCGGCCGCGCCGACCTGCACGTCCTCATCGCTCGATGTCGGCAGGTTCTTGCCGACGTAGTCCGGACGGATCGGCAATTGACGATGGCCGCGGTCAACGATCACGGCCAATTGCACCGCGTGCGGTCGTCCGTAGTCGTTCAGCGCTTCGAGGGCGGCGCGCACCGTGCGCCCGGTGAACAGGACGTCGTCGACCAACACCACGGTGGTGCCGTCGAGGGATACGGGAATCGCAGTGACGTGGCCGGGCACGATCGGTCGCAATCCGACGTCGTCGCGATGAAAGCTGACGTCGAGCGAGCCGACGGGAACTGGCGGGCCGATGCCCGCAAGGATGCCCGCCAACTCGTCGGCAATCCACACACCACCGCGCTGCAGACCTACGAGCACGATGCCATCGGTTCCATGATTGCGCTCGACGATCTCGTGGGCGATGCGGGTCAGCGCACGTCGAACATCGTCGGCGCTCAAGACCTCTCGCGGCCCGTGTGTGGCCCGCGGTCCCTCGATGGGAGGCATTGCTTCCTTCCACGTATCGGCCTCACGGGACCGATTTCACGTTCGGTGCAGATGTTACCGGCTCGACCTGAGGCGCTCTAGCGTCATGGGGCAAACAATGTTCGAACCGAGGGATTTGATGGGAATCCTGGCAAGGATTCGGAGGACCGCATGACGATCGAGCACGAGATCAAGTTGACCGCCGACATGGCGATGGTTCTGCCCGATCTCGGCGGTGTGTTGCCCGAGAGCACCGTGGGGCCTCCGTCGCAGCTCGCGCTTGCGGCGGTTTACTACGACACGCCCACCCTGTCGCTGGCGCGTGCCGGGGTCACCCTGAGATCACGAACGGGGGAGTCGGCCCCCATCTGGACTCTGAAGCTGCCGACCGGCACGGGCGCGGGCGGGCTCTCTCGGTCGGAGTACACCTTCGACGAACCGCTCGGAGCCGTACCGCTCGCAGCCTTCCGAGCGGCGACGGCCTACATCCGCTCACAGACGCTCGGCCCCGTGGTGCGGCTGCACACAAACCGGACGGAGATCCAGATCGAGCTGGACGGCAAGCCACTGCTCGTCTTGTGCGACGACATCGTGGTCGCCGAGGTTCCCAACCATGCTGCCGTGACCTTTCGGGAGATCGAGCTCGAACTGGCATCGGAGGATGTGAGCACCGAGGCCGTCGACCGCCTGGTGGAGTCGTTGCGAGCCGCCGGATGCCGCGACGACGATCCCATTCCGAAGGCAAGTCGCGCCCTCGGATACGACGCCCTCGCTCCACCTGATGTTCACACCATGCCCATCGGCAGACGCTCCACTGCGGGGGCTGTCGTGCGCCACGCGATTGCAAGCTCTGTCACCCAACTCCTCGCGCACCATGCGGGCGTCTGGCTCGGCAACGACCAAGAAGACGTCCATCAGTTCCGCGTCGCGGCGCGCCGACTGAGGTCCGACTTGCACACGTTTGCGCCGGTGCTCGATCGACGTCGGACAACTTGGCTGCGCGACGAGTTGAAATGGCTCGGCAGCGAGGCGGGCCGGGCACGCGACGTCGACGTGCTCGCGGAGCGGCTGCACGCGCAGATGAACGATCTTGCTCCGAACCATTCGCGCGCAGTGCGCGCCTTGTCGCAACGCCTCGACGAACACATTGCCGACGCCCGCAGCCATGTCGAGGCCTGTCTGTCGAGCGACCGGTATGTCGCGTTGCTCGATGCGTTGGTCGACTCGACCCGCGACCCGTCTTTTGAGTCCACAGGATTGGCCGACAAGCCGGCGCGCACCGTTTTCCTCGAGCTTGTCCGGGGTCCGTGGCGCAAGCTCCGGAAAGCGGCGGATGAACTCGGGCCCGATTCCGTAGACCCCGAGTTTCATGCGGTCCGCATACTTGCCAAGCAGGCCCGCTATGCCACCGAGGCTGTTGCACCGGTCTACGGTCGCGATGCCCGGCGATTTGCGCGTGCGATTGCCGAAGTTCAGACGGTGCTTGGCGATCACCAGGACACTGCGGTGGCAGAGGAGTGGCTCCGCGGAGCGGCGAAGGACCTGCCCTCGACTCGCCTGGCGGTCGCAGAACTGGTGACGATCGAGCGGAACGACCGTTTCGAACTTCGCAAGACGTTCAAGTCGGTCTGGAAGAAGACGTCGCGGCGAAAGTTGCGCACGTGGATGAAGAAGGGCTAGGCGAGCCGCCCGCCTTCGAGCCGCAGCACCTGATCCGCACGATCGAATGCGATGGCGCGGTGGGAGATCGCCAGCACGGTGATACCGGCGGCCGAAAGGTTGGCCCACAGCTGCAACTCGGTCTCGATGTCGAGTGCGCTCGACAGGTCGTCGAGCACGACGAGCTCGGGTGAGTGTACGAGTGCACGCGCCGTCGCCACCCGCTGGCGCTGGCCCCCCGACAGTCGCAGTCCACGAGGTCCGATCAACGTTCGTGCACCCTCGGGCATCTCCTCGATGTCGGCCAGCACTGCTGCCAGTTTGAGTGCCAGCGTCAATTGGGCGTCGTCAACGACTCCGAGAGCGATGTTGTCGGCGACGGAATCGGAGATCAGTTGCGGAACCTGCGGAAGGAACGCAGCGTTGGGGGGGATCAAGAACGCGGCGCGATCGTCGATCCGCTCGCCGTTCCACAAGACGTTGCCGGCGACGTCGGCTTGATGGGCCAGGCCCAACACAGCGCGCAGCAGCGTGCTCTTTCCCGACCCGATCGGTCCGGTCAGCACGGTGAAGCTGCCCCGAGCAACGGTGAAGCTGACGTCGCGTACGCCAGCACCGGTCGGGTACACGGCGCTGAGGTGTTGCACCTCGAGCGTGTCGAGGGCCACGCGGGCCGGGCGCGCGGTGTGTGGGCGATCGCGTTGGTCGCGCAGACCGATCGGAAGGTATCGATCGGTGACGGTGTTGCCCACCGCGGTGTCGGCAACCAGCACGCTCATCCGGTCGAAGGCAACAGCGACCTGCTTGCGGCGGGCGAGCATGCGTCCGACCATCCGTGGCAGGAAGCTGAGCCAGCCCAGGTAGGCCGAGAACACAGCCAGCTCGCCGACGCTGAACTTGCCCGATGCCATCGCGCTGGCAGCGGTGAGCAGAACGAGACCGAGCCCGACATCGGCGGCACCTTGGCTGAAGGCCCACACGCTCTCGTCGAGCACGCGGTCGCGCACGGCAGTGCGGCGTCGCTGGTCGACCAACGTTCGAAGGTGGTCGATTGAGGAATCGATCGCGTTGTTGACCTTCACCGTGGTCGCCGCGGCCATGACGTCGCCGAGCAGACCGCTGACGGCCGACGCGGCGACGCGGTCAGCGGCCCGGTAGCGCTTGATCCGGCCGTCGAGTGTGCGTGTTGCCATGGCCACACCGACCAGTGGGATCAACAGCACCAACGCCGCCCGCCCGTCGACGCTGCCCAGCACCAGTCCGGCAAGGACTGTGAAGACAACGCCCGCCGAGATGTCGACGAACCCGTCGACGAACATCGTCACGTCCTCGACGTCGTCGCGGAAGTGGGTGATGGCCTCGCCGGCCGAGCCAACGGGTTGCCCCGCCTCGGGGCCGCCACTGGCCACTTGGGCGGTGAGGAGATTGGCCCGAAGCAACGACTGCATGTGGACCCATGCCCTGGTCCAGGCCAGTGCGCCGAGGTGGATGGTGCTCATCCTGGCGAGCTCGCACAGGGCCAGTGCTGCGCCGATCCAGTAGACCCGCGAGTTGTGGCCGGTCGACAGCGCGTTGAACCCGCGGCCGAGCAGCCATCCGCTCAACACCGGAAAGGTGAAGAACATCACGAACAGCAGATAGCCCGCCCAGAAGCTGCGCGGTTCGTGCTGCGAGACGCGCCAACCCAGACGCCAGACGCTCATGGCGACACCACCTCGTCGTCGTGCGCCAGGTCCAGCAGATGTCGGTAGCGGCTCTCGATATCGTCGGCGAGATCGGTGCGGTTGCCCTTTTCGATGACACGTCCGTGGTCCAGCACGACGATCTCGTCGACGTGGCGCAGCGTCGACAGTCGATGAGCGATGATCAACGTGGTGCGGCCCTCGGTCAGGCGGGCCACCGCCGCTTCGAGCAGCGTTTCGGTCTCAGGGTCGATCCGCGCCGTGGCCTCGTCGAGCACGACGATGTCGGGGTTGCGCAGCCACACCCGGGCGAGAGCCAAGAGCTGTGCCTCGCCGGCCGAAAGCCCAGTGCCGCCGGCCCCGAGCCGGCGATGGATGCCTCCGTCGGCCAACGTGCCGAGACCGGCGTTGCGTAGAGCCGACGTCACCGCTTCGTCGGAGGGCGACTCGTCGAACAGTGTGACGTTGTCGCGCACGGTGCCGCTCAGAAGCTCGACCTCCTGGGGGATCAATGCAACTCGCCGGCGAAGCTCTGCGATGGGAATCTTCTCGATGGGGACTCCGCCCAGCAGCAGCGATCCACGGGTGGCCTCTACCAACCGCAGCACCAGTCGCGACATCGTCGTCTTGCCGCTGCCGGTGCGGCCGACGATTCCGATGGAGCGTCCGGCAGCGAAGTCGAGGGTGATCGACTGCAACACGGACTGATCGTCGCCATAGTCGAAGCTGACGTTGCGGAACTCGATGCTCAGCGGCCCGCTTGGAGGCAGGGTTGTGCCTTCGTCGGTGATGTCGGGCTCGATCGCCAGCAGGTCGATCACCCGCACCATTGCGCCGTTGGCCTTCTGCACTGTCTCCAACTGATCGACCATGTCTTCGAGCGGGCGGGCCAGCAGGAGAACGTATTGAAACAGCAGGAACGCATCACCAACGGTGATGATGTGCCGGCTGACCAGCAATGCGCTGGTGACAAGCGACACGATCGAGCCGGCCGCAACCGAGCCGTCGACGCCCCACCACATGCGTAGGAAAGCCTTTTCGCGGCGCACCGCGCTGCCCAAGGCGTCGGCGCTGTCTTCGACGAACCTCCACATCGCGTGTGCCCCGGCGCCGTTCGACCGCAGATCCTCGGCCGCTGTGAGACGTTCTTCGATTCCGCCGTACAGCCGGGCATACGAGCCCATCTCGTCGGATGACTCGCCGACGGCGCGGTGCCGGCCGCTGACGACAATGCCGACGGCGGCGCTCACGTAGGCGGCGGCGCCCACAGCCAGCCGCCAGTCGACGACGACCAGTACACCGATCATTCCGACCATGGTGAACAAGGCGCCGGCAGCGCGAGGTATGACGCGGCCCATGAAATCGCTCACCGACGTCACGTCGCCATCGACACGTTGGATCAGCTCGCCCGGCGTGTGTTGGCGATGAAACGCGTGACTGAGACCCAAGACGTGGCGAGCCAACCTGATGCGGATGCCATTGGTCGTGTGCCAGGCGGTGATCGTGGCCATCCAAGCGACGGCCATGTTGATCAGCTGGGTTGCCACGGCGACGATCAAGAACAGCACCGCAAGCCGGGAAAGTTGGCTGGTCGTCGTCCCCGATGTAGCCCGATCAACGATGCTGCGCACGATGAGCGGACCGGTCAGGATCAGTCCCGATCCCGCGGCCACGAGCGCGCCAAGGCCGGCCCAACGCCAGGCGTCGGGTCGAAGCAGAGCCGCGAGGGCGCGCCAACGAGAGGTTGCAGGAGACATCGGAACGATTCTTCCCTTTTGTAGGCTCGCAGCGCCCGTGATTTTCCAAACGCGGCACTTGGCGTTGAGTTCCTCGGGCGATAGCATTGCACCTCGGCCCAGCTCAGCTTCGCGCGTGCGGAGCAGCCCTCGGCTGTATCTATCACCGTTCGAAAGAGGCCCACTCTGCCCAAGCCAAAAGACGACGCCATCGTGCTCGAAGGCACGATCCTCGAATCTCTCCCCAACGCAATGTTCCGGGTGGAGCTCGAGAACAGCCACAAGGTGCTGGCGCACATCTCGGGAAAAATGAGGATGCACTACATCCGAATCCTCCCTGGCGACAAGGTGCAAGTGGAACTCACCCCATACGACCTCACGCGCGGTCGCATCACGTATCGATACAAGTAACCAGAACCCAGCCACCAAACCGAGCGAAGAGTCACCATGAAGGTTCGTCCCAGCGTCAAGAAAATCTGTGAGAAGTGCAAGGTCATCCGTCGGCACGGCCGCGTCAGGGTGATCTGCGAGAACCCGCGTCACAAGCAGCGTCAGGGCTGAGGAAGAGTTTCGACATGGCACGTATTTCCGGCGTCGACATCC
>JANMQX010000373.1:0-1957 GCA_031370745.1 Ilumatobacteraceae bacterium
GGTTCGTCGGCCAGCACCGCGCGAAGCCCGCTCAGACACAGTCCCCACCCGGTGGCGAAGCTGGGGGCGCCGAAACGCTCGTCGAACGAATGGGTCAACGCGAAGTTGGTGCCATCGCCGTCCGTCGACAACTCGAACATCAGCCGGTCAGAGCCCCATGTGAACGCCAGCAGACGCGGCGGTTCGATCGACTCGACCAACCCGGTCTGTCCGGAGATCGCGCCCGGTGCGCCGAAGTGCATCGACCCGCCGGGCCGCAGATCGATCTCGACTGTGCTCGGGAACCATCGGCTGAGGTGCTCCGGGGTGGTGACGGCGCGCCAGACCTTGTCGATCGGGTGCGGGTAACGGCGCTCGACGCACACGGTCGGCCGCCCGTCGAGGGTGAGGAACTGATCATTCGACATGGGTGTCTCCTTCAGCTTCCGGGCTGGGCGTGGTCGGGCATGGTGTCCAGGTGGGCGCCGAGGCGGTCGAGGTGCGTCTCCCACATCCAGCGATACGGCGTCAACCAGTCGTCGAGCTCGACGAGCGGCTCGGGCCGGAGCCTGTACCAGCGGCGAGGCCCGTCGACACGGACGTTCACGAACCCGGCGTCGCGCAACACCCGGAGGTGCTTCGACGTCAGTGGCTGAGTAAGCCCGATCGCTTCGGCCAACTCCCCCACAAGGCACTCGCCGCCGCGGAGACGATCGAGGATTGATCGCCTGATCGGCTGCGCCAGCACCTCGAACGTTGTGAACATTCCCAGATCATGCCACAGAGCGCATATGCGAGCCAAGGCATATCTACTCTACGTGCTCCAGTGAGGTGCGACCGGTCAGGCCGACCGGCGGCGAACGTCGCGCAAGGCAGAAGCTCCCTTCCCTCAGCCTTCCCAATCAGGACGAGGACTATGAACCGGGACAGCACACCAATCACGGTACCCGTGTTCCGGTTTGGCTCCGGTACTTGTGTTCCACCTCGGTGAGGGGTTTAGGCGGCGTTGATTCTGGAGGGCCGGCCGCCGGCGTTGGCGAAGGCGCCGTGCTCTCGTGAGCGGTCGTGGCGGATCGGACGGACCTGGAGTACTTCGCCGCCGGCGGAGATCTCGACGGTGTCACCGACGATGGCAACCTGGACCTGCCGTCGGATGTGCGCTCTGCCGACTCGATAGCTGGTGCCGGCGAAGCTGACATTGCCCGATGAGTCGACCTTGCGAGTGACGCTCTGGCCGACCGTGGCCTGCCGCGGTCGTGGCCGCTTCGGTTTCACCTTCCGGGCAAGTGCCTTGGATTCCTTGATGGGTCGATGGCGTTGGGCATGGGTCGCGACGAGCACACCGCGGTGATGGATCGACACCAGCCCGTCACCAACCGAGACCTCCACGGTCCCACCGGCCAGCCACACCCCCACCGGATAGAGCTCGCTGGCGAAGCTGATCTTGCCGGTCTGGCCGACACGACGGGTGGTCACCGGCTCGTCGGCTCGCACGACCGGTTCCACTCCGTCACGACCGGCGAGTCGGAACCGTTCCCACGGCACGACATCGCCGATGCCTTGATGGCGGCGTTCGTAGTTGTACTCGCGCACCCATGCATCGAGCTGCGTCTGGGCGTCGGCGATCGATTCGAACACCTTGCCGTTCAAGAACTCGCGACGCATCGTCTTGTGCCACCGCTCGACCTTGCCGGTTGTCGTCGGCGACCGCGGCGCGGTGAGGATGTGCTTGATGCCGTTCTCGCGACAGATCCGATCGAACAACACCTCACCAGTGCCAGGGCCGAACCTGCCGGTGAACACCTTGCCGTTATCCGTCAACACCTCCTGAGGGACACCGAAGGCGCGCATCGCCTTTGTCAACGCCTCACACACCGGCCGTGCCGTTGCTCGTTCCAGGTTGGTGTGGCCGATCAAGGCGGCGCCGGCGCCGCGCAGGCGCTCGACAGCCGGGCAGTCGCGCGCGGCCGGTTCGGCA
>JANMQX010000388.1:0-7183 GCA_031370745.1 Ilumatobacteraceae bacterium
CGCGCGAGGTCGCGAACGATGTTCAGCACTTCACCGACGAGCTCGGGGTCGAGTGCCGAAGTGATCTCGTCGAGCAACAGCAGCCGAGGCTCCATCGCGAGTGCACGAACGATCGCGACTCGCTGTTGCTGGCCGCCGGACAGACGATCGGGATACTCCTTGGCTTTGTCGTCGAGGCCGATCCGCTTCAACAGTGCGATACCACGCTCGTCGGCCAAAGCCTTACTGAACCCCAGAACCTTCACGGGGGCCAGTGTGATGTTCTGTAGGACGGTCATGTGCGGGAAGAGGTTGAAGCTCTGGAAGACGATGCCGACTTCGCGGCGCAACGCATCGACGTCGATTCCGCGTCCACTGACTCGATCGTCGCCAAGACGGATCTCGCCGCTGTCGACGGTCTCGAGCTGGTTGATGCATCGCAGCATCGTCGACTTGCCACTGCCCGATGCACCGATCAAGCAGACCACTTGGTGCAGCTCGACGTCGAGGTTGATTCCGCGCAACACTGGGTTGGTTCCGAACGTCTTGTGCACGTCGCGTAGTTCGAGGAAGGCCATCTACGACCGCCCTGCCAAGGTCTTGGCCTGCTGTCGCCGGATCAGGCCGTCGAGCCAGCGGGTGAACGGGATGGTGACCAACAAGAACAGCAAGGCGGCCATCGAATAGGCGGCCAGCGTGCCCCTTGAGTTGTTGACGAACCGGGCCCGGCTGACAACGTCGAGCACGCCCAACGCGTTGATCAACGACGTGTCTTTCTGCAGCCCGATGAAGTCGTTGAGCAACGGAGGGATCACCCGCCGCACGGCCTGCGGCACCACGACATGGCGCATCGTTTGGGTGTGCGACAGGCCGAGTGAACGCGCCGCGGCGGTCTGGCTCCAGTGCACCGACTCGATGCCGGCGCGATACACCTCAGAGACATAGGCCCCGTACGTCAAGCTGAGCGCCAGGATCGCATAGTCCATGTCAGAGAAACTGCCGAGTATCGGCACGTGCGCCTGGGGCAGGCCGAGGCCGATGATGAGTATCACCAGCAAGGCCGGGATGCCGCGGAAGACGTCGACATACACGGTGACCAACAACCGCACCGGCTTGCACGCCGGACCGGGGAGCAGCCGCAGGATGGCGACGACCAATGCCCACACCAAGACGATGATCTCGGCGATCAGGAACACCTGGACGTTGATCCAGAAACCCTTCAACAACGACCGCCATGCTCGACCATCGGTGACAGTCGCCCACCCGAAGAACACCTGCGACACAGCGTGGTGGTTCGTGACAAGGAGCCAGAACAGGAAGGCCGCGATGTACACCGACAGCCCGACACCGACCGAGTACCACGCCCAGTCGCGTGCTCGCTCTCCCTGGCGCCGCGCCGATTCGATCTCACCTTCCCTGGCGAGGCGAGCTGCACGCATCGAGTGCACAATCGCCGGGATGCCCGCCGGAGGAAACAGCAAGGCGATCGTGGCCGCCTTGCGATAGGTCAGCACCCGACCCACCCGCCGCATGGCGGGGGGATCGGGTGCAACCAATTCGGTCAAGACAGGCTCAGGCGGCCGGGACGTCGACGAACGGAACTGTTGTCGGATCGCCGCCGAGGTACCTGGCGATCAGCTTGTTGATCGAACCATCGTCGAGGAAGCCCTGGATGATCGGGTCGAAGATCGCCTTCTTGCCGTTGCCCTTGCCGTAGATCGCTCCGTACTCCTCGCCGGTCTTGAACTGGGCGACCACCTCTTCCTTGCCACCGGACTGTGCAGCCTGACCGAGGTTGATCGGAGTATCGATCATGACCGCGTCGACCGTGCCTGCCGACAGAGCGGCGTACGCCGAGGAAAGATCCGGGAACGACTTCACCTTGCTGAGTTGCCAGCCCGGCACCTTTCCGGAAGTGACGTCGAACTCCGCTGTTGTCGATGCCTGGACCCCGACGGTCAACTTCTTCACGTCATCCCACGTCTTGACCGTCGTCCCCTTGTTGACGAGAAGCCCCTGGTCTGCTTTGAAATAGCCCTCGGAGAAGTCGACAACCTTGGCGCGATCGGGGGTTATGGTCACCTGCGACAACACGATGTCATAGCTGGTGGGATCGATCTGCCCGGCAACGACGGCATCGAAGTTCTCGTTACGGAACTGCATCTTCAATCCGCACTTCGCAGCCAGCATGTTGGCCATGTCGTACTCGATTCCGCTCTTGATGTTGTCGGGGTCGACTTCCGCCTTGGTCGTGCCCCAGAAATTCGGTCCCGGCAGGCTGGTGACGACGCTGAGCACGCCCGGCTTCACCGGCTTGCAGTCGTTTCCACCAGCCGCTGGCGCAGTTGTGGCTCCGGGTGCCGCAGTGACCCCAGGCGCGCCCGTGCCGCCGGCCGCGGGAGTCTTCGTGTCGCTGCCACAGGCGGCGGCGAGTAGACCGGCGGCCATCAGGCCGGCGATCAGTCGTGTTGTCTTCATGAGTAGTTGTCTCCAGGTTGTTCACGTCTGCGCGGCGAGGCCGCGACCGACACGGTAGTGCACACCCGGATCATCGCTCACTCGGGTCGGCACCGCACCACTGCCTTGGTTGATCGTGGTTTAAGGTGCCGTCGTGTGAACACGACTGCGGCAGACGAGGTCATCGAGCCGCATCAACGACCGGGCTACGGCCCCTTTCTCCTGGTCGCGTTCGTCGCCTTGGTCGTATGCACCAACATCGCCAACATCGTCTTTGCTCGCTGGGTGAACACGCGGCCCGAACAACTGATCATGCTGTCGTCGCGCAACCGCTACCTCGTCCTCGTGGTCGGCGCCGGTATCTCGCCGGGCGCATACGCGGTCATCGCGACAGTTCGGCTCACAGCCGCGGCGGCGGTATGCCACTTTCTCGGCAGGGCCTACGGCGATCAGGCACTGCGGTGGTTCACGCGCTTCCTCGGGATGACCACCGAGTCCGTCGACCGCTTCGAGCAGCAGTACCGCACCGCGGAATGGATCCTGATCCCGGTCTTCGTCGGCAGCAACATCGTCTTCGTGCTCAGTGGCACGGTCAAGACCCGTTGGCGACGAATTCTGCCGCTGCTGTTGGTCGGCATCGCAGGCCGGCTGGCATTGCTGTGGTGGCTTGCAAAGCAGTTCGAGTCGCAGGTGCAGTCGGTCACCTCTTTCCTGCAGCGCTGGCAATATCCGATCATCATCGGCTCCATCGTCATCGTGATCGGCACCAATGTTGCCAACTTCCGACGCGGCCGAGGCTAGACAGCGGCGCGCGAACGCGGCTCTGGTGCATTCAACAAATGCCTACATGTTGAGCAGCGCCTCGAGACCCAGCGTCAGGCCTGAGTGCTCGGAGATGTGTTTGCAGGCCAGGATCACGCCCGGCATGTAGCTGACGTTGTCGTAGCTGTCCTGGCGGATCGTGAGGGTCTGGCCGTAGGCCCCGAGGACGACCTCTTGGTGGGCGACCAGGCCACGCATTCGAACTGAGTGCAGGCGAATGCCGCCCGGGCCGGCGGCGCCACGTGTGCCCGGGTAACGCTCGTGTTGGGTCGGGTCGGGTGTCCACTCATCCGAGGCCTCCGCCATTCGCTTGGCCGTTGCAATGGCGGTGCCAGACGGTGCGTCGATCTTGCCCTCGTGATGGAGCTCGATGATCTCGGCACTGTCGAAATACGGCGCTGCCAACTCGGCGAAGCGCATCATCAGCACTGCGCTGATCGCGAAGTTCGCAACGATGATGCAATTGCTGCCGCTGAACTCTGACCGGAAGGCCTCGATATCGGCATCGCTGAAACCCGTCGTGCCCACGACCGCATGCATCCCGTGCATGGCCAACCACGGGACGGTCACCCGCGCCGCGTCGGCATTCGTGAAGTCGACCACGACCTCACAGCCGGCATCTGCCAGCGATCGCAGGTCGCCCGTGATGGTGACCCCGTGACGGCTCTCGCCGGCGGAGCCTGGAGCGACCGCCGCAACCAGTTCGAGATCGGGGTCGAGCGTGACGGCGGTGCACACCGC
This sequence comes from Ilumatobacteraceae bacterium, assembly GCA_031370745.1. Classification (GTDB taxonomy): domain Bacteria; phylum Actinomycetota; class Acidimicrobiia; order Acidimicrobiales; family Ilumatobacteraceae; genus JAENVT01. Next base: position 4,000 of record JANMQX010000388.1, read on the forward strand.
TCGTCCCATTCGTCCGCCTGCTCCGACAACACCAACCCTGATCTGCGCCATACCGCATGACCGTAGCCGCGCTCTGCGCCGTTGGACCGCGCGGTTCTAGAGCTTGGGGCCGACCGTGACGACGATCGGATCGTCGATGAAGACGCGACCGATGATGCGCTTGACCGCCGTCTGGTCGACCGTTGCCCAACGCTGGACCTGCTCGGCGATCGGTCGGATGGACCCAGTGGTGATCAGCTGACCACCATTGCGGGCCATGCGCGCACCCGTGTCTTCGAGCCCCAATTCGAACGCACCGGTGAGGTATCCGACGGCCACTTCGAGCTCCTCGTCGGTGATGCCGTCACTGATCAGTCGATCGAGCTCGGCATGCATCAGTGCGATCACCTCATCCCCATGGTCTGGCTGCGTGCCCGCGTACATCTGGAACGCACCGCTATCGGTATAGGCCGACACCCCGGAGTACACGGAGTAGGCGAGACCGCGACGCTCACGGATCTCCTCGAACAGCCGGCTCGACAACCCGCCACCGAAGACATGGTTGACGACGTCGAGCGCTTCCCGATCGTCGTCGCCGCGAGCCAGCGAGCGACCGCCCATGACGATGTGCACCTGCTCGGTGTCGTCGTCGACGGAGTCGTTCCCACCGACCGTTTGCGGTGGCTGACGGAGCACCAGTTCGCCGGCAGGACGAACCTCGGCAAACGCCGAGGAGATCAATCTCAACGCCTCGTCGTGCTCGATCGGGCCAGCGAACGTGACGACCATCGAGCCGCAGTGATAGTGCGATTCGAAGAAATGACGGACGTCGCCAGCGTTGATCGCCTGCACAGTCTCGCGGTCGCCAGCCGTCTCCCTGCCGAGGGGATGGTCGGCGAACAGCTGTGCTGCGAACATGCGGTGAGCGACGTCGTCGGGCGAATCGTCGTCCATCGCCAGTTCCTCGAGGATCACCAGTCGTTCGCTGTTGACATCGCTTTCACGCAACGCCGGGCGGATCAACACGTCACCGAGCAGCTCGACGCCGAACAGCGCATGGCGCGCCGGCAGCCGGCAGTAGTACGCGGTGTACTCCTTCGAGGTGAACGCGTTGAAGTCGCCGCCGACTCGATCGACCGAACGCGAGATGTCCTGCGACGTACGTGTCGGGGTGCCCTTGAACAGCAGGTGCTCGAGGAAGTGGCTGACGCCGCTGAGCTTCGCCGGCTCGTCACGCGAGCCAACGCCGACCCAGACTCCTGTGGCCACCGACAGCGCGCCAGGCACGCGTTCGGTGGCCACAGTGAGCCCAGAGTCGAGTTGAGTGATCCGAAGGTCGGTCAACGAGCCGAAACTTCAATCAGCGATGACGCCGCGGGCCACGGTTGCGGGCACCGCCACGATCATCGCGACGCGGGCCGCGATCGGCGCGATCGGCGCCACGATCGGCAGCACCGCCACCGGCCTCGCCACCGGGCCCGAGGTCGCCGAGCTCACCGGCGAGCTCGGCATCGAACGCGTCGTCGAAGCTGACTGCGACCGGACGATCGCCGGCAACGACGGACTCTCCGGCACCAGCGACAGCCGAGCTGGAACCCGAGGACGCTGGCGCCGCGCCGGAACCACCGTCACTGTTGGGGAACGGATTCCACGAGGCGCCCGGAGTCAAGCTGACCTTGCCCTTCTCGTCGATCTCTTCGACGACCACCTCGATCTCTTGGCCAAGCGTCAGCACGTCTTCGACGTTGTTGATGCGCTTGCCCTTGCCGAGCTTGGAGATGTGGATGAGACCATCGCGGCCAGGAAGGATGTTGACGAACGCCCCGAACTTGGTGACGTTGACAACCCTGCCCATGTAGGTCGCACCGACGTCGGCCTTCGGCGGATCGACGATCGCGAGGATGCGCGCTTTGGCTTCCTCCATCTTCGAGGCCTCGACTGCACCAATGGTGACGATGCCAACAGAACCGTCGTCGTCGACTGCGATGTCGGCGCCGGTTTCCTGCTGGATGGTGTTGATGACCTTGCCCTTCGGGCCGATGACTTCGCCGATCTTGTCCATCGGAATGGTGATCGAGATGATCTTCGGGGCCGTCGCGGCAACTTCGTCACGAGGCTGGGCGATGCAGGCGTTCATGTTTGCCAGGATCTCGGTGCGGGCTTCTTTGGCCTGATCGAGCGCGGCGGCCAGGACGTCGGCTGGGATGCCTTCGATCTTGGTGTCGAGCTGCAGTGCCGTGACGAACTCCGACGTGCCGGCGACCTTGAAGTCCATGTCGCCGAATGCGTCTTCGGCACCGAGGATGTCGGTGAGGGTGGTGTACTTGCCCTCGGCATACACGAGGCCCATGGCGATGCCTGCGACGGCGGCCTTGATCGGCACACCCGCATCCATCAGCGCCAGGGAACCCGAGCACACCGAAGCCATCGATGTCGAACCGTTCGACGCCAGCACTTCGGCCACGAGGCGCAGCGTGTAGCTGAACTCCTCCTGGCTCGGCAGCACCGGCAGCAGTGCACGGGCGGCCAGCGCACCGTGGCCGATCTCGCGACGCTTCGGCGAACCGACACGACCGGTTTCACCGTTGGCCCACGGGGCCATGTTGTAGTGGAACAGGAAGTACTTGTGGGTCTCGGGACTGAGCGTGTCCATCAGCTGGTTCATGCGCGGCATGGCCATGGTGACGACGTTCATCACCTGGGTCTCGCCACGCTGGAACAAGCCGGTGCCGTGTGCCGTCGGCAGCACGGTGACTTCGCTGCTGAGCGGCCGCAGATCACGAGGACCACGACCGTCGATGCGCAGGCCCTCTTCGACGATCCGCTTGCGAACCGCCTTCTTGGTGAGGCTGCGAACGGCTTCTTTCACTTCACGCTCGCGACCGGCAAACTCGGAACCTTCGCCGCACAGCTTGTCGATCGCCTCCGCAGCTGCTGCGTCAGTGGCAGCGTTGCGCTCGGCTTTCGCGCTGATGGTGATGGCCTTGGCCACACCGTCGCCGGCGATCGCGGCAACTGCGTCGAACACGTCTTGGGTGTAGTCGAGTTGCGGCGTGTACGTCATCGGGACGATCGGGCCCCGCGTGGCGATCACCGAGGCGACGAGCTGACGCTGCAGCGCGATCGATTCCTTGATGTACACCTTGCAGGCCTCGAGCCCGCCGGCGAGAACCTTCTCGTCGACCTTCGGGGCTCCGGCCGCGTA
>JANMQX010000032.1:0-1788 GCA_031370745.1 Ilumatobacteraceae bacterium
GCATGGACTCCAGGATGGACATCTTCGAGATGCTGGGGCTCGCTCACGGCGATGCCCACATCATTCGCAACGCGGGTGGGATCGTCACCGACGACGTGATTCGTTCGCTAGTGCTGTCGCAACGACTGCTGGGCACTCGCGAGATCATCTTGCTGCATCACACCGACTGCGGGATGCAACGAGTGATCGGCGACACGCTCAAGGACGACATCGAGGCGGAAACGGGCATTCGCCCGGGTTGGGCGTTCGAAGGGTTCAAGGATCCTTATCAGAACGTGCGTCAGTCGATCCGGCGGCTGCAGGTCAGTCCGTTCATCCGCCACAAGGAACACATTCGCGGCTTCGTCTACCGCGTCGAGGATGGGCACCTCGACGAGACAGCGCCCTGACTCGGTTGCAGTGTCCGCTTCGAGCACCCAAGTCGTTGGGTCACAGAAGGCACGAAGGACAGGTTTGGAATCTATCCTGAGGCAATCACAGTCAGTCTCGTGACAGATCGAACGAGTCGACCCAACAAATGAGGAGACCAACATGCCGGCAAAGGGAAGCGCTGAATGGAAAGGCGACCTGCCATCAGGCTCGGGAACGTTCACCGCAGGTGACTCGATCGGCGGGGGATACACATTCAAGTCTCGTTTCGAGGACGGCCCAGGATCAAACCCCGAGCAACTGATCGCAGCGGCACACGCCGCGTGCTTCACGATGGCGCTGTCGAACATGCTCGCCACGGCTGGCAACCCACCCGACTCGGTGCACACCGACGCCACGGTCACTCTCCGTATGGTGGACGGCGCGCCGACCATCGCCCGGATCGAGCTCGTCACTGTCGGACGCGTACCCGGCATCGACCAAGCAACGTTCGCCGAGCATGCCGCCGCGGCAAAGGCGGGCTGCCCAGTCAGCAGGGCGCTGGCGGCCGTGCCGGAGATCACCCTCGAAGCGACCCTCGCCGAGTAGTACGAAACCCTCAACGCGGGCGCCGCGATGGTCGACATGCGACCGTCCGGCGCTCGCGTCGAGGCAATGTCAGCTGATACCGAGCTTCTCCGCAGCCATCCGGGTGCCTTCGACCCGATTGGTGATCTTCTGGAACGCGACCTCTCGGGCGTAGTCCGGCGAGCCATGGTTTGGTTTCTCGTCGATGCTGAAGGGTGAGAATCCGCAGTCGTCGGTCGAACCAAGGCGTTCCTTGGGGATGAAGTTGGCGGCGCGCACCAAGCCGTCGCTGATCTCCTTCGGGCTTTCCACTCGCGGGTTACCGGGATTGGTCACGCCGACGTAACACATCTGGGCGACGCCGTCGGCGTCGTCGCGGCTGTACTTTCCGATGGACTCGTACACACCGTCCTTCTCACGCTCGCTGGCCAGCTGGATCAAGAAGTAGCCGGCGTTGATCTTGAACATCTCGGGCAACAGATTGTTGTACGGCACGTCGGCGCTGTGCACCGAGTCGCGGTCGCCGCCGGGACAGGTGTGAATGCCAATGTTGACCCGCTCTTCAGAGGTGAACCTGGCCATCTCCCGATTGTTGAGGTCGATGAAGTGCGGCAACATGCCCGCACCTGTCCACGGATTGCGCGGGTCGGCGCGGGTTGCCAGGCGCCCTTCGGTAAAGTCGACCGACACGCGGGCGGCGCCGGCGGCGAACGCCTGGCGAATGTCCTTCTCGCATTCGTCGACGAGATCGGCCTCGAACGCTTCACGGCTGTAGCCCGGCACCTCGGTGCTCAACGGATAGAGCAGCGCGAGCATCGATGGAGCGATCACAGCCTGTTTCATCGGCAGATC
>JANMQX010000082.1:0-10114 GCA_031370745.1 Ilumatobacteraceae bacterium
CCACTCATCATTGTCATCTCCGGCCCTGGTGGCGTAGGCAAGGGAACGATTGTCAACGCGCTTGTGGAGCGCGATCCGAGACTGTGGTTGAGCAGGTCATGGACAACCCGCCCGCAGCGGCCCGGTGAACCTGACAGTGCATATGTGTTCACCGATCACGCCAGCTTCGAGGATCGCGTCGAGCACGGCGGTTTCCTCGAGTGGACCAAGTTCCTCGACAACTACTACGGCACCCCTCTGCCCGATCTTGCCGACGAACGTGATGTGGTCCTGGAGATCGAGGTCGACGGTGCCGGCCAGGTCAAACACCAACACGGCGACGCGGTGCTGATCTTCGTGCTGCCGCCGTCGCGTGACGAGCAACAACGCCGCCTTCGCGGCCGCGGCGATACCGAGGACAAGGTCGACCAGCGCCTGCGCAAGGCCCTCGACGAGGAACCGGTCGGCCTGGCCATGGCTGATCATGTCGTGGTCAACGACAATCTCGAACGAACGGTGGACGAGATGTTGGCGATCATTGCTATACATCGGCGTTCATAGCAAGCGCCACGTTGGCCCGCAGTCGGGTACACTGACAAACCGCTTCAGGAGGCTGAACTATGGCTCGCGCCCACGACACGATGATGAACCCCGCGATCGAGGATTTGCTCGACACGGTCGACTCCAAGTTCAGCTTGGTCACCCTTGCGGCCCGGCGGGCACGTCAGATCAACTCGTACTTCAACCAGCTCGGCGATGGGCTCGGGCACATGGTTCCGCCCCAGGTCAGCTCGATTGCCCGCAAGCCTCTGAGCATTGGCTTCGAGGAGATTGCCGCTCACAAGATCGTGCGCGTCGAGCTTCCGGACCCTGCCGACGAGACCGCTGCCGACGAAGCAAGCGACGACACCGTCGCCTGATCCAATAGCCACACAACCTCCATGCTCACCGGCAAATGCATCGTGCTCGGTGTCACCGGGGGAATAGCTGCATACAAGTCTGTCGACGTGTGTCGACGTCTTGTCGATGCGGGGGCGCACGTCATTCCGGTGATGACCACGGGGGCCCAGCGCTTCCTCGGCGCGACCACGTTGTCGGCCCTGGCCAGCGAACCAGTGCACACCAGCCTGTGGGACGAGGACACGCCGATTCCTCACACCAAACTCGGCCAATCGGCCGACCTGGTACTGATCGTGCCAGCCACGGCCCGGCTGATCGGGGCCTACGCCGGCGGCCTGTCGACCGACTTGTTGTCAAACGTTCTGCTGGCGACTCGCGCCCCGGTGATCGTCTGCCCGGCAATGCACACCGAGATGTGGGAGCACCCGGCCGTCATCGACAACATCGCAACGCTGCGCCGCCGCGGCGTGCACATCGTCGAACCCGACGAAGGCCGGTTGGCCGGCGGCGACTCGGGCAAGGGTCGTTTGGCATCGCCCGAGCGCATCGTTGCCGAGGTCGAGCGCGTGCTGGGCGGTGGAGCTCTCGCAGGTCTGCACGTAGTGGTCACGGCCGGCGGCACGCGCGAGCCCATCGACGCGGTGCGCGTCATCGCCAACCGCAGCAGTGGCAAGCAGGGCTATGCAGTCGCCGCGGAGGCGCTCGCCCTCGGTGCCAGGGTCAGCCTGATCTCGACGGTCGGCCTGCCCACGCCGTGCGGTGCCGAGTTGCACCAGGTCGAGACCGCTGCCGAGATGCAGAAAGCTGTGGAGCGACTCGCATCATCAGCCGACGTCATAGTGATGGCCGCGGCAGTTGCCGATTTCCGGCCGAAGGTCGCTGAGGCCGCGAAGTTGAAGAAAGACGCCGGCGTGCCCGAGATCGTCCTCGAGCCGACGACCGACATACTCGCCGCGCTCGGCGCGAACAAGACTCCCGGCCAGACACTGGTCGGCTTCGCTGCCGAGACCAGCGACATGCTGGCGAACGCGGCGGCCAAGCTGCGCAGCAAACACCTCGATCTGATCGTGGCCAATGACGTCAGCGCGCCGCAGGTCGGCTTCCAGCACGACACCAACGCCGTGACGATTCTTCGCCGCGAAGGCGCTCCGCGCACGGTCGCGCTCACGGACAAGCGTTCGGTCGCCAGGGCGATACTGGAATGTGTCGCCGAACTGCGATCTGGTGTAAGTAGTAACGGCCCGACCTCAACCTCAAACCACAACCCAAGCGATTCAGGAGCAGCCCAGTGAGCAACTACACGTTCACCTCGGAAAGCGTGACAGAGGGCCATCCCGACAAGATGGCCGATCAGGTCAGCGACGCGGTCCTCGATGCGATCCTCACAGAGGATCCCAACGGCCGAGTTGCCTGCGAGACGCTGCTCACCACCGGGCTGTGCGTGGTCGCCGGCGAAATCACGACGAGCGCCTACGTCGACATCCCGAAGTTGGCCCGGCAGGTCATCAACGGCATCGGCTACGACAACGCGCTGTACGGTTTCGACGGCAACACCTGCGGTGTGATCGTTTCGATCGATGAGCAGAGTGGCGACATCGCCCAAGGCGTCGATCTCAGCGAAGAGGTGCGCGGCGGTCGAAGCGGCGAAGACATCATCAACGCCCAGGGTGCTGGCGATCAGGGAATGATGTTCGGCTACGCCTGCGACGACACGCCCGATCTCATGCCGTTGCCGATCTGGCTGGCACATCGCATGGCCGAGAAGCTCACCGACGTTCGCAAGGCCGGCGCTGTGCCGTATCTGCGCCCCGATGGCAAGACTCAGGTCACCTTCGAATACGACAGCAGCGGCAGGCCCACTCGTCTCGTCGCTGCTCTGATCTCGACACAGCACCAAGACGGCGTCGACCGCGACACTGTGATTCGCCCCGACTTGATCGAGCAGGTCATCCGGCCCGTCGTGCCGGCGCAGTTCGCAGACGATGACTACAACGTGTACATCAACCCCACTGGCAAGTTCGTGATCGGCGGCCCTCACGGCGACACGGGCCTCACCGGCCGCAAGATCATTGTCGACACCTACGGCGGCATGGGTCGCCACGGCGGCGGTGCCTTCAGCGGCAAGGATCCGTCGAAGGTCGACCGGTCGGCTGCATACGCGGCGCGTTGGGTGGCCAAGCACGTGGTTGCGTCCGGCGCGGCAACGCGGTGCGAGGTGCAGGTGGCGTACGCCATCGGCATGGCCCAGCCGATGAGCATCCTCGTCGAGACGTTTGGCACCAACACCGTCGACAACGACAAGATCGTGGCCGCGGTGCGCGACGTGTTCGACCTTCGTCCGGCAGCGATCGTGCGCGACCTCGATCTGAAGCGCCCGATCTATCGCAAGACTGCGGCATACGGACACTTCGGGCGGGCACTGCCGGAGTTCACATGGGAAGCTGTCAGCAGGCTTGCCGACTACACGGCCGCTGTCGGCCTGTAATCCTCTAGCGTCGCCGGGCAATGGACCCGTCGTCGCTGCTGGTCGCTCGCGTCGTCCCCGACGTGACCGGTCTCGACAAACAGTTCGACTACCTCGTCCCTGACTCGCTGGGCAACCGCGTGGCGATTGGATCGATGGTTCGGGTGCCGCTTCACGGACGGCGCGTTGGCGGTTGGGTCGTGTCGCTTGGTCCGCCGGATGGATCGATTGCTGTCGACCGTCTCGTACCGCTGGCGAAATGGTCCGGGATCGGGCCATCGGCAGAGATCGTCGATCTGGCGCGTTGGGCATCGCTGCGTTGGGGCGCCGGACGACTGCGGCCCCTGCTCGTTGCAGCAAGCCCTCCAGGGATGGTCTCCTCGCTGCCAACCGCGACTGCTGGTCCCGATCGGCCCGCAACCGGCGCGCTTCCTCGCCTGATTCGCCTGCCACCGACCAGCGATCAGATTGCGGCCGTCCTGGAGGCACTCGCCGGTGGGCCCACCCTCGTCATCCATCCATCGGTCGACGAGGCACGACGCCTCGCTGCTCGACTGCGCCAAGAAGGCTTCTCGACTGCCGTGCACCCCGAGCAGTGGGCGCGCGCAGCCGCGGGCGTCGATGTGGTGATCGGAGGGCGCAGCGCGGTGTGGTCGCCGTGCGCAGGACTGCGGTCGATCGTCGTGCTCGACGAACACGACGAGGCCTTGCAGGAGGAACGATCGCCAACGTGGCACGGCCGCGACGTCGCTATCGAACGTGCCCGACTCGCCGGCGTGGCGTGTGTACTCGTCTCACCGTGCCCATCCGCCGCCGCCCTGTTTTGGGCCGAGGATTCCTTCCGACGCCCTTCCCTCGCTGAAGAGCGCGTTGGCTGGCCCATTCTCGAGATCGTCGATCGCACCCGAGAGGAGCCGTGGAAGCGATCGTTGCTCACATCACCGTTGATCCAACATCTCCGGCATTCCGGTCAGCGCGTCATCTGTGTCCACAACACGAAGGGCCGGGCGCGGTTGTTGGCCTGCCGCACGTGCAAATCGTTGCAACGCTGCGAGAAGTGCCAGGCCGCAGTGATGCAGGACGACAGCGGTTTGCTGGTGTGCCGTCGATGCGGAACCGTTCGCCCAGTGGTGTGCCAGGTCTGCGGATCCGGCGCGCTCTCGCTGATTCGTCCGGGCGTCAGCAGGCTGCGGGAGGAAATCGAGGCGGCTGCGGCCAGGCCCGTTGGAGTGGTCACCGGCGACAGCGACTCGCTGCCGGACTGCGATGTGCTGATCGGCACCGAGGCCGTGCTGCATCGTGCAGGAAGAGCCGACGTGGTCGCGTTCCTCGACCTCGATGGGGAGCTGCTGGCTCCGCGCTATCGAGCGGCGGAGCAGGCGATGGCACTGCTGGCAAGGGCGGCACGGCTTGTCGGTGGCAGAAGCGGTGGCGGGCGGTTGCTCGTGCAGACGTTCTTGCCGCGACACGAGGTGTTGCAAGCCGTTTTGCACGCCGATCCATCACGGGTGGCCAAGGTAGAGCTGAGCCGGCGCGAGCTGCTGGGACTACCGCCGTTCGCCGCGTTGGCTGCGGTGTTGGGTGTCGGCGCATCTGAGTTCGCCGCGGCGACTGGGCTCGAAGCGTCGGCGAGCGGCGACGTCGTGTTGCTTCGCGCGCCGACGTGGGACGAACTCGGCGCGGCGATCTCTGCTGCTCCTCGCCCGAAAGGTTCACGTCTCAGGATCGAAGTCGACCCCGCTCGCTGATTCCCGTTGGGGGATTGACAAACGGCGCGTGGGGGTTCTCCCAACGGCGAAAGGGCGTGGTCGCCATGAACAAGACCAAGATCCGTACCCTGTTTGGAAGTGTTGTACTGATGGCAGCGCTGGACAATCGTCAGATGATTTGTCTCGGAAGTCATGACGCAACCAGTTGGAGTCGATTTGGCTGGGTGAATGCCGGCCCTCGGCACGGTGCGTCCATGAGGGTGCCGTCGGGTTTTCGAATGTGGAGGTTGTGAGTATCGCCGAGCAGGCCCCAGCCGGGTGAGTGCAAGTAGTGGTGGTGCGCCGAGCAGAACAATCCCATTTCATCCAGATCGGTCGGACCGTCATCCTTGACAACTTCTTTGAAATGGTGCGCTTCGCACCATCCCGGCCGCCGATCACACCCAGGCCATCGACATCCACCATCGCGAGCGACCATTGCGTAGTACTGCGAGTCAGACGCCAACCGTGTCGTCGTCCCATAGTCAAGAACCGCCGATTTCCCGCGGGTGACGACTCGGTTCAACTCGGCATCACAACACAACTGGCGCACCGCACCCCCCGACACTGTGGCGTCGAGTCCGATGATCACGCCGCGTGCCGTGCCGCGCTCGACAACAGTCTCGAACGGCACCGTCATCAAAACCTTGGGACGCTCGCGCCCACCCGTCAACGTCCCCGAGTTGTACGCCTGACAGAGTTCGATGAACGCGTCGGCGATGCGGGTGTGGTGCGGCCGGGCCGTCTCGTCGGCATAGGCCGCGCCGGCAATGTGATCCAGTGTGGCGCGGACGTGGGCGACATCGATGGGCATCAGAAGACCTTTGACGTCGTACATCCCGTCGCCGTTCGCGGTGAACGTCAGATGCCGTTTCAGACGGAGTCGTTCTTCCCGCTCGGCATCCCCGGCAGGGTCGGACATGGCTAACCACTGCTCGAGACCGCGCCGGGTGTCGCGGGGAGACCCCGCCGCGATCTGGACGAGCAGTTCAGCATCATCAGCGAACCGTTCCTCACCGACCACTGCACCGAGCAGGCGGGCGTTGTCGACCGACAACGAGCCGTCGGCCATCTTCTCGGCGACGATCGGCGCCGCTGCCAACGTCTCGGCGAGACGGAGCTGATCACGCGCCGAACGCATCGACACATTCGTCTGCTCTGAGAGCCAGGCCTCGACAGATGTCGCCCCGGCGACGCGCCACGCCTCAGCCTGGGTAGCGGTATGCACAACGCGAGCGATCTCGGCTTCCAGGCGGGTCGAAACCCGACGCAGGTCGGTCACCATCTCTCCGACCTGAACTGACGAGAGCGCTGTCAAATCTGCCGCCGCACAGCGCGACAGCGCCTCCCCGAGTGCGGTGACGAGTTCGCTAGCCATGACCTCCCAGTTATCGTCACGAACGTACGTTCGCAACCACACCAACAAGAAATCCAAATAATCCTGGCGCGCGCAGAGAAGAGCCGAAACGTCTGCTTCCTGGTGTGGTCGAATCACGCGTCCGCAGCGCGTGTTCGTCGAGGCCCGTGCCACTCACCGCGTTTTCAAACTGTCCGCAGGAACCGTGCACGCCGATCGGCGGCTGTGCGCTCGTTGATCAACTACGGAACCTGGGGTGTCAGCGCGGTCATGTTGAGCGGTGACGTCATACCGATCACCGAAACGATGAGCCTCACGTCCCGAGGTGCGTCTCGGTGGATGGACTACCTCTCGGCCAAGCTCGGTCTTCTCTCACCCACCTCACGAGTAGCGCAGATTGCCCCGGTCCGGCGCGCCGGCGGGTGCATGATCGGCAATGCAGAGCGACGAGTACCCATCGGCAGATATGGCGCGCCTCCTAACAGCACTTTGTGGACGCGCGCACGGGCGCCACGGCCTGAGCCACAATGGTCCCTTTGGCCGCCTGATACGCTCCGGTTCCCCGGAAGGCTGTCGGCCCTTCTCCGGCTGGGCGAGGCGTCAATGGGCGAGATCGATGAAGGTGTAATCGAGGGCTATCTGCTCCTCGCCGACATCTCCGGGTACACGACGTTCTTGACCAGCACAGAACTCGAGCATTCGCACGCGATCGTGATGGAACTCACGAAACTGATCCGAGCGGCGCTGAGCCCGCCGATGCAGTTCGTGAAGCTGGAAGGCGACGCTGTCTTCTGCTTCGCTCCGCAGGCGGCATTCCCCAGCGGCGAGTTGCTGGTCGAGCTCGTCGAGTCCTGCTACTTCGATTTCACCAATCGGCTCTTGAACATGACGCGTTCGACGACGTGCACGTGCGATGCCTGCCGTGCCATCGGTGGTCTCGATCTCAAGTTCGTCGTGCACAAGGGGACGTTCATCGTCGATCGTGATGAGGATGGCCGTCTCGACCTCGCGGGTCCCGACGTGATCCTCGTGCATCGGCTGTTGAAGAACACGATCATCGAGCAGGGTGGGCCGAGTTCGTACGGGTTCTTCACCCGTCCGTGCCTCACGGGCGTCTCCACCGAGTTCCGGCTTCCTCCTCATGAAGAGTCGATTGTGTCGTTCGCTCCGGTGATCGGTGTGGTGGAGGATCTCGCGGCGGTGGCGGCACAACGACGCGAGGCGCAGGTGGTGCGCCTCAGCGACGGGGACGCCGATGTCGTCCTCTCGTACATCGTCGACGCGCCGCCCGCGGTGTGCTGGCAGTATTGGGTCGAACCAGGAAAGCGACTGCGTCACAGGGGAGCTGTCGAGACGGGAATCGAGTTCACGCCAAACAGCGAGGGTCGGGTCGCGACGGGTGCGTCGAGCCACTGTGCTCACGGCGTCGGCGGCGATGGTCTCCGGGAGTATCTCGACTGGAGACCCTTCGAGTACTTCACCTGCCATCTCTCGCGAGTTGAAGCCGAGGGTGTCGAGCACACCTTCGTCGAAAGCCTGGAAACGTACGAGTTCATCGACCTCGGCGACGGCCGCACCGAGCACCGGTGGCTGCTCCGCGCGGACGACCGCACTCCCGAAGGGATCAGCGCCTTCAAACAAGCCATTGCGTCTCTGCAGGAATTCTCGACCGACCCTTCCTGGGGCGATCAGGTGCGCGGGCCCATCGCTGAAGACGCGGCCATGTACGGGCTCGACTGTCCGGTGAGCTGACCTCCCAGCGACCTCCGCACGGCGCGCTCGTCGCTCGCTGGGGGCGCGGAGGGAGCGGTTGTATAGGTCGATCCAGGCAACCGAGTAGTCAGACCGTCCCCGAGCACCGGCTCCCGGGCTGTGCGCCTGGACGCCCTCGGATTGCCCGGACGAGCGGAGCCGGCGGCGCGCGCGGGTTGTACCGAGCGTCGCTCCAAAGGTGACCCATAACACCGGGTCGGGGAGGCGCGAGCGCCGCTCTGGGTGCCTCGACTGCCCGCGACGGAGCGAAGTTCTGCGCCGGTGTTATGCGTCCCAGACCCGACTCCGGGGATACAGCATTCCGGCCCCCTCGACTCGGCGACAATGAGCTGGGCTCAGGCTCCGGGCCTGAGTTTCGAGTATGACTCGTTAGCCGCAAGGATCACGTGGTCTTCGATCGCGTTCTCTCGATCGATGTTCGCAATCGCGTACTCGGGTGATGTCATCATCGCCATGAATGCAGCACGAGACGGATACCAAACCACGACGACCCAGTCCCAACGACCGTCGCCGAGATCACCCACTGCGGTTCCCTCGACGTGCCCGGCCCACAGGATGGTTCCACCTACTCGCTTGAGCAGAGGAATGTCGGCCTTGCTGTACCGCGTGTACGCGTCCCAGCCGCTGCCGTCACCGTCGCGAGACTGTTCACGGAACCGTACGAGGTTGACCATGACGACCGGCCCAGCGTCGGGCAGGGAACGCACGAACTCGTCGTTGAGGTCGGCGGGACCTTGCCGTGTCATCTTGCTGAGCCTACGCCGAGCGCTTCCATGATGCCGTTTACGGCCACGGCGCGAGCCTGTCTCTCCCCCGAGCAGAATCGACTGGACCGGCAGTGTCACCTACCGCCGGTTCTGAGACACCGTGCGAGGCAGCGCTGATTGTCAATGGGCGCTGGACAGCGTCGGCTTGAGGCGCAGCGATTCCGTTCCGTAGGGAGCACACCGAGCAGCGACTAGGAGAAGGCGTACGAGGCGTCGTTGCAGACCGAGGATGAAGGCCAAGGTCGTGTCCGCGGTCATCCGACGTTCAGCGAATGGTTGATCGATCTCAAACTGTTGCTATGCGCTGGGCGTTTGCGGCCGCAGCTGGCACAGCCGCCTCGTCTCTCGGGGACTCAGCGCGTTATGTGCAGGATCCGGTAGCCGCTCGATGAGGCCAGCCTGGTCGTTGGGTAGCCGGAATCGGTCAACCACCGTTGCAACGAATCGGCCCCGAGGTGCTTGTGCACGACTATCACCGAGTGACCCGACGGTGCGAGCCGCCCGAGCCACTTCAGAAGCATGTCGTGCAGCGCCTTCTTGCCGACTCGGATCGGCGGATTGCTCCAGATGCAGTCGAATGCGACATCGTCGGCAACATCGTCGGGAGCGACGACGCGCACATTGGTGATTCCGTTCGAGCCGGCGTTGACCGCACACAGGTCGCGTGCGCGACGGTTGACGTCGACGGCCCAGACGGTCGCCCCGGGCGCCCGCCGGGCCAGCGGCAGCGCAATCGTGCCGACCCCACAGCCGAGGTCCAGCACGTTGCCGGTTGGGGGAGGTGGAGGAACTTTCAGCAGCAACAACTTGCTGCCGGCGTCGATCTGGTCGTAACCGAAGACGCCGCGATCGGTGGTCAGGGTCAACGACATGTCGGGCAGCCACAACTCGACGTCGCGCCGCATCGACGGCGCGTCGGGATCCTCGTCGAAGTAGTGGCCCATCTCGGTCGGTAGCCTTGCAGCTATGGCGTACACGATCCGCACGTACGGCGACCCCGTCTTGAAGACCACAGCCGCAGAGGTCACCGATATCAACGGCAAGATAGCGAGCCTGGTCGATGACATGTTCGACACGTTGTACGACAGCGATTCGGGCATCGCCCTTGCAGCGCCGCAGATCGGTG
>JANMQX010000109.1:0-18116 GCA_031370745.1 Ilumatobacteraceae bacterium
CACCGATCGCCTCGTGGTGTTTGCCGGCGGCGTACCGGTCCTGATCGCCGGCGAGGTGGTGGGCGCTGTTGGGGTATCCGGCGGGTCCCCCGAGCAGGACCGCCAAATCGCCCAGGCCGGCGCCGATGCAATCGGAGCATCGTGACGACGCACCTTCGCCAGGTTTGGGATCGCGCTCAACTGAAGCAGGCCAGCGGCAATTAGACGCGGTCGAGGACGATGTCGAACGTCGTCGCCAACTCCCCGGTGTCGTCCGGCGTGAACTCGCGGATCAGGCTGCGCTGCACGCCGAACACGGCATCGCCCTCCAGGAAGTCGCTCTCGACATCGAACACATGGGTGATGAGGTCTTTGTAGTCGGGGTGGCGGGCCCAGATGTGCAGGTGTCCTGGTCGCCACCAGTTGCGCCCGTTCTTCTTCAGCAGATCACCGGCCGGACCATCGCTCGGGATGGGATATGGCACCGGGCGAATGCTGCGGATCTCATACGAACCGTCAGGCTGCGAATGGTAGATACCGCGAAGGTTGAACTCGCTCTGAACGCCTGGCTGCTGCACGGCGTAGAACATGTTGCTGGCGTTCTGCCAACAATCGAGCACGACGCCTTCGACCGGCTTGCCATCGACGTCGGTGATCGTGCCGCGCACGACGACCCGGTCGCCATCGTCGGGGTCGTCGAGCATCGACTCACCGTTGGCACGATCCGGCGCACCAGCAGCGTGGAACGGACCGAGCACCGTGTTGTCGGTGAGGCTCGACGCACTGGCGTCGTAGGCCAGCATCTCCACCAACGTCGACACGCCGGTCGTGTCGCTGAGAAGGATGAACTCTTGACGGACATCGTCGCTGATCTTGCCGCACTGGGTTAGGAACACGATGCCCGCAAACCATTCCTCGCGGGTCAAGCTGACCTCGCGGGCGAAGGCGTGCAGATGACGAATCGCCGCTGTCGTGACTTCCTTCAACCGAGGATTCGGCGAGTTGTCGTAGCGCGACAGGACCTCGGCCAACAGTTCATCGAGTGCGCCTTCTTTGGCCATCGTGGTCCCCCGTGGATGTTGACGAAATGTGCCATGCGTTGCTATCACACGACTCCCAACAGCGACCAGATGAACGTTCCTGGCAGCAGAACACAGCGCTTTGCTTCGTGGCCGAATTACCGTAGTGTCGGGCGGTCTAGGCAGGAGGTTGCATATATGGCAGAGCATCTCGACGGTCCGGTCCGACCGTCCAGCGGCGCGTACATCCAACACCTCGTGCTGCGAGTCCGCGATCTCGAGGCGGCTCACGACTTCTACACCCGCGTCCTTGGTTTCGAGCAGTGTGGCGAACTTAAGCGCGACAAGTTCCGCGACCACAAAATGCGCTTCTACCGCGGCAGCGCCGAGCGCCATCACGATCTGGCGCTGGCTGAACTGCCGGATCCGTCCACCGCGCCGCCGAAGGAAACGCCGTGGCAGATGTTTGGCTCGACGCCCGGCGTCGACCACATCGCCGTGTGCTACCCGAGTCGCGAATCGTGGCTCGACCAGATCGCCTACATGAAGACCCAAGGCGTGGAGTTCCGAATTCGGGGCAATCACGGCATGACCCACAGCGCCTACGTCGAGGATCCCGATGGCAACGGGATCGAGGTTCTCTACAACCTGCCCGACGAGGTGTGGTCGGGCGACGTCAATGCCGCGCTGAACCACTTCGAGCCGTTACCACTCGACGGTCCGGAGTCGATGGTTGACGACACCGACTACACGTCGTTCACATCGGCCAACAACTAGGCCAGCATCGCCTCGACCAGCGCGTAGGCAGACTCACGGTTGGAGTACATCATGTTGTGGTGCGTTCGGCTGGTCTTGGCCGACCCGAGATAGTTGCGCTCGTACAACTCGTTGCGCGACGCGAGCCCGGAACCGATGAAGTCCCATGCGAGGCGGTAGATACGGGCCCGCCGCTCGGCATCGACGTCGTTGGCGCCGTGGACGAACTCGTCGATCAACGGCCGCAACCTGGCATCGGCGAACATCGCCTTGCTCGGCGTGGCGAGGAGGTTGTGGCTGCCGATCAACATCAGGATCTCACGAACTCGCGGGTACCAGACCGCCAGCATCGAGCGCATCGGGTGCATCGGCCGCCCATCGGGAAAGATGACTCCGTCGCCGCGATCGTACGCATGCTCCTCGGACAGCAGGATGGAACTGCGGGTCACCTCGGCATAGCTCGACAACTCGCCGAGCATCTCGAGCGTCGTCGGCGAGTTGTCATTGACCGCCTCGGCCATGCGCAGGCCCAGCCCGTAGGCGAACTCCAGCTTGGTGAGTGCCCTGATCGTGGTCTGTTGCATGATGTTGGCCCACCACGCGGTCGGCCCCATCACCGAGTTGTACACATCGATGTCTCCGTTGATGAACACCCGCTCGCGAGGAACCTCGACATCGTCGAAGATTGCGAACGCGTCCTGCTCGTCGAGACGCGAAGACAGCGGATGGTCGAAGGAGTTCGAGCCAACGGTCGCGGCGCTATCGCGGCACAGGAAGATCAGGCCAGGGGTGTCCATCGGCAACGCGAAGCTCAGTGCGTAATCATCGGTCGCGTCGCCCGGCAACGGAAGGCCTGGGTAGACAGTCATCTCATCGGCAAACGGGGCCAGCGTCGCCAGGATGCGTGCCCCGCGCACGACGATTCCAGTCGACGTCTCGCCGACCTTGTGCAGCGGCACCGGGTTGCCGGCGAACGACTGGTCCCTCACGCGATCAATCGTTGGATGCACGATCGTGTGCGTCAGTGACAGATCCTCGCGAGCGATCATCTTCTGGTAGGCGACCAGGTTGTCGTGGCCTTCGACGTTCTCGCCTTCCGGGCCGAGCCAGGCTCCGCGTTCACCGGCGAAACCCGCAAACGTCACGTTCATGTAGTCGGGGGTGCGGCCCATGATGCCGACGGTCAGCTCGGCGATTCGACGCAGCCCGCGGTGCCGCCGTTTCAGATCGTCGATCGAGCGCGGGATCATGTGGCTGACGTTGATGGCCTCTCCTGTCTCCGGATCGGGCATCAGGCAGTCGTCGGGAAACTCGTGTTGGCAGTCGAACACCGCGGCGAGGCTGCGCGCCGCACCCTCCAGCTGCGGATGCGCCGTGACGTCGTCGACACGCTCGGCGCCCAACCACACCTCGCGATCGCGGGCTCGAAGACCCTTCAGAAATTCTTCGCCGGTTCGAGCTGGCATGTGGTCCCCCTGCGCGTGGTCTCGCCGCACGCTAGACGGCCTCGCGGCGTACGATCGTGTCGATGGCCACATCTGCTCCTCCCGACATCGTTCGCTCTGCGTTCGCCGAATTGATCGTCACCGATCTCGGCGCCAGCAAGCATTTCTGGGTCGATCGGCTCGGCTTCGTCATCAGTGCAGAGGATGACGACGCTGTGTATCTGCGCGGGCACGAAGAGTTCGTTCACCACAGCCTCATCCTTCGCGAAGGTCCCGAACCGGCCTGTGCACGATTTGCCTTTCGAGTGCGAACGCCCGAAGACCTCGACGCTGCCGCGCTGTTCCACACCGATAGAGGCTGCGAGGTTCGCCGCTATCCCGCCGGGGCGACTCGCGGTGTCGGGCCCACCGTGCGCGTCGAGGACCCGTTCGGGTTCGTCGTCGAGTACTTCCATGAGATCGATTGGATCGGTCATCATCACCAGCGCTACGACCTTCGCCACGGCGCAAGCATCAATCGGCTCGACCACGTCAACCTTGTCACTGACAACGTGCAGGCGTTCTACGAGTGGTACATGTCGCTTGGCTTCGGTCTGTCCGAGACCATCGAAGACGACGACGGCA
The DNA here is from genome assembly GCA_031370745.1 of Ilumatobacteraceae bacterium. Classification (GTDB taxonomy): domain Bacteria; phylum Actinomycetota; class Acidimicrobiia; order Acidimicrobiales; family Ilumatobacteraceae; genus JAENVT01. The sequence continues at coordinate 3,824 of JANMQX010000109.1, forward strand.
CGCTGTATGCGACATGGATGTTCCGCAAGCAGACGGTGCACGACGTCGCCTCGACGCAAGGATCGTCGCCGCGGTTGCACCACCTCGCATTTGCGTGCCCGGAGTCGCACCACATCCTCGACCTCGCCGACACGCTCGGCGCGACGAACGAGTTCCACCACATCGAGCGCGGACCCGGAAGGCATGGCGTCTCGAACGCGTTCTACCTGTACCTGCGCGACCCCGACGGTCACCGCGTCGAGATCTACACCACCGACTACTTCACCGGCGATCCCGGTCATCAACCGCTGCGGTGGAGCGTCAACGACCAACGACGCCGCGATTTCTGGGCGAACCCCATCGTTCCGAGATGGTATGAGGAAGCAAGTTCGGTGCTCGACCTCGACGGCAACATTCAGCCCCTTCGCGAACGCAACAGCGACGAGCAACGCCTCACCGTGGGAGCCGACGGCCACGGCGTCACACGATGATCAGCGCTGACCTCGCAGTCGAACTGGCGAAGCAGCACGAATGGGCCCGTCGCGAGGTGAAGCCCATCGACCCGATCACGGTCGAGCATCCCGACCTGACCATCGACGATGCCTACGCCGTGCAGCAGGCATGGGTCGAATTGCAGATCTCCGCGGGCGCCCACCTCGTCGGGCGCAAGATCGGGCTGACGTCGCGGGCGATGCAGCAACAGATGAAGATCGACGAGCCCGATTTCGGGGCGCTGCTCGACTACATGATCATGCGCAGTGGTGTCGAACTTCATCACGCCGACTTCGTCGACCCGAAGCTCGAGGTCGAGGTTGCGTTCATCATCGGCAAGCGTCTGAGCGGCGATTCCGTCACCGTCGACGAGGTCATCGACGCGACCGATTACGTTCAGCCGGCCCTCGAGCTGATCGACGCTCGTAGTCATCGAGTGCATCCCATCACCAGGCGGGCTCGAACGATTGTCGACACGATCGCCGACAATGCCGCTGATGCCGGCGTCATTCTCGGCGGCGAGAAGGTGAGACCAACCGACGTCGACATGCGCTGGATCGGCGCGATCTTCTCGTGCAACGGAGTGGTCGAAGAGACCGGGCTGGCAGCAGGCGTGTTGGGGCATCCGGCCAACGGGATTGCTTGGGTCGCCCGGCGCCTCGCTCCGTACGGCCTCGCCATCGAGCCCGGCCAAATCATTCTCGCCGGATCGTTCACCCGCGCCGCGACGACCCACCCCGGCGACCAGTTTGTTGCCGACTATGGGTCTTTGGGCACAGTGACCTGCAGCTTCGTCTGAGCCCGACTCGACGTCGAGGCGACCTCGTCGCAGCAGCCGTGCTAAAACGTGATGCAGAATTACTGACGAGAGGGATGCATTGTGCAATACGCGTTGGTCAACGGGGTCCGCAATCATCCGGATTCCGCGTACCCCTTGCAGGACGTCTACTCCGACTACATCAGCGATGCTGTGCTCGCGGAAGAACTTGGGTTCTCGCACACTTGGTATGGCGAACATCACTTCCGGGAGTGTCAGTGGACTGCCTCGCCCATGATGGTCGCCGCCGCAGTCGCGGCGCGCACGGAACGAATCCGAGTCGGCACGTCGGTGGTGCTGCTGCCGTTCCACGACCCGATCCGCGTCGCCGAAGACGCGGCGATCGCCGACATCTTGTCGAACGGACGATTCGATCTCGGTGTAGGACCCGGCTCGCAGTACGAGGAGTTTGTCAGCTTCGGCAAGGACCCTTCTGAGATGAACCAACGATCTTGGGAGATGGTCGACTGGATCCAGCGGGCCTTCACCGAGCCGGCGATGTTCAGTCACAGCGGCAGCTTCTACGACATTCCTGACATGACGTTCACCACCAAGCCTGTGCAAGATCCGCTGCCGATGTGGTGGGGCGGAATGGGCCCCAAGAACCTAGCGCGCGCTGCCGAGCGCGGGATGAACCTGATCGCGCCATTCAACGCCGGATACGACGCGGCGCTCGAAGCATGCGGTCGGAATCCCGCCGATTACGCGGTGTCGGTGATGGTGCCGGTATTCGTGGCCGATACGGCCGACAAAGCATGGGAAATCGCCGGCGCAGGTCTCGAGTACTTCGTCAACTTCTACCAGATGCGCAAGAACCTGCGGGGCGAGCCGGCTCCTGCTGAGAGCCGAGTCACCCAGGAGATGCTGCGCAGCGGCAACGCCGGCTTCTGGTTCGCCGCCGTCGGCACTCCCGAAGATGTCATCGGCAAGCTGCGACCGTTCGTCGACGGCAAACTCGGACGCATCACCCAGTTGGCGTTGCAGATGCGTCAGCCGGGAATGAGCAACGACGACACCCACCGCTCGATGCGCATGTTCGCCCGCGAAGTCATCCCCGCTCTGTCGTAGCCCGTCTCGTTGGGCGCGACAACCGCACCCGCCGTTCCGGTTCCGCGCCCGGTGACCATCGTTGGGCGCGAAAAATGCACCGACGGTTCCGGTTTCGCGCCCGACACTGCTGGCCGTCAGGCCCTCCTCAGGTTGACCACGTCGAGCAGGTCGGTGTGGATCTGCGCATTCGAAGCGACGATGTTGGTGATGCCCGACCCCAGGTTCACCGGTCCGCCGACGAAGTCGGTGGCCACACCTCCAGCCTCTTCCAACAACAACACCGCCGCGGCGACGTCCCAAGCGTATGTCGCGTCCTTTTCGACGAACCCGTCGAGCTTGCCAGCGGCGACATAGGCGAGCGCGAACGACGGACATCCGATGCCTCGCGTGCCCCGGCAGTGCAAGTGCATCTGCTCGATGCGCAGGGAGTGCTCGTGGATGGCAGCAGGGTCGTCGTTCTGCAAGCCGGTTGCGATCAAGGCCCTGGCGATGTCGGTGGTGTCGCTGGGAACACATGTCGTGCCGCCGCCGCGTTCGACCGCGAACATCTCGCCTCGCAACGGGTCGAGGATGACGCCGGCCAGCAACGGACCACCGGTCTCGCGAACCGCGATCGACACCCCCCACGGCGACATGCCGCGGGCGTAGTTCGACGTGCCGTCGAGCGGATCGACGATCCAGGTGTACGGGCCGTCCGGACTGCCGGCCGAGCCCTCTTCGCCAAGGATCGCGTGATCCGGATATCGACCGAGCAGCAGCTCGACGATCGTCGCCTGCGCAGCCTCGTCGGCCCACGTCACGATGTTCGACCGAGCCGACTTCTGGTGGATCTCGGGTGGGCGGAGCAGCCCGTCCATCAGCCGATCGCCACCGGCCCGGGCAGCGTCGATTGCAGACTCCAAAAGACTCGTCTCGCTCACCCAGGCGAAGCTAGTTGGTGGATCCAGCGCCCACCCTCATGCTCAACATGTTCGGGTTGCGTGCTCGTCGACGGACGTGAGTGAATCGCACGACGTGATATAGCATCGCCCCTCGCAGCCCGTGTGGGAACGGGACCGAGCACATCGATCAGTTGGGGGTCAAGACCATGGCAGAGATCGTTCCCGTCGACCAGTTCCTCGAGTGGTATCCCGGCTGGAAGCCCGAACACATCGACGATCCATGGCTGCGGATGAAGTCCGGTCCGTTCACCAAGGAGGACGAATCACGTTTCTGGTTCGTCGACTTCCACTGGCCGCGAGGTTTCTCGCCGCTCGGCTTCCAATTCGTCACCGGTGCGGCATGGTCGACCCAACTCGCCGCCCACCAACTGCCGCTTCCGCCCGCCGGCGGTCTGGTGCAACGCATGGGCGGACCCTTCCTGTACGAGGGTGAAGTGCCGGTTGCTTCGCAATGGGAAATCGGCTATCGCGCTGCTCGAATCGAGAAGAACATGCCGAAGTTCCTCGGCAACTTCGATGCCATTTGGGAGGAGCGCAAATGGGAGCTCGAACTCGGTCTCGGATACTTCGAGAGCTACGACTTCGCGGGTAAGTCGTTGGCCGAGATCGGCCAGTACATCACCGATGCCCGCACGTTCAACACGCGGGCGTGGGAGATCCACTTCGAGATCATGTACCCCCTGCTGGCCATCTACCTGCAGCTCTACGGACTGTGCGCAGGCAACGGAATCGATCCGGGCAACATCGCCAAGATGCTGCAAGGCCGCGACTCCAAAATCATGGAAACCGATCGGGCGATGTGGGACCTCGCCGACGAGGCCAACCGGCTCGGTATCGCCGATCTGTTCGAGCACGAACCAGAGCAGATTCGTGACGTTCTGTCGAAGGCCGGCGGCAACGCTTCGATCTGGCTCACGAAGTTCGACGATTTCTTGAAGATCCACGGGTGGCGCACGGAGGGCATTGCCGATATCAACATCCCATCGTGGATCGAGAACCAGGCGTCGCCCCTCGGCCAGCTGCGCAACTTCGTGCAGATGAAGGAGCGTCACGACTTCGACAAGTCGCTCGTCGACTCTCACCGCGAGCGCGACGAGGCCATCGACGCGGCCCGCTCGCATCTCAACGGCGACACCCTCGCAGGGTTCAACCAACTGCTCGACATCTGCACCGTCGCCAACTTCGCGTGGTGGAACGAAGACCACAACTACTACATCGATCTGCGCTCCTCGATTCCTCTTCGGCGGGGCGCGCTGGCGGCCGCCGAGGCTGTTGGCGCCAACACATACGACGACACGACCTTCCTGTTCTTCTGCGAGCTGCAAGAGGTCTGCCGCGGCGACGTCGCCTGGAAGGACAAGCAATCCATTGCGACCGCTCGCCACGAATATTACGACCACTACCAGGGGTTACGTGGAAGCATTCCGAAAGTTGTCGGCACACTGCCAGACAAGGTCGAAGACCCTGTGTTGATCGAGATCTTCGGGATGCACAGCCACTACTTCGCCGGGCTCAAGGCAGATCCGCACACGACGACGCTCAATGGCTTCCCTGCGTCGGCAGGCACGTATACGGGTCGAGCGCGTGTGATGGTTTCAGCGACGGAGCTGTTCGACCTCGACGAGGGCGAGATCCTCGTAACGGAAGCGACGTCGCCCAACTGGACCCCGGCGTTCGCCATCATCGGCGCATGTGTGTGCGATGGCGGCGGCTCGCTGACCCACGCTGCCACGGTCAGCCGCGAGTACGGCATTCCGTGCGTGGTCGGCACGTCGGTCGCGACACTGCGCATCAAGACCGGCGATCTCATCGAAGTCGACGGGACGCGAGGCGTCGTCACCATCGTGGAGCGCGCTGCGACGTGAGCCCTGCCGAATGAGCGTCAAGGACAAGCGGATCGTCGTCACCGGTGGTGCCCGTGGCATCGGCGCTCGCCTCGTGGGCGAGCTGCGCGAACGAGGCGCTGAGGTTGTCTCGACCGACATCCTGCCTGGGTGCGACATCGTGTGCGACGTCAGCGACGAACAAGACGTGATCGCACTGTTCGATGAGGCCGGCGACATCGACGGGCTCGTCAACAACGCGGCGATGCTTGCCAACCGCCGACCGTTCCAGGAGATCACGATCGACGAGTGGGATCACATGATGGCGGTCAACGTACGCGGCACGTTTCTGTGCGCTCGCGAGGCCTCGAAGCACATGCCCAATGGTGGGTCGATCGTCAACGTCTCGTCGACGACAGCACTCAACGGTTCGCAGGGCTTCCTGCACTACGTTGCTTCCAAGGGTGCCGTGATCTCGATGACGAAGACGTTGGCCTTCGAACTCGGCAAGCAAAACATCCGCGTCAACTGCGTCGGGCCCGGATTCACTCCTACAGAAGGTTCCGCCGTACTTGGGGCATACGACGCGACGGGCACTCCGCTGGGCAGGGTGATGGAGCCCGACGACCTGCTCGGTACGTATTGCTATCTCCTCGGGGACGACTCGAAGTTCGTCAGCGCCCAACTCATCCTGGTCAACGGTGGACGCTTCCCTCACTGACCTCGACGCCACCGCGCAGGCCGAGCAGGTGCGCAGCGGCGAGGTGCACCCCCGCGAGCTCGTCGATCAGGCGATCGAACGCATCGAACGCATCGATCCCCAACTCAATGTCATGGTGCACCGCCAGTACGAACGGGCCCGCAACGACGCCGAGCGTGCCTTGCCCGACGGTCCATTCCGCGGGGTGCCGTTTCTGTTCAAGGACTATCGGTGCCGCGAGGCCGGCGAGCCGTACACGATGGGCATGCGTGCTCTGCGCGACATCGGCTTCCATGCCGCCACCGATGCTCCGCTGGCACTCGCCTTTCGTGCCGCTGGGCTGATTCCACTTGGGCGGACGAACACACCTGAGTTGGCCTCCGTCGGCACCTGCGAACCGGAAGCGTTCGGGCCGACGCACAATCCCTGGGGGCTGGAGTTCACTCCTGGTGGATCGTCGGGCGGATCGGCTGCTGCCGTCGCCGCGCGACTCGTCGCGGCCGCGCACGCCAACGACATTTCCGGGTCGATCAGGATTCCAGCGGCACACTGCGGACTGGTCGGCCTGAAGCCGTCGCGTGGCCGCACGACCGCCAGCATTGCCTCGGATGCCAAGACCGGTATGAATGCCGAAGGTGTGATCACTCGATCCATACGCGACACGGCTGGACTACTCGACGCGATCTCGGTGGCCGGATCGCGACCGCTGGTGCCCGCCCTCGGGGAACCATGCCCACCGCTGCGCGTCGGACTGTGCACGCAGGCGTTCAGCGGCAGCTCAGTCGATCCTGCGAATGCGGCCGCCGCAGAGCATTGCGCATCGCTGCTGGAGGCGCTCGGTTGCAGTGTCGAGATCTCGTCTCCCGCGGCGCTCTCGGATCCGGCCCTGTGGAAGGCCGCGGCGACGCTGCTGGCCGTGAACGTGGCGGTCGAGGTCGACGTCTGGAGCACAAAGATCGGGCGAGAGCTTGGCGAGAACGACCTCGAACCGATGACTTGGCGGATGGTGACGATGGGTCGAAGCATCACCGGCGTCGATCTCCTCGCCTCCCAAAGCCTGATGATCGACCACACTGCCGACGCCGAATCGTGGTGGGAACGTTTCGACTTGCTGGTCACGCCGACCACGGCCAACGCCCCGACGCTGCTGGGTGAGTACGCCAAGGGCTACGAATCGGGACGGGGCAGCGCGTTCACACGTCCGTTCAACATCACCGGTCAACCGGCGATCAGCGTGCCGCTCGGCTGGCCCGAAGATGGCATGCCGCGCGGCGTGCAGATGGTCGCGCCGATCGGGCGAGACGACATGCTGATCACGGTGGGGGCGGCGCTCGAAGCCGTCGAGCCCTGGGCCGAGCGCCGGGCTACGGTGAGCGCATGATCGTCGCTGTCGTGAATTTCGATCTCCCCGCACCGCTCAGCACCGATGAGGCGCGGGCCCTGTTCGAAGCCAGCGCGCCGAGCTATCAAACCGTCGATGGCCTGCTGCGCAAGCACTATCTTCTGGCCGACGACGGACGGAGTGCGGGTGGGGTCTACCTCTGGGAAAGTCGCGCCAAGGCAGAGGCGCTCTATGACCAGAACTGGCGTGATCGCCTCACCGCCCGCTACGGCTCACCGCCAAGGATCAGCTACTTCGACAGCCAGGTCACCGTCGATCCATCGTCGATCATCGTTGGATAGCGCAAACATCGACACCATCTGCCTAGCCACATTGAAGGACACTCGTTCTATGAGCCGACGCTGAGCGTGGATGGGCCGACACTGCTGCTCTGAGCTACTGCAAGTTGTCACCAGGGATGAATCGAGCCGTCCCATTGGACGAAGGAGCCGGTGTCGTCGATCGACAGCCTGGCGACCAGGGTGACAATTCCGGCTGCGGATTCGGCGGGATCGAGGGTGGCTGTGGGGCCGCCCATGTCGCTGCGCACCCAGCCTGGGTGCACGGCGATAACGGTGACACCGTCCGCTCGCAAGACCTGCGACTGCTTCAGGGTCAACATGTTGAGCGCGGCCTTCGACGAGTTGTACGAGACATCGCGTCCGATGCGCTGAGCGACCTCGATCGAACCGACCTGCGACGACACGTTGACGATCGTGCCCTTGGCAGCGCGAAGGTTGCCGACCACAGCCTGCACCAGCAAGAGCGGGCCGAGAACGTTGACCTCCATCACCGCCCGAAACTGTTGCTCGGTGATGACGAGCGCGCTCCTCGCCTCGTCGTCGGCTCCAACGGCACGGGCGTCGATGGCCGCGTTGTTGTAGAGCACATCGACGGGGCGATCGCCGAGTGCCTTGCCGAACGCGGCGATCGACTCACCAGAGCCGGTGTCGAGCGGCAAGACCTGTGCTCCTGCGCTGACCAACTCCTGAGCACCGGATGGGTTGCGCACCCCGCCGATCACCGTTGCGCCTTGGGCGAGATGTTGCCTCGCAAGTGCCAGCCCAAGCCCGCGGCCCGCACCGGTGATGACGACAGTGGTCACGAACGCTCCTCCTCGACCAGCCGCTGTGCTGGCCTGCGGTTGATCACCAATCGCAACAGGTCAGGGCGCGAGTAGTGCCCGGCCACATCGCACATCGCCTTGGCGGAACGGACTGCGTCCAGCGAAGCGTCGGCGACGAGAATCTCTTCACCTTCCGCAGGTCCGGCGATGACGTCACCCACTGGGTCGATGATGTAGCTGCCGCCGTTCATGGGTTGCGTTGTACCGATGACGTCGCGTAGGTCCGGGTCGGCGATGTCGTCGGGATGGATCAATCCCCCAACCAACACGACGTAGGCGGCACCTTGCGAGGCGAATGCTCGGGCCAGCAGCAGTTGTCGAGTCGACGACATCGCTGCCGGTTCGGTTTCGTGACCGGGAAAAGCAGCTACGTGCACCTGAGTGCCTTGGGCCATCAACGCGTAGCCGGGCAGCACCATGTTGTGCTCCCAACAGTTGAGACCACTGATCGACGCGTAAGGACGTTGATACGGGCGCAACCCGGTGGCATCGCCCTCGCCCCAGGCAGTTCGCTCCGCATCGGTGGGCTTCAGCTTGCGGTGCTTGCCGAGGATCTGCCCCTCGGAGGAGATGAACAGGAGCGTGCAGTACACAGTTCCGGCCGAGATCGCATCGAGTTCGGCAATGCCAATCGTCACGTCGCAACCGGCGTCTCGCGCCGCTGCGCACAACTGATCGGTCTCTGGCCCAGGAATCGTGACTGCAGAACCGAGGTATCGAGCGGTCAGTTCGCGTCGCTTGTGGTACGGGATACGGGCATGCACCCAGCGCGGGTAGCCGGGCAGCCACGTCTCGCCGAAGGCCGCCATCGTTGCCCCCATCTCGCCGGCCTTGGCGATGAGCCCACAGGCCTTGTCGGTCGAGGCTTGCCTGTCGAGCAGCACTGGTGCGGCTTGAATCGCTGCCAGCCGAAACGTCATTGAAGGCTCCCTTCTTCAGGGGTGGTCTTGTCGTCGCTGATGCGGTGATGGTAGGCGCGCCATTCGATCAGCAAGCCATAGCGCATGGTCCAGAATTCGCCTGCCACGCCGCGCACCTGCCGGCCGTCGTCGGTGCGATAGCTCGATTCCCACTCGACGCAGATCGTGTCGGCATCGGCCGCGCGAAGAGTCTTGTGGAGTTCGTAGTCGTGCCGTGCAATCGAACCGAAGCCGAGACTCTTGGTGTGGAAATCGCGAGCCGCCTCGAGACCCTCGGCCACCTTGCGACCGTTCCAATAGATGACGATGTCGGGATGCAGCAGCGGCATGATCAGTGAGAGATCCTGACTGCGGTACGCGCTCTCGGCTGCGGCAACGAGCTGCTCAGCGGTGGTCGGTGGGAGCAGGCCGACGAGGCGACGGGCGCGTTCGAAACCGTGTGAGCGCGCCAACGGATCGATCGGCACCGCGATCATTCCCACGGCGCGAGCCCCCTCGATGCAGTACGGCGTGTCATCGAGGAACACGATCTCCTCGGCCGCCAGACCAAAGTCGGCGGCAGCCTTCAGGTACGGACCGGGAGCCGGCTTCCGCTCGCCGAATTCAGTGCAGTCGACCAGTACCTCGAACTTGTCGAACTCCGGGCGACTGACGACCCATTCGCGCGTTGCCGACCGGTACAGATCGTTGCTGAGAATTCCGACCTTGATTCCAGCCGCCAGCGCATCATCGACCAGCGCAATTGCATCCGCAGCGAACACGCCCGCCCCCAGCTCGACGCTCATGGACCGCCACATCGAGATTCGGTCGTCGTATCCACCGGATCGGGCGAGTTGATTCCAGTATTCGTCAATGTCGATCTCACCGGCGATGCAGCGTTGCCACGCCGGATCACGTGCAGGGTCAACTGCTCCCCGACCGTTGAACCGCCGACCCGTTCGGCGTTCCAACTCGTCGAGGACAACCCAGTTCGATTCCATCAGAACGTCGCCGACATCGAACAGAAGCGCGCTGGGCATTGGCTTAACGTAGCTCGCCGGCCGGCGATCGCCGCAGTGCCATGACCATGCCGAGCGACAGTATTCCGGCTACTGCAAAGGCCAGGCTGAACGGCTTGACGGTGCCGTCGAAGGCCTCGTCGAGTCGTTCACCGAAGACCGCGCCAGCCGCCGTCGCACCGTCGCGTAGACCGCTGCGGCAGTTGCGGCAACGTGGCCTACCGGCTCAACTGCCAACGTCTCGGGCAGCGTCAGCGACCACGCGGCGATCGCGACGCCGAAGACCGCGCAAATCACGAACGTGCCCCGCCACGGCATGAACTTGATCAGGCCAGCACCAAGCGCCGGCGCAACGACGGGAACGATGACCAACACCGCCAGGGCGAACGCCATCTGGCGCGCCATGTCGGCGCTGGAACGGTCGGACGGTCGAAGCGAAACCGATTCATGAAGAGCTCAGCGCAAACTGATCGAGATCGACGCCGCACACGACGGTTCCGTTGAAGCCGGCCTTGGCCCGGGCCTCCCACTCCGCTTCGGCGATCTCGCTGTCACCCGGCACGAGATGGCTGAGCACAAGTGTCTGCACGCCCGCGCGTGCTGCGATTCGGCCGGCGTCCTCCGGCGAGGTGTGCGACTCGGTGAGGTGGTTGATGATGTTGTCGCGATTTGGCATTTTGGCGACCCGGTCACGAACGAAGTCGAGGTCGATCACCTCGTGCACCAGGTAGTCGGCGCCCTGGGCGAGGCGCACGACGTTGTCGCATGGCCCGGTGTCGCCGCTGAAAACTGCCGAGCCCGACGGCGTATCGAACCGATAGGCGAACGCAGGGAAGACGGGCGCGTGCTGCACCAGTATCGCCGTGACCCGCACACCGTTGTCGTCGAGGGGGTAGATCTCGACAGGCTCCATCTGGGGCGCCGCTGCGGCGATCGACGCCCCGCTGGCGACGACGCCAAGATCGATGTCGGGGCGATAGCCGTTGTGGGCGACGCCGATCTCGTGGACGAAGACATTGGTGGTGAGATCGCTGCGAGCTTCGTCGGCAATGCGCACGTTGATGTTGTACGCGAACGCTTCGAACAACTTCTGCGTCAGCCCGCGGATACCCGGAGTTGGTGCATCCGGGAACAACACAGGTACCACTCGATCCAGTGGATACGGCGTGATGGGCAGACCCGCTTCGCCGGGACCGAAGACATCGACGCGGCGAGTCGGCCAGAACCCCAGGAGCAGATTGACGTAATCGATCACGTGATCGCTGTGCAGGTGCGTGAAGAAGATCGAGCGAACCGTGCTGCCGCCCTTCGGCTTGCGATCCGGATGCATCGAGATCCCGGACAGCCAAGCGTGTCGGTGCACGCCCTCACCACAGTCGACGATGTAGGCGACGTCACCCACGACGATCGCGTTGGAGTACCCGCCGCGCGTCGCCTTGGGGTTGGATGCGCCAGCAGTGCCGAGCAGGATCAGGCGCTCGTTCGCATCCGACCGCAGAGCCGGGCGCCTGCCGACGGGCAGCGGGGTTCGCGCGTCGGGGATTTCGGCAAGGCGAAGAACATCTGATGCCTGACACATGTTTTTCGCCGGGGCGAACTTCGTTACGACTCGCGACCGTCGAGGTAGACGACACCCTTGATGCCGTCGACTGTGATCGTCTGACCTGTGGTGATGCGTGTCGTACCGTCGACCGAGCCGACGACTGCCGGGATGTTGAACTCGCGGGCGACGATGGCGCAGTGGCTCATCACCCCGCCGACATCGGAGACGACGGCGCCGGCGATCGAGAACATCGGAACCCATGGCGGCAGGGTCATTTCGCAGACCATGATCTCGCCGTCCTCCAGGTCGCCCGCCTCGTCGAGCGACCTCACGACGCGTGCGACGCCACGGTATACACCGGGCGAACCGGCGACGCCATCGATGACATTGGGGTCCTGCTCGCCTTCCGCTGGCGGCTTGATACCGAGCAAGCGGGTGACGATGGCGTCCATGAACGGGTCGACGAAACCATCTGCTTGCGGGGGTGGCGGCGGGGTACCTACAGCGCCTGGTGGTGAAGCATTCGCGGCGGCTGCAACCGATGCCCGGCGTTTGATGATCGTGGCCCGCTGGTCGCCCCCTCTCGACAGGGCATCACGGACTTCGTCGCGGTACAGGAAGAACACGTCGCTGCGGTCGTCGATGACTCCATCGCGAACCAATGCATCTCCAACGGCCAGCACGAAGGTGCGCAGCAACACGACCCCCATCTGGTCGATGTAGAAGGCGTGATCCTCGGTCAGCGGAACCGCATACTGGGCAGCCTCGTAGTACTCGTCAAACTTGGCGAGCGCCACCGGGTCCTCGGCGAGCCTGGCGCGGATCTTCGCGGTGAGATCCTCACGATGCTTGACGGCGCGCTCGTATTGGATCATCGGATCGTCTTCGTCGGGCATGTTGATGTACCGGGCGATATTGCCCAGCGGGATCGACGGGTTCTCCCGCCACGGTACGTCGGCAATGTCGTACACGGCGTCGCTGCGCCATCCGAAGTCGTACAGATACGCGTTCAACTGCTCGAGGAATGCTCGACCCTCGTCGGTCTCGCTGAGCTTCTTGGCCAGATCACGCGGGTGGGTCTCGTCGAAGAGTTTGTGCATCGACGGGCTGTCGCGCACGACACGACTGAGCCGCCATAGACCGTGAGCGGCATCGACAGGACGAGTGTGGTGTCCTTGCAGGATCTGGTACGCCTCGGTGGGATCGTCGGGGTGCATTACGTCGGCATAGAAATCACTCAACTTCACGCCCGACACGAGGGCGAAGTTGATATGACCGTGGACGTACCACATCTCGGTCATCCAGTCGGTCATGTCGTCGAACTTGGCCAGCAGTTCGGCGTTGCTCATTCCCGAGTAGTCGGCATTGCGCTCGGCCTCGTTGCGTGACCGGATCATCGGCAGCCACTCGTTTGTCCAACGCTTGCCGACCAGGGGAACCTTCTTGTCGAGCGTGTCGAGATAGCGCGTCATGCGGTCGTCGACCACCGCCTGGTCGGGGTGAGGATGGAACGCCATGTAGAAGTAATGGTTGATCGCCTGGTTTGACGCAACGACCGGGCAGTCGTACTCCCCCTGCGCCTTGGTGAAGCCGACCGCGAGCGTCGACATGACCAGATCTTGCGACAGCGGATGAAGCGGCCGCGGTGCATGCATCTTGTCGAAGGCCCAAAAGCCCTCGATCTCATCTGGCCCCGGGAACCTCACCTGCTCGGCAGTGTCAGTCATTCCATACCCCCTGTAATAGCGGTGCGACGGCCACGCGGCGCGCCTCCCGGATTCTAGTTTGCACTATCCCCACAGCTTCTTGCTGGCGATCGCCGCACCTTCGGACAACGCCCTGAACTTCGGCCACACCACGGTCGGGTGCACCTCCGGCGCATAGCTCGCCCGAGAGGAGAACCCGCAGTCCGCGCCGGCGATCACATTTTCCTTGCCGACGATCGAGGCGTAGTTGCAGATGAACTCGGCGATCAGTTCGGGGTGCTCGACGTAGTTGTTGGCGTGACCGAGCAGACCGGGGATCAACACCTTGCCGTCGGGCACACCGACCTCTTCGACCTGGCGCCATTCGTGCATGTGCCGGGGATTCATCACTTCGAACGAGTACGCCTGGGCGTTGATCTGGAACGTGTACTCCAAGGCGACCTTCAACGGAATGTCGGTCAATCGTGGACCATGGTTCAATCCGTAACACGTGTGATGACGGATCCGATCTTCGGGAATGCCGCGCAACGCGTGATTCAAGGCTTCGACATGAATCGACGCCGAACGACGCCGGCTCTCGACGGTCTCAGCCGGATCGCAGAGCATGTCGGTGAGCCACGGATCGTCGATCTGGAGGATGAAGCCGGCCGCGACGATGCCGAGGTACTCCTCGCGCATCGCCTCGGCGACGGCGTTCAGGTACTCGGGGTACTCCTTGTAGTACTCGTTGCGACCGAATCCGCTGGGCCCGGTGGCAGGCATGAAGATGTCGGAAACATCGAGGCCCTCGCACGCCGCCTTCAAGTTGTCGATGTCG
>JANMQX010000124.1:0-23541 GCA_031370745.1 Ilumatobacteraceae bacterium
TTCGTCGGCAACGTCGACCCGTCCAGCCAGCAGTTGGTGCGAGTCACCGAGGAATGCATGTGGCACGGCATCGAAGCGGTGCGACCGGGCCGGCCGATCAGCGACATCGGCAAGGCCATCGAAGTGCACGCCAAGAAGTACCGCTACGGCGTGGTCAAGGCGTTCATCGGCCACGGCATCGGCGAGCAGTTCCACACCGACATCCAAGTGCTTCACTATTACGACGAGCGCGCCAACATCGTCATGCGGCCCGGCATGACGTTCACGATCGAGCCGATGATCACGATGGGTTCGTGGCAGCACAAGATGGTGTTCGACGACAACTGGACAGCCATCACGTCCGACGGCAGGCGTACAGCGCAGTACGAGCACACGATCCTGGTCACCGACGACGGCTACGACGTGTTGACCGCGCCGGGTGCAGTGTCGCCGTCGGCGCCGTGGCATCGCTGAGCGCACTCACCGTCAGCCCCTAGAACGACTGTCGCTCAGCGGGCTTACGTAGACGAAATCGTTCTCGGTCGCCCGCCCGTCGCACGCCTAGTCTCGGTGGCATGCAGTCGCCGGCGGTGAGCACACGTCGCGAGCTCGACCGGCGGATCATTGCCTTGGCGATACCGGCGCTCGGCACGTTGGCCATCGAGCCGCTGTATGTTCTCGTCGACACGGCGATCGTCGGACGCCTCGGCACGCCGCAACTTGGCGGCCTGGCCATCGCCACGACCATCTTGCTGACAGTGATCTCGATGACGGCGTCGCTCGAGTATGGGGTCACCCCCGACGTGGCGTTCGCCCATGGCGCCGGTCGATCTGGCGAGGCTCGCGACGTGGCCACCGCCGCGCTGCGACTGGCCGTCATGATCGGTCTTCCGATGGGTGCCGCCGTTGCCGCGGCTGCTCACCCGTTGGTATGGCTCCTCGGTGGGCGCGGTGAGGTGCTCGGATACGCCGTCTCCTATCTCCGCATCAGTTGCGTGGGGTTGCCGTTCGTGCTGGTCACCTACGTGGGCCACGGCGTCATGCGTGGGGTCAACGATTTGCGCAAGCCCTTGCAGATCGTTTTGTTCGCCAATGTCGTCAACGTCGTCTTGGAGATCGTCGCCGTCTATTGGCTCCACCTCGGCGTGGCCGGCTCGGCATGGAGCACGGTGATCGTTCAGGCGGGCGCGGCGATGTTGTTCCTTCGAGTCCTGCGACCGCACCGCGGTGGCGGCAAACCCACGCGCGACCGCATGGAAAGGCTGTTGCGCAGTGGTGTGCACTTTGCGGTGCGATCGATCGCGATGTTCGCGGTCTGGAACACGGCAACCGCTGTCGCTGCTCGCGTCGACACGCCAACCCTTGCTGCACACCAGGTGTTGACGCAGTTGTTCATGTTCTTGGCGTTGATGCTCGACGCGTTGGCAATTCCGGCGCAGTCGTTGGTGGCCGGCGCGCTCGGCGCAGACGACACGAATCAAGCCTTGCTGGTCGGCCGCACCAGCAATCGACTGTCGCTGTGGTGCGCAGTGCTGCTCGCGTCGGTGCTCGCCGTGCTCAGCCCGCTGTTGCCGCATGTGTTCAGTGGCGATCCGGCGGTGCATTCGCGGCTCACCGCCGGCTTGCTGATCCTGGCAGTGATGCAGTTCCCTGGCGCGATCGCATTCGCCTTCGACGGTGCGTTGATCGGTGCCCACGACGAACGCTGGCTGGCCCGCCAAGCCGTGATCAACCTCGTCGGCTTCGCACCTCTGGCCATCGCCACGCTGATCTTCCCGCGACTTGGCCTGGCTGGGCTGTGGGGTGCTGAGCTGGCGTGGATGACGCTGCGTGCGATCGTCAACTGGCGGCGCTGGGAGTCGCGACCGTGGCTGCGGGTAACGGGATCGATGCCAGCAATCGCGCCGTAAGTCGCACCGACGTTGCGCTCAGACCACTCCCGGCAGCGTGGTAGCGAACCCATTCGGTTGCCGCGTCACTGTGGAGCACCGCAGCCACCTCGTCGAGCCGATCGGTCATGCAGGTGATGACCGGCACGCTCGGTAACCACGAGCCGTCGCGATCGATGATCGCCTCAATGCGACGAGTTTGGTTGGCGATCAGAATCTTCGGGACCAGCCGCTGGGCAGCCCAGCGCTGCAAGGCCGGCGACAGTGACGACACGTCGACGCGCGGTGCCGTGAACGTCTGTTTGGCGAAGCGAACGCGCCGCCTTCCCCACCAACACTCGTTGGGCTCGATCAGTCCGCTGGTGATCAGCGGTGGGCCGTGGCCGGTATCGCTGACCGCGCCGACGAGGCCGTAGTACTGATCGCGAAAGTCGGCAGTGAAGCTGGCGATGTCACCCAGCACGGCGCCGTCGTGCGGCGTCTCAACCGTGTCGGCGATCAACCCCGCCCACTGTGCGGGCATCGCTATGGTCGACCGCCTTTCGAAGCGGGGACCGTACGCCCGGCGCACCGCTCGCTGTCTGCCGCCGACCTCCCACACCCCCGCCCACACGCGAACGCTGGCATCGAACATGCGCGTCGTCGACCACCACATCCACCTCAAAGCGGCACGTTGCGAGACATCGTCGCGAATCGCCGTGACATCGCGCGTCGACAGCATCGATAAGGGCAGCACCAGCCCGACGCGCCCTCCCGGTCGAGTGAGCCGTACCGCCAGCGAGAGGAACTCGGCGGCACTGTCGGCGTAGGGCCCGCCTCCGTACTTCGATCGCCCGCCACGCGTAGTGGACGACGCCAACTGGTTGAGGAACGGAGGATTGCCGACAACAGCATCGAACTGCCGCTCGCCCCACTCGATCGAAAGAGAGTCGCCGTGAGTCCACGACGTCGCTGGGTCGATGTCGACTCCGGTGGTGGTCGCAGTGTCTGCGAAGGGAGCGAGGAAGCGGCCATCGCCGCATGCAGGGTCGAGCACCGTGCGCGGCGTGAAGCCGCGTCGCACCTCGCATACCACCGCGTCGACCAACTCCGGCGGGGTGTACCAGACACCGAGCAGCTTTCGTTGGGAGACCGGCATCGTCCGAGCGTAGGGTCCGAAGCCGTGACCGATGCGGCAGGCCGCTACCTCAACTTTGGGCGCGACGAATGGGCGGAGCTACGCGCCGCGACGCCGATGACATTGAGCGAGGACGATCTCGATTC
Source organism: Ilumatobacteraceae bacterium (assembly GCA_031370745.1). Classification (GTDB taxonomy): domain Bacteria; phylum Actinomycetota; class Acidimicrobiia; order Acidimicrobiales; family Ilumatobacteraceae; genus JAENVT01. The sequence goes on from JANMQX010000124.1 coordinate 3,132, forward strand.
GCTGCGAGGCATCAACGAGAGCATCCAGCTCGACGAGGTCGCCACCATCTACCTACCGCTGACTCGGTTGCTGAACCTGTACGTGTCCGCGACGCAGAACCTGCACAAGGTGTCGGGCAAGTTCCTCGGCACCACATCGCCGAAGGTGCCGTACATCATCGGAGTCGCCGGCAGCGTGGCCGTCGGCAAGAGCACGTTTGCCCGAACTCTCCAGGCACTCTTGGCGCATTGGCCCGACCATCCCAAGGTCGATTTGGTGACCACGGACGGTTTCTTGTACCCGAACAAGGTGCTCGAAGATCGTGGGATCATGAATCGCAAGGGTTTCCCCGAGAGCTACGACACGCGACGGTTGCTTCAGTTCCTTCGCGAATTGAAGAGTGGCGCCGCCACCGCGCACGCGCCCGTCTACAGCCACGTCGTGTACGACGTCGTCGACGGCGAGACGGTCGAGGTCAGCCAGCCCGACATCGTGATCATCGAAGGCCTCAATGTGCTGCAGGTCGGTCGTCCCTCCGATGCCGCAACCGAGTTCGTCAGCGATTACTTCGACTTCAGCATCTACATCGACGCCGACGAAGCACACATCGAGGAGTGGTACGTGCAGCGATTCATGAAGCTGCGCGACACCGTGTTCAAGAACCCCGACAGCTTCTTCCGACACTTCGCCGCCCTGTCGCACGACGAGGCCGTCGACACTGCGCGGTTCATCTGGCGTGATATCAACGGTAAGAATCTGCGCGAGAACATTGCCCCGACGAAATCGCGGGCCGCGCTCTTGCTGCGCAAGGGCCCCGACCACCGCGTTACCAAGGTCTCCCTGCGCCGCCTGTAGCAGCCGAATCTCAGCGGCTGGCGAGCCAGGCGGGGAGGTCGGCGAGGGAGGCCAGTTCGACGAAGTGCTGGTCGTGATCGACCTGCTCGAGGTCCCAAAGGATCGGGTACGGAACGTGCACGCCGTGGCCCCCGAGAGCGAGCACGGGCAAGATGTCGCTGCGCACGCTGTTTCCGACCATGCAGAACCTCGCCGGGTCGATGCCCAGTTGCGCCAGCACCCTGGCGTACGTCTCGGGGTCCTTCTCCAACACGATCTCGACGTGTTCGAAGTGGTGAGCCAGACCACTTGTGGTGACCTTGTGTGTCTGGTGGATGAGATCGCCTTTGGTGATGAGGATCATCCGCCACGTCGCGCCGACCTCGGCCAGAACCTCGGGCACGTGATCAAGCAGCCGAACCGGCTCCTCGAGTTGGCCTCTGACCATCTCGACCATCTCTGCCACGACCGTTGAAGGAACCTTGCCGCCGCTGATGGTCACGGCGGCCTCGACCATCGATAGCCCGAACGACTTCACGCCGTAGCCGAACGTCGAGAGGTTCTTGCGTTCCGTCGCGGTCAGGGCTGCCTTCACCGCGACGCCCTCCGGCGCGTACGGCGTGATCAGCTCGACGAACCGTTGCTCGTTGGCGAGGAACCCGTCCTCGCTGTGCCACAGGGTGTCGTCGGCGTCGAAACCAATCACATCGAAGTCGTTCATATCCGGTTGCTGGCTTCGATCTCGTCGAGTTCGTGGCTTGTCAGCCCCGCGCGGGCGAGCACCCGCCGGACCACGTTGGACTTGCCGTCGCCGTACACGTCGATGTCGTCCGTCATGAGGGCGAGCCGACGCTTGACCGACGAATATTCGTCGCGCAACTCCGGATCGCCGCGGAGTACTTCGCGCAACCCGAGGTGGTTGCGCAACGAGAGGCATCCATCGACGATGACGTAGGTGTTGTGGCGGATCACCTCGTTCGGCGCCTTGAACGCGTACCTGTCGGCCACACCCATGTCACCCAGCGGCGCGTATCCAACGGATTCGAGAGCGGAGGCCGCGGCGTCGACATGCGATCGATCGACGATCACGTCGATGTCGATGATCGGCTTGGCCGCGAGCCCCAGCACCGATGTCGAACCGACATGCTCGACACCGATCACCGGCACGCCGGCGAGGGCCGTTTCCAACACGGCACACACGGCGGCAAAGGCGACGGGCCAAGATGGGTCGTAGTCGACCACCACGATCGGGTTGGTCATCGGTGCAGTGCGTTGAGGTAGTTGTAGACAGTGATCCGGCTGACCCCCATCGCATCAGCGACATCCTCCACGGCGCGTCGCAGGGTGAACGCACCGCGTTCGTCGAGCAGTCGGATCGCGCGTTGCTTGTCTTCGCGTGCCAGCGATGGAAGCGGTGCGCCGAACTCGCGCTCAACCGCGTCGATCAAGCGATCGAGCGCGCCGTGCAACGGTGCCATCCGGACCGCGGCGATGATCGAGCCTTCCCACCGCAGCGGCATATCGCCCGGTTCGCGTTCGTCCGCCGGAACCAATGTCGCGCCGAGCGCCTCGACCACCGGCTTCACCGCTAGCACGAACGGATGGCGTGGCAACCCACTCACGCGGTCTCCGGCATGCGTTCGGCGTGCAGACTGACGTGCGTGGCGCCATTGGCAAAGGCCGCGTCGAGCACCGCTCTGGCAACCTGTCCGGCCTCGGCCGCGGGCACGTTGCAGCTCGAACCGAACGGTCCGAAGTCGATCTCGTAGCCGAGGGCCTGGGCGGCTTCGACGGCCGAAATGACATGAGGACCTGGTTCGCCCTCGACAAACGGTTCGATGGTGAACTCGAGCAGCAGCACGCGACTGAACTGTAGCGAACCAAGCAGCTGCGCCGGCCCGGGGACAGGTAGGGAGGACCGGGCCGGCGCGCTGTGGTCGTCAGCGAGCCCCCATCACACGCTGCAGATCGGCACTGCGGTTGATGCAGTCGCTGCCCGCTGCTTCGAACGACGCGTTCAGCCTGTTGAGCGCGCCCTTGAACGAGGTGTTCCATTCGCTCTCGAACTGCTGGCGCGCCGGTCCTTCCCACACTGTTCCGGCAAGAGCCGAACTGACCGCTCCAATCACTCCGTCGATCGCTCTCATCTGTTGCTTCATCGATCGGCCGAGACCGTTCAACTGCTCGGGATTCGCGCCATACATGCTCATTTCAGTTCCTCCTCGGGAGCAAAGTTGCTCAGCACACAGAGGTATGCCGGGTCGTCGAAAGCGGAACGTCACGAGCGAAGTAGTGGTAACAGCAGTGCGATGCTGTCGGGAAGGAAGCTGTGCGTCGTGCGCATCGTTTCGAGCTCGGCGAACGTCACCCAGCGGACTTCGCTGACCTCGCCGTCGTTGAACGTGAACGGACCTTCGTGCACCACCCGGTAGCAGCGGCACATCTCGGCCACGCTGTCGTCGACATATCGCGATTGGCCGAGGAGTTCCAGATCGCCGTCGACACCCAGTTCCTCTGCGAGCTCACGTCGTGCCGCCTCGTCGTAGCTCTCGCCGGCAGTGACGACACCGCCCGCGGCGATGTCCCACCAGCCGGGCCAGAGGTCTTTGGCAAGGCTGCGCCGTTGGATCAGCACCCGGCCATCCGGGGACACCACCGCTATGCCGACCGAGCGATGTTGTAACCGGCCGGAACGCATTTCCGAACGGGCCACCGTGGCAACAACGATGTCGTCGTCATCGACGATGTCGACCAGTTCGTCCGTCATCGGCGCAGGTCTACCATTCGGTCATGGAACTCGACACCCTGCGCGACGGAGCCCACGATCTGCTGTCCGACATGGTCGAGTTGCGCCGCACCCTGCACCAATGGCCGGAGATCGGCAACGATCTGCCGATCACACGGGAGAACGTGCTGGAAGCGTTGCACGGACTGCCGCTCGCCGTGACCCTGCACGAGGTCACCAGCGGAATCGCCGCGTTGCTCGACGGCGGCAAGCCAGGCCCAACCGTGCTGCTGCGCGGCGACATGGATGCACTGCCCCTGATTGAAGACACGGGCCTCGATTTCAGCTCGAAGAGTGAGGGCTCGATGCATGCCTGCGGCCACGACACCCACACCTCGATGCTGGTGGGAGCGGCCAAGTTGCTCAGCGCGCAGCGCGCTGACATCGCCGGGCGAGTGCTGTTCATGTTCCAGCCAGGCGAGGAGGGCAACCACGGCGCGCGATTCATGCTCGACGAGGGTCTGCTCGAACTCCCCAAGCGACCCGACGGTTCGGATTCACCGGTCACTGGCGCGTTCGCGTTGCACATCACGTCGTCGTTGCCGACCGGTTGGCTCAGCTGCAGGGGTGGGTCGATCATGGCGGCTGCCGACACGATGTTCGTCACCGTGAAGGGACGCGGCGGCCACGCCAGCGAGCCGTATCGAGCCCTCGATCCCATCCCCATCGCGTGCGAGATCGTGCAGGCATTACAGACGATGATCACTCGACGCATCGACGTGTTCGACCCAGCGGTCGTCACCGTCGGCAAGATCACAGCAGGCACCGTCAGCAACATCATTCCCGAGACCGCTGAGATCGAAGGAACGATCCGTGCTGTCAGCGAGCGCACCCGCCGCGCGGTGCACGAGGGCATTCGCCGCGTCGCCGAAGGAGTCGCCGCAGCCCACGATGCCGAGGTGACGGTGAACCTCGTCGACGGGTACCCGGTGACGATCAACGACAAGGCGCAGGCCGATGTCGTGCTCGGTCTCGCCAACGAATTGGTGGGCGCCGACAAGGTGATGAGGCTGCCAAACCCGATCATGGGTGCCGAAGACTTCAGCTATGTGTTGCAGCGGATCCCAGGGGCGATGGTGTTCCTCGGTGGCACGCCGACCGACCGCAATCTGGCCACCGCGGCGCCGAACCATTCCAACCACGTCGTCTTCGACGAGGACGCCATGATCACGGGCTCGGCGATGTACGCGGCGATGGCGCTCAACCATCTCGGCAGTTGACCGAGGTGCTACCGGCGTAATCGCAGGGTGACGAGCTCGAACGGGCGCAGCGTCAGCGCGACGATGCCGTCGCTGCATTCGATCTCGTCGCTCGGTTCCTCCAGCAGGTTGCATTTGACCGCGCCCTGTAGCCGGGTCGACGTGCGAACCGTCAGCGCGGCGCGGTCTCCGCAGGCTTCGTAGAGGCGAACGATCACATCGCCTGAGCCGTCGTCGGCGTGCTTGACGCTGCTTATCTGCACACCACGGTGGTCGATCGTCACGACCGGTTCGTGCTGGTGATCAGCGTGGCCATTGACGATTCGAAGGGGCAGGTTCAGGGCCTCGGCTTCGTGCAACACGTCGTGCAAGCCAGGACCGTGGGCGAGCACGCTGATCGTGACGAAGTGGCGACCGTGGTCCGCATCTGGGTCTGGATATTTCGCGGCCCGCAGCAGCGACACGGCAACTCCGCCGTTCTGCACGCCGTGGCCGTATCGACCGTTGTTGAGCACGGCGACCCCGAACGAGGGCTCGCTGAGATCGACGAAGCGGTGGGCGCAGACCTCGAACTTGGCCGCATCCCACGAACTGCTGACATGGGTTGGACGCTTGACATGCCCGAACTGGATGTCGCAGGTCGCCTCGGCGGCGTGCACGTCGACGGGAACCATCAGCGAGAGCAGCTTCTCGTCCTCGTGCCAGTCGATGTCGAAGGTGATGTCGAGCCGGGCACTGCCGGCGCGCATCGTGTACGTCTGGGTCAACGTCGAGGCACCGAATTCGCGCCGAACGCTCAGCTCGGCCATCAGCGGGTGCTTGGCCACAAGTTCGATCGAGGTCGCCGACGTGATCGGCGCACCGAGCGACCGCGTCCACGATTCGAGATCCCATGCGTCGTAGACCACCGGATGATCGGGGGCCAGGTCGAGTGTGATCCGCCTACCCTTCGGCAACAGTTGTCTGCTTTGCCTGACGTCGATGATGGAGGTGATTTCGCCGTCGAGGTTCCAACACGCAGCGATCAGGCCGTTGTTCATCGAGTGATCGGTGACGACGACCGGACGGTCCAGCGTCGAGACGGGAGACAGTTCGCAGATTCCCGACCCAGGGACCTCGACCACAATAGGTTCGCCATCAACGGTGATGACCTCGCGCCGGGCATGCGTCGCTGCGTTCGCGACGGACCGGCCCGGTGGCGCGATGACGTTGAAGGCGTCGGCGATGATCGCCTCCAACCGATCGGCAACTCGGCTGTGAGCGGCCTCGGCGTCGTCGGCAACCCAGGCGATCGACGAGCCCGGAATGATGTCGTGGAACTGTTGCAGCAACACGTCTTTCCACATGGCCTCGATTTCGGCGGCCACGTCGCGTGGCGCACCACCTGCGGCGACCCACCACAGTTCCGCCTCTCGCAGCAGGCGTTCGCACAGACGGTTCCCGGTCTTGGTCGCGGCTTGCGACGTCAGCGTGCCGCGATGCATCTCGAAGTACAGCTCTCCGTTCCACACCGGCACAGGTGCGCCGGCCACAACTTCGCCCTCGACATGAGCGAAGAACTGCTCGACGGTGCCGACCGAGATTGGAGACGCGCCGTCGAGGTCGGCCATTCGTCTGGAACGCTCCATCATCTCGCGCGTTGGTCCCCCGCCGCCGTTGCCATGCCCGAACGGCATCAGTGACCAGTTGCTCCAGCCGTGCTCCTTGAAGTTGCTCTCGGCGTAGCGCACCTCGCCTGGCGTGATCTCCGCGTTGTACGTGTCGACCGGCGGGAAGTGTGTCAGCACCCGTGTGCCATCGACGCCCTCCCACCAGAACGTGGAATGGGGAAACAGGTTCTCCTTGTTCCAACTCAACTTCTGTGTGATGAATCGCGAGCAGCCGCCCTGTTCGAAGATCTGCGGCAGCGTTGCCGGATAGCCGAACACATCCGGGATCCAGACCACCGAACTGCGCATCCCGAATCGCGATTCGAAGTAGCGCTGCCCGAACACCAACTGGCGCACGATGCTTTCACCACTAGGAAGGTTCATGTCGGGCTCGACCCACATACCGCCTACCGGGTGCCATTGGCCACCGGCAACCTTGTCGTGAATGTCTGCGAAGACGGTCGGGTAGCTGCGTTCGATCCAGTCGTATTGCGCGGCTTGCGAGCACGTGAAGTGATAGTCCGGGTAGTCGTCCATCAGTCGGATCGCCGAGGCGAAGGTGCGCGCACACTTGCGTTGGGTCTCGCGGATCGGCCACAGCCAGGCGGAGTCGATGTGGGCGTGTCCAACGGCGACGACCCGGTGGGCGCCGTCGCGTGCGCCCAGGCCAAGCGCGGGCTGCAGCGCACGGCGGACGGCGGCAGCGGAGGCGGCGACGTCGTCGAGGTCGAGGACGTTGAACGCGGCCTCCAATTGGCGCAGCACGCGGATTCGTCGGCCCTCGTCCGTTGGCAACGCCCGGGCCAGCCCCAGCAGCACGTCGGCATCCAGCAACAGGCCCAAAACGGTGTCGTTGCGAAGTGCGAGCGATGCCTGGCGCAGCCGGTAGAGCGCCTTGTTGCCTGCTGTGGCGAGCGAGCCCAGAGCAGAGGGCCTGTAACCGGGAAAGGCAGGGTTCGAGGCGGCCTCGACGAAGAAGGTGAACGGTCCCGCCGGGGTGTCGGGAAGCGGCATTGCTGTTCGGCGTGGGTGGATGCCTTGAACCGGCCGACCGTCGACCCAGACCAGCCCCTCGGACTGGAAGCCTGCGGCGTCTTGATGAAAGCCCAGATCGATCACGGCCTCGAGCTGCGCGCCCGCCATTGTCTCCGGCACGTCGATCGAGAATCGGAACCATGTGGTTCCCCACGGCCGACTCCAGTGATCACCGACCGCGAACGGACGGTAATCACCGGTCATCGCCTCGTCGAACGACACTGGCTCGCCCGGCGCGTCCCAGGCCGCGACCGTCAGCGGAATCAACTGGCTGTATACCGCTGGGAGCACTCGCTCGTGCAGCTCGCGCTCGACGCGACCCTCGACAAGCTTCAGATCGTTGTGCACGATGCGAGGCTAGTGACCATGGCAATTACCCTTGCCCCATGACCGAGCGGCCTCTGACCGGTATCCGCGTGCTCGACTTCACGAGAGTGCTCAGCGGACCTCACGCGACGCGCATGTTGTGCGATCTCGGTGCTGACGTGATCAAGGTCGAGCCACCCGAGGGTGACATCACCCGCATGACCAATCCACGGGTCAACGGTCTGGCCAGTTACTTCGTCCAGCAGAACGTAGGTAAGCGCAACATCAGCCTCGACACCCGCAAGCCCGAGGCCATCGCCCTGCTGTTGCGTCTCGTCACCTTTTGCGATGTGGTGATCGAGAACTTCCGGCCCGGCGTGATGGATCGCATCGGCCTCGGCTACGAGGTCGTCTCGTTCCGCAATCCGACGGTCGTGTACGCGTCGATCAACGGGTATGGCTCTGCTGGGCCCTGGGCATCGCGACGGGCATACGCACCAGTGGTGGGCGCCGAAACAGGGATCACCAAGGCCCAAGGCGACGCCCGCGGTGGCGAGTACGCCAACGACTTGTTCAGTCACGCCGACGTGTACACATCGTTGGAAATGGTATCGGCCATATTGGCGGCGTTGTTCAACCGGGAGCGCACCGGTCGTGGTGATCGCATCGAGGTGACGATGGCCGAGACCATGCTCTACGTCAACGAGCATGCTCACGACCAGCTTTGGGACGGTGATGTATCTCCCGAATGGATTCGCAGTTTCGATCCGTCTGCGTATCCCGTGTTGACTGCCGCGAACGGCGAGAGTCTCGTCATCAGTGGCCACCCCGCCGAGCGGGGCACGTTCGATCGATACATGACAGCGATCGCCAGACCCGACCTGATCGACGATCCGCGGTTTGTCGACGTGCCTTCGCGTCTCGCTCACTTCGCCGACATTCTCCAGATCCTCATCGACTGGGCAGCGAAGATCTCGACGCCGCAGGCCATCGAGTCGGCGATGGGTGAGTTCGGCCTGGCGACGGGAACCTTGCGATCGCTGCGCGAGGTGTGCGACACGGAGTGGGCCAAGGAATGCGGCGCGGTGGTGTCTGTCAGCGACCGCGGTGGAGGAACATTGCGGCTGCCCAACTCGCCGTGGCACTTCGCCAGCGGCGATGTCGGCGTGCGGGGCGAAGCCCGGTATCGCGGAGAAGACAATCGCGCCGTGCTCGGCGAGCTGCTGAAACTCGACGACGCCGAACTCGATCGACTCGAAGCCGAGGGCGTGACGTCGGCCAGGTTGCCTCGCCGATGACTCTGCGCTATCCCGTCGCGCCGATGAAGGCGACGATCGCCAACCTGCCGCCCGACGACGAGAACTGGGCATACGAGATCAAGTGGGACGGCTATCGCACGTTGTGCTTCGTCAACAACAGTGTCGTGCGGCTGCAGAGCAGCAACCTCCTCGACGTCACGGCGAAGTACCCGGAATTGCACGACATCGCGTCGTCGGTCAATGCTGGTTCGGCGATCATCGATGGTGAGCTCGTGGTACTCGATCCTGATGGCCGGCCGAGCTTCGAACTGATGCAGCAGCACGCAACCCAGGTCGCGTTTTATGTGTTCGACGTGTTGTCGGTCGACGGCCACGACACCATCGCTGTGCCGTACGAGCAGCGCCGCGAGTTGGTCACCGGCTTGGTCGAGACCGGATCGAACTGGATGGTGCCGGCCCACCGCATCGGCGATGGTCAAGCCCTTGTTGACGCCACGGTCGAGCGTGGGTTGGAAGGCGTCATGGCCAAGCGGCTCGGCAGCACGTATCAGCCGGGAAAGCGAACACCGAACTGGCGCAAGGTGAAGAACAGGTACACCGTCGAGGTCGTCATCGGCGGCTACTCGCCGGGCACCGGCAATCGAAGTTCCACCTTCGGCGCGTTGTTGGTGGGCGTGGCCACCTCCGAAGGTTTGCAGTTCGCCGGAGGTGTAGGCACCGGGTTCAACCAGAAGACGCTTGCTGGCCTGACAGCCCGATTGACACGCCTGCGCACCGACAAGTGCCCGTTCATGACCCTGCCACCGCGGGTGTACACGCGAGACGCGATCTGGGTTCGACCCGAGTTGCGCGCCACGGTTGAGATTGCCGAGTTCACCAACGAGGGATTCGTTCGGCATTCCAGCTTCACGGGATTGATCGAGTAACGCATGCCGACCCGTGACGATGCGATGGCGCTTGACGAGACCGATCCGCTGCGGCTCTGGCGAGACGAGTTCGCGATACCCGACTCATCCTTGGTCTACCTCGATGGCAACTCGTTGGGGATGATGCCGCGGCGCACGATGTCGCGAATCGTTTCCGTTGTGAATGACGAATGGGTGCTGGGTTTGATCCGTTCGTGGGATCATTGGATCGACCTTCCCCGGCGCGTCGGCGACCGGTTGGCGCCGTTGATCGGTGCGGCCGCCGGTGAGGTCGTCGTCCACGACTCGACGACGGTCAACCTCTACCAACTCGTCGACGCCGCCTGTGCACTGCGGCCCGATCGTCGTGTGATCGCGATCAGCTCAGACGACTTTCCCACCGATCGCTACGTGGTTGCCGGAATTGCCGACGCGCGTGGTCTGCAGGTGCGCCACAACTGCGACGCCCTGGACGATGTCGCGGTGATGGTTCGTTCGGTTGTCGACTATCGCTCCGCGGAGGTAGCCGCTGTCGCCAGCGAAACCGCGCGTGCCAGTGCGGCGGGCGCGATCGCGCTGTGGGATCTCTCGCATGCGGCGGGGCTGTTGGCCATCGACCTCGGCGCGGCCGGCGTCGAACTTGCCGTTGGCTGCACCTACAAGTATCTCAACGGCGGGCCAGGCTCGCCGGCGTTCAGCTATGTGGCCCACCGGTTGCAGGCGACACTGCCGCAGCCGATCTGGGGATGGTTTGCCCAGGCCGACCAGTTCGAGATGGGTCCGACGTTCGCGCCGCAGCCCGACATCCGCCGGCTGCTTCTCGGAACACCGTCGATCATCGCTCTCGGCGCCGCCGAAGAAGGAATCGCCGTGACTGCCGAAGCTGGGATTCAGGCGATTGCCGCAAAGGCCCGAGATCTGACCGGCTTCGGCTTGGAACTCTGCGATCAGCTCGGCCTGCGCTCCTCGTCGCCGCGGGACCCTGGCCGACGCGGTGGCCACATCGCCGTGCACCACGCCGACGCACGTCGCCTCGTCGATGTTCTGGCCGATCGCCAGGTGATCACCGATTTCCGCGACCCAGACATCGTGCGGATCGGATGCTCGCCGCTGACCACCCGGTTCACTGATGTCTACGACGGCGTCGCCGCCCTTGCCGCGCTCGCCTGAGTCAGGCGGGGGATTGCTCGATGTCGCGGGTGACCAGGGCGGTCAGTTCCGCACGATCGCGGACGTCGAGCTTCGGCATGATCGACTCGAACAGGGTGTCGACCGTCTTCGGGCTGAGGTAGAGCTCGTCGGCGACTTGTCGATTGGTGCGACCGCGAGCGATGGAGACCGCGACGCGCAACTCGTCGTTCGTGAGCAGCGAGGCCAACGACGAGCTGGTTGGAGCGACGGGCCCGGCAATGCGGCGCGCCTGCGCGGCCCACGGTTCGGCGCCGACACGCTCGAAGATTCGCAGAGCGGAGCGCGACGCCTCGTGATCTCCGTGACGCTCGCCCAACAGCAACAGACTGCGAGCCTGCTCGAACGGTGCGCCGAGTGCGGCCAGCGCTTCGGCCGATTCACGAAGATCTTCAGGTCGCCCGTGCAGCATCCCGAGGCCGCGACGAACGACCGCCGACCCCCATTTGGATTGGCTGAGGTCGGCCTTGGCGGCGATCTCGGCGACCAGATCAGCAGCCTCGTCGACGGCGCCGATTGCCAGCAGGGCCTCAAGCAGATCGCCTTGGTACCAGAGGTCGCCCGCGTCGAGCACATCGGCATGGAGACGATGCACGCGACGCAGATGGTCTGCGGCCTCGGCATAGCTACCGGTGGTCAACGCGACGTGGCCGAGAGCCGATAGGCCAAACGTCTCGAGGACTCTCATTCCGACGCGGCGGGCCCGTGCGATCGCCATGTCAGCGTGCGTCCGCGCCCAGTACGTGCGCCCGAGCATTGCCTCGACGCGGGCCAGGACTGCGTGACCGAACGACGCCGTCGGCAGATCGGGGGTGTCATTGAGGTCGACGTCGAGCACCGACGAGAGCACGGCGTCGGTCAATCGGCCGCGGCGCAGGTACATCTCGCCCTGCAACGCTGCGCTGAAGCCGAGCACCGATGCAAGCCCATGATGACGGGCAGCAACCATCGAGATGTCGAGCATTTCATCCGCATCACTCCAACGCTCCTGGACGATCCGAGCCAATGCGACTGCCTGCACGATGGGGAGCAACCTGGCGTCGAGCACCTCGATCGGCAGCGCGGCAATGATGCTGGCGCTCTCGAGGTCGGCCTCTGCGGCGTCGCGGTCGCCGAGTCGTTGCGACGACATCGCCCGCACCGCTCGGGCCACGATCACCAGCGGCATTCCGAGCGGCTCTGCAGCGTCGAACGCGGACTGGGCGAAGCTCTGGCATTCCGCGGGACGGCCGGACAATCCGCTGTGCAACGAGGCGCGGATGTACAGGCCAATTGCCCGCGTCGGATCGATGGACGCGATCACCCTGGCCTCTGCCGCGAGCTCGTCGACGCCGCGGTGTTCGTCGATCATCCAGGCCACGCCTTCCGACCGAATGCCGATTGCGTCGCAACGGACCAACGGGTCATCGCACGTCGATACGACCTCGTCGAGCACCGTCATCGCGCCGTACGGGTCGGCGGCGTTCCAACGCGACGTCCCCGCGGCCAGCAGACGTCGATGGCGCTCGGCCACATCTGCCGACAACACCGCGGCGCGTTGCCATGTCGCGGCAGCGGCCCCCCATGCCCCGCGCTGGTCGGCGACGATCGCTACCTGTTCGAGCTCGTCGGCGACTGCAGCGTCGGGGCCAACGGTTGCGGAGGCCAGATGCCAGGCGCGCTTGTCTGCATCGACGACGACTGCAGCGAGCGCAGCGTGTGCTTGGCGCATTGCAACGGGTCCGACGGCCTCGCGGATGGCGGTGCGCATGAGTGGGTGCACCAATTCGATCGACTCGGGTGACACGTGGGTGACGCCGGCGACCTCGCTGGCCTGGAGGTCGGCCTCACCGGCCGACACCCGGTCCGCTGCACGGTGGATGTCGTCGACGGTCGTGTCGAGAGCTGCCGCAACGATGGCCACGGTTCGTTTGGTGCCTGGGTCGAGTGCATCGACGCGCTCGATGAACGAACGAATCAGGTGGTCGCCATCGGAGAGGTCGAAGGGGAGCGGCGTCAGCCCGGTTAGCTGATCGTGATCGAGTTGCCTCGCCAGCTCGCCGAGCGCCAAGGGACTGCCGCCCGATGCTTCGAGGCAGCGTTGAGCGACGGCAGTGTCAGTACCGACACCCAACAACGCGAGGGCGCCGTCGACATCGAGACCCTTGAGGTCGATGGTCTCGAAGCCGGCGTTGTCGAACGGGGATGGCATGTTGGCGCGCTCGGTGATGATCGCTACCACGGGCTCGTCGGGCAGTCGCCGCAGCGCGAACGCCAGCGCCGTACACGATGCGTCGTCAACCCATTGTGCGTCGTCGATCAACAACAGCAATGGAGTCTGCTCGCCGGCTGCGGCCAACGCTGCGAGCGTGGCACCCGAGACCTTCAAAAGACCCTGCGGCGATCCGCCGCCAATCGCATCGCTCAGCACCTGAGCATGTGGATCCGGTACGGTTACACTCAGGTTTCGCAGTGCCTTCACGAGTGAGGCGAGACCGGAGTACGCCAACTCTGCATCTGATTCGGAGCCGGTCAGACGAATGACCGCAGCGGTGGTCTGTGTCTCCGCCCAATCGAGCAGCGTCGTTTTGCCAAGGCCCGCCTCGCCGCGCACACGGATCGTGACACCGGAACCGCGATCGAGACTGCCGAGCACTCCGCCCAGCAGATCGAGCTCGGTACGTCGACCGACAATCACGGTCACACCTTGCCCGATGCCCATTCGACCATTATGGCCTGCCGGTGCCACACGGCCAGCGACCGCTGATCGATTGACCGGGTCGGGGGGACTCGGCGTGGGGCCCCACTGATTGAATCACCTGGAATCAGGTTGGTGCGACGGCGTGATCCGGGCCGAACAGGGGCAGGACGCCGGGTGGCCTCGAGATGGTGTGCGGAGACCTATTCGGGTGTTGGCGACTCGGGACCGACGAGATGCGCGAGCCGCGTCAGTGCCCGCCGGATTCGCGACTTCACTGTTCCTTCGGCGAGGCCGAGCTGTTGCGCAACCTGTCGGTAACTGAGGCCGCCGAAGTAGGCCAGTTCCACCACCGCTCGTTCCACATCGGGAAGTTGCGCAACTGCGACCCGGAGATGATTCGCTTCAAGTCTGGCGGTGACAGTCTCCTCGACGACCGGAATCGTCGCCGTGTGGATGGCACCGGACTGGGCGAGCCGTCGCCGGTGCGCCGTTTCTCGCCGCAACCAGTCGATCGCAGTGTTGTGCGCGACCATGTGCACCCACACCTCCGGCGTTGCTTTGCTCGGGTCGTATCCGCCGCGCGTCAACACTCGCACGAAAACTTCCTGGGTCACATCGTGCGCAGCGCTGTCGGACCTGGTGATGCGAAGGGCTATCCGACGGATGTCATCGCCGAGAAGGTACGCCAGCTCGATCGGCGAACGTGGATTCGCACCCGCTGTGAGATCTGCGCGATCCATTACGTCGCCGCGCGCGATCACGGAGCTGATCGTTCCTGTCACCACCATCGAGGCAACGCCTCCTCCCACAAGTCGTGTGCTGTCGATTCGATTTGCGGGGTTCTCGGCAAGGTTCGGACAACAACTTTGTGTGCAGCGAATACCCACTGCTCCGACCCACGAAACAGTGATTTACAGCGCCGTTCCATGTGGTACGTCGACCACCGTTCCTCGCCTGGAGAGCGAACCCGGCTGCTGACCGCACCGAGAAGGTTCGGCAAATTCCAATCCGTTTCGCTCACCGCTACGAATACATGGGGTAGCAAGGCGGTTGAGCCACTTCAGGCTTCTCCGAACAATGACCGTTCCCCCGAACCTCGGTGACGTGTCGACTCGCGGGCGTATCTCGCTCACGAGGATCCGTGAACCTATTCAAGGAGTTAGCGCGTGATGATGTTGCACAGACCCAATCGACTGGACGAGCCTGCGCTCGAGCGGTTGATCGAAGAATCGCAGGACCTACACACCGACGCAATGAGCGTCGCCCGCACAACGATGCCCGACCTGGCTGACTATGCAGCTGATCGTCGCCGTGGCGGCCACCAAGCCGATGACGCGGTCATCGAGCAATTCGACGAGGCTCGCAAGAATCTCATTCGTCGTATCTCACTGGCGGTCGGCGGCCTTTTCGGCGCAGGCGTCGTCAGCTCGGTGTTCGCCGGGACAGCATCCGCCGCTGACGGCGATATCGACGTGATGCAGCTGCAAACAGCGGTATCTCTCGAGCTGCTCGCCGTTGCGACGTATGGCGCGGCGTTGACCTTGCCGTTCATCACCGACGGAAATCCGGTCATCGTGAAGTTCGCCCAAACCACGATGAGTCAGCACGACGAACACCGACAAGCGTTCTCGGCTCAGACCAAGACGTTGGGTGGTACCGATCAGACGAAAACCAACCCGAAGTACACCCCGATCGTCGAAGCCGCAAAGCCCACGCTCAAAGCACCGATCGACGTGGTCAAGCTTGCCGCGACTCTCGAGCAGGTTGCTACCGAGACGTATCTTGCCGACCTGAACCGGTACACCGATGTCACCTCACGCGTGCTGATGGCAAGCGTGATGGGTGTTGAGTGCCAGCACCTCGCAACGCTGCGAGCCGTCGGCGCCCTGCTCGACGGTGGCGCCCCCGACCTGATCAAGATCCCCCTCGGTGCCGATGTCGCCAAGCTGCCCGCAGCAGCCGGAAGCGTCGCGTTCCCTGAGGCATTCGAAGGAATCACCATGGCCAGCCCACCCGAAGAAGGAGCCGTCAAGTGAACGAGCCAATCAAACTTCCGACACTTACCCGCCGGCACATCCTTGCGGGCGCTGCGACCATCGGCGCCGGCTTGGTCGCCGCTGCGTGCGGCAGCGACAAGAACAATGCCAGCAACACCAGTTCGGCTTCGGCTGGCTCGACGGCGGCAACAACTCCAGCGGGAACCACCGCAACCACAGCACCGGCGGCAACAACAGCTGGCACTGAGGCATCGGCGACAACCGCCGCTGCCGGTGGTGGCGTCGATATCAAAGTGGCCCAACTCGCAGCAGGACTCGAGGTTCTCGCGGTCGGTACGTACAAGGCGGCGCTCGACGCTGCCGGCGCTGGCAAGCTCGGCGACGTGCCGCCAGCGGTCGGCGAGTTCGTCACCACGGCCATGAAGCAGCACCAAGCTCATCTCGACGCCTGGAACAAGGTCATCACCGGTGCCGGTGAGGCTGCGGTGACCGAACCGAACGCCACACTGAAGCCGACCGTGGATACAGCATTCGGCGCAGTCACGGATGTGGGCGGTGCAGCAAAGCTTGCGTTGATGCTCGAGCAAATCGCCTCGGCGACTTATCTGAACGCACAAAATGTGCTGACAAACAAGGACGCAATCCAGCTGGCTGGTTCCATCCAGATCATCGACGCCCAACATGCCGCAGTGTTGCTGTATGTGCTGGGTGAATATCCCGTACCCGACGTGTTCGCCAAGACGGACCTTGCCGCTGCCAAGTAAGCAGTGTCACGTCGAGTATGACGACGAGTTGGCCGGTGACCCCCCAGCCGGCCAACTCGTCGAGTAAACCGATCATTCGATCAGGGGATGTCGCCTGGCACCGGGGAAACGGTACGCGTTCGCGTCAGTTCCCAGAACTCATCGAGTGAACGTCAGCGTCACGAAGGCATCCCACATCGCTAGGCCGTCATCACGCATCGGAGCCTTGGTGATGACCGGCCCGAAGGCGCCAGAGCAGTATCCCAGTTGCGCAGCACCGTGGTGAATGCGCCGGCCGTACTCCGTGTAGAGGTCGCCAGGCCTCGCTTCGTGGCCCGAAGCGTGCACCGACTCCATCACCCGCAGGAGCCCCTGCGTCCAGGCCAGGCGTTCAAACGCCGAACCTTCCGGCTGGATGTCGTTCTTCACGAGCAGGTTGATCGGCTCCTTCTCAACGCTGTGCTCACCGCCTCTTCCACCGAGCCGGCGGACGGCACTACGGTTCAAGTCGATCGACTACATGGCAGGTGTGGCATGGCATTCAACAGTTTCAGCGCAGCCGAGCGAGCGTCGCTCTTCAGCCGATGGCACGGGCGTTTGGCGAGCGTGTTTCCGGACGCCGTCGTCAACGTCGTCGCCTCGCCCTGAAATGTCTCAAGTCGCAGGCCCCGAGCAGAGGCCGATCTTGCTTGCGGGGGGAATGATCTTCGACGGCAGCGGACAGCCGCCATTTTCGGGGAACGTACTGGTTGCCGGTAACAGAATCGAAGCCGTCATCGCCGCGCCGGAGTCATGGAACCCACCGCCTGAAGCCGTCCGCATCGAGCTGAACGGGCGCACGGTGATGCCAGGGTTGGTGGAGGGCCACGCTCACATCTCCTTCACGGGTGCAAGCAACTTGATGGAACTTGCGTTGATGCCGGTCGAGGAGAACCTCATCGCCGCGATCTGCAATGCGGCCCTGTTGCTCGACCATGGCTTCACCAGCCTCGTCAGCGCTGCGGCTTCGAAACCGCGGTTGGATGTTGCGGTCCGCAACGCGATCGAAGCCGGCCAAATCGTCGGACCGCGAATGTTGGCGGCAAGCCAGGAGATCACGCCGACGGGAAATCTCGGTGATCTCGATCAGGCCCATTTCCCCATCCCGGAGAGCGCGCGATTCGCGTACATCTGCGACGGCCCCGACGCGTTTCGCCTCGCTGCTCGGCGGTTTGCGCGAGAAGGCGTCGACATCTTGAAGGTGAACGTTTCGGGCGATCGCGACTGGGGACACATGGGCGCTGACGCCAACGCGACCTTGATCGACGACGACGAACTTGCCGCCCTCGTCAACGTCGCCCACGGTCGCGGATTGCGTGTTGCCGGCCATGCCACCAGCGCCGGCTCCGTCAAGATGTGCGTCCGTCACGGGGTCGACATCATCTATCACGCTGCCTTGGCCGATTCCGAGGCGCTCGACATGGTCGAGTCCGTGAAGGACACCGTGTTCGTTGCTCCGGCGGTGGGTTTTCCTTACGCCTACCTCCACGAAGGTGAGAAGTACGGCCTGCATCTCGAGCCTCAGGCTCGCCGCGACCTCGAAGAGGAACTGGATGTCACGGCGCACAACATGCGCGAGTTGCACCGACGCGGTGTACGAGTCGTGCCGGGTGGCGATTACGGGCTCGTGTGCACACCGCAAGGTCGCAACGCCCGCGACCTCGAACTGTTCGTCAGCCAGTTCGGATTCTCGCCGACCGATGCGCTGGTTGCCGCAACGAACCACGGCGGGGCGATGATGGGACGTGGTCACGAGCTCGGCCAGCTTCATCCCGGCTGGCTGGCGGACCTGATCGTCGTTGACGGCGATCCGATCGAAGACATCGCCGTCCTGCAGGACCGCGGGCGAATCAATCTCGTGATGAAAGACGGCGAGATCGTTCGCAACGATCTGCAGAGAGTTGACCGTGCTTGATGGCTACATCACCGTTCGATCTGTCAGGGCGTGTTGCGCTCGTGACCGGTTCGAGTCGTGGAATCGGCCTTGCGCTCGCTCGTGCTCTCGGCCAGGCCGGAGCCGAGCTGATCCTGAACTCGAGGGACGAGAAGGCCCTCGTTGCTGCTGCCGATGAACTTCGCCAGGACGGCCTCACCGTCCATTGCCGAGCGTTCGACGTGTGCGACCCAGTCACGGTTACCCACGCCGTCGATTCGTTCGAACGCGACGTCGGACCCATCGATGTGCTCGTCAACAACGCCGGACTGCAAATGCGCGCCCCGTTGCTCGACTTCGACGTCGACGACTTTCGTCGGCTCATCGAGGTGAACCTCGTCGCCGCGTTCACGGTCGGCAAGGCGGTGGCCGGTCACATGGTGAAACGCGGCTCCGGCAAGATCGTCAACGTCTGCTCCGTGCAGTCCGAGCTCGGACGGCCGACCATCGCGCCCTACACCGCGACCAAGGGAGGATTGAAGATGCTGACGCGAGGAATGTGTGCCGATTTGGGCCCCCTCGGCATCCAGGTCAACGCCCTGGCTCCCGGGTACTTCGCTACCGAGCTCACCGCAGCGCTCGTCACCGACGATGACTTCTCCAGGTGGGTCGCCCAACGAACACCGGCGGGCCGCTGGGGCCAGGTCGACGAACTCGGAGGAGCGGTCGTCTTCCTCGCCAGCGATGCGTCGAGCTACGTCAACGGCCAGATCCTCTACGTCGACGGTGGGATGACTGCTGTCGTGTGAAGCGTGATGTCGACTCGCGGATTCGGGCCGGAGTGGACAATGGTCAGGCGTCCAGGAATCGACTCGACGAGGCGCCGAGCCAACGGAAGGCCGAGCCCGTGAAGCCCGGCTGACGGCGTATCGGAGAAGCCGGGACCTTCGTCCGTGATCGAGATCGTCACGGAGTCGTTGGCGACGTGGTGCTCCATCCGAACTTCGCCAGCGCCGTGGTTGAGGGCATTGTCGAGCAGGACGTCGAGCGCGTGACGCAGCACGGTGCCGTTGCCTCGCACGCGAGGGCTGTCGTGCGGATCGGTGACGCTGAGGCGGCGTCCGCTGGCGGCGAATGTTCCGCGCCATTTCGCCGTGACTTCGGTGAAGAGCTCGGCCAGCGCGACAGACTCGGCATTGCTGGGCGAGGTCCGAGCGATGGAGAGGAGCTCGGTGATGGTCAGCTCGAGGCGATCGATGTCGTCGAGGGACTCGTGGAGAAGTTCTGTGGGATCCGTTCGCGGATACGCGAGCTCGGTCTCGATCGCGGCACGTAGCCCGGCCAGCGGCGTCCGGAGTTGGTGGGATGCGTCGGCGCTGAAGGCCCGTTCACGGGTTACCAGGTCGTCGAGCCGCCGCGCAGTGTTCGTCAACGCGTCTGCAGCTTGATCGAGTTCAGGGATCCCACTTGGTGGCACATCAATGGTGAAGTCTCCGCGACCCAATCGCACAGCTGCATCCCGCAGTCGCCGCACGGGTCGTACCAGGAGCCCTGCAACCACGTAGCTCACAAGGGCGCCGATGGCGATGACTCCCAAAGCGAGCAAGCCGAGCAACGTCAGGATTCGGTGCGAGCGGGCGTCGCTCGACGCGGTCGATTGTTCGGCGCGAATTGCCCCCAGCACCGCCTCGTTGCCGGTGACCGGAACGGCGACGATTCGAACATTCGACAGTTCCGTGTCGGTCACGTCGTTGCCCAACGCTCCCGTGGTTGTTGCATCGGCGTGGGCGGGCCCCCGCCCGGCGAACACAGTGCCGCAGCGGTCGGAGAGGGCCACAAACATGACGTCCTGGGTGGGTGGCTGTTCGGCCGGGTGGGTGGTGGGGAGACATTCGCCCCGGACGGGGCGGGAGAAACGCGGTCGCGAACTCTCGCGCC
>JANMQX010000131.1:0-29658 GCA_031370745.1 Ilumatobacteraceae bacterium
TCCTTGGATTCGAGCATCGACTGTTCGAGAGCTTCCGCGGCCACCGGCCACCTGCTTTCTGGGGAACGACAGTGGGCTCGGCGTGTCAATGTGCACACGACCGGCGGCCACACCACCGAGATGATTCGCCCTCTCCGCACCCCCGCACGGCCATTTCACCGGAGCGGTTGCAGCGAGATGTTCGGGAACCCGAACGAAGGGAACTGTAGCGAACGCAGGCGCGATGCGCAACGTGTGGGCGGTTGTTCGCCTGACTCAGCCGATGCGCAGACCAGTGCAGCCGTAGTCGGCCAAGGCCTGGCAGCTGCGGTGACCGAGGCAATCGAGGAGTTGCTTGCCGCGTTCGTTGGCTGGGTCGAGGTTGGCTGCGCTGATGACCGGAATCGACATCTGGAGCATCACCGAGTCGTGGAAGTCGGCGCAGGCATCCTCCCACGAATAGTCGCTGACGCCGCGGTCGACCAGACCTTGGTGCCAGCGGCGCAACAGTCCCTCACCATGCTCGCGTCGCATCTCGGTTGTCAGGCTCTGCACGATGAAATAGCCGACGTCCATCGCGCCGACGGACCGCACACTGAGTTGCCAATCGATCACAGTCACCGGAGCGCCGGGTCGGCCGAAGAAGAAGTTGTCGAGCCGAAAATCGGTGTGTGCGAGTGTCGTCGGGCGATTCGCCATCAGCCAGTCGTACGACAACGGCAGTTGGGCACTGATGCGTTCGCCCACTTCGAGCGCCGCGGCCGGCGCCGAAGCGAACATCTCCGCAAAGATCGGCCACGACGCCGCGTATTGATCTCCTACCGCCATGTACGCCGGGTTGTTCAAGGGCCGCAGCCACGTCAGCTCGGCAAGACGATCCGATTCCCACCACGCCGCATGGAGCTGCGCGCCGACATCGATCACGGCTTGGGCGTCGGCGAGATCGGCACCGGCCACCTGGTCTGCCATCCGCGCCCCGCCGAGATCCTCCATCAGGATCAGCGTGCCCGTGTCGTCGTCGCTCACTTCGCTGAAATAGACGTTCGGCGTTGGCACACCGAGGCCCACCGTCGACGCCTGCCGGTAACACTCGGCTTCGGTTCGATAGAACCCGTACATCTGCGCGAGGTGCTTCGCCACCGGATCCTCGATCGGGAACTTGGCGATCATCACGCCGGGCAATGCGCCGCGATCACCCTCGTATCCGAGCTGCAAACGAGCCAACTGACCGACGAAGCCGACACCCGCTCCGAGTGGGCTGGCGTCGACCGAGGAGACCTCGCCTTTCGATAGATGACCGCCGCGTCTCAGCGCTTTGGTGAGATACTCCGGTGTCAGTTCGGTGATGTTTGTTGGCAGCGCGAAGTTGAGATTGTCCCCCATCGACCGAACGGTAGCTGGTGCGACAACTGACGATTCACCGAACGTTCACCGCCGGGCGCGACTGTCGATGAAGTGTTCGACCGCGGCGAGATCGTTGGGGAGCTCAGTCACGAACTCTGGACGATCCATCAGGTCCACGAGGCGTGCGGGAAGCTGCGGGCGAATGCCGGTGGCCCGCTCGACTGCGTCGGGAAACTTCGCCGGATGGGCGGTGGCCAGTGTGACGATCGGTCCGTGGATCGACGATCGGAGACGTTCGGTGACGCCGACCCCGACGGCCGTGTGCGGGTCGAGCAACATACCTGTCGACGCGTACGTGCGCCCGATCACATGGAGCGTCTCGTCGTCATCGATGCGGGCGGCGACGAAATCACGCTCGATGTAGTCGGCGCGCTGGTCGGCTTCGATCGACAGCGAGCCGGTGGCGCGGAAACGCTGCAGCTGCTCGGCCGTCTGCCCACCGTCGCGACCGTTGATCTCGAACAGCAGACGCTCGAAGTTGGACGACACCTGAATGTCCATCGACGGGCTGAACGACGGTCGCACAGGACGCGTCGTCATGTCGTTGTCGGTGATGAACCGGGTCAGGATGTCGTTGGCGTTCGAGGCGATCACGAGCTTGCCGACAGGTGCGCCCATCTGCTTGGCAATCCAACCGGCGAACACGTTGCCGAAGTTGCCGCTCGGAACGCAGAAGTTGATTTCTCCACGCAGGTGATCCGTCGCGGTCACGTAGTAGACGACCTGGGCCATCACGCGTGACCAGTTGATGGAGTTCACGGCGCTGAGGCCGAGGCGCTCGCGGAACTCGACGTCGTTGAACATCGCCTTGACAAGATCTTGACAATCGTCGAACGAGCCGTCGATCGCGACAACATGAACGTTCGACGAGTTGACCGTTGTCATCTGCCGGCGCTGCACCTCGCTCGTGCGGCCCTTCGGGAACAGAATGACGATGTCGGCATGCGTACAGTTCTTCACACCATCGATTGCCGCCGACCCGGTGTCACCCGATGTCGCCCCGACGATCGTGACTCTGCGACCTTGCTGCGCCAGCACATGCTCGAACAACCGCCCGACCAACTGCAGGGCGAGATCCTTGAACGCCAACGTCGGACCGTGGAACAGCTCCTGCACGAAATCCTCGTCACCAATCTGTACCAGCGGAACAACCGCTGGATGATCGAACGTGGCATACGCGTCGACACACAGTGCCGCAAGGGTGTCGACGGCGATCTCGTCGCCGACGAAGGTCTGCATGATCTGCGCTGCCCGAGACGCGTAGGTCATGTCGGAGGCACGCGGCGGAAGGCACGGCCACTCGACCGGAACGTACAAGCCGCCATCGGTGGCCAGGCCCGCCAGCAACGCCTCGGTGAAGCCAAGCTCAACGGCCTGCCCCCGGGTGGAGACGTATCGCATGTCAGCCGCCGATCACACGAAGCAGACCGCCGATGTTGCGCACGACATCGAGATCGCGCAGTTCACGCACCGTGGCCTGCACGGCTGATTCACGCGCCTCGTGCGTGATGAACACGAGCCTCGCCTCGGGGCCATTGCCCTCCTGCTCGGCGGCGCGGATGCTGACATCGTGGCGCGCGAACACGCCCGTGACAGCGTGCAACACGCCCGGCCTGTCGGCGACATCGAGGCTCAACAAGTACTCCGCGGAAGTCTCGTCGATGGCGCGCATGTGAGCGCGGCCGAACGTGCCGATCGAACCATGCGTGCCCTTCGACAGGTTGACCGCAGCGTCGATCACGTCGCCGAGCACCGCACTGGCAGTTGGCAGGCCACCGGCCCCGCGTCCGTAGAACATCAACGATCCAACTGCGGCACCCTCGACGAACACCGCGTTGTAGCTGCCGTTGACGCTGGCCAATGGGTGCCCCACCGGGACCATGGCCGGGTGCACCCGCACGGCGATGTCGCCCGACGCGGCATCGATCTCGGCGATGCCCAGCAGCTTGACGACGTACCCGAGCCGTTTGGCCATCGCGATGTCTGCAGCGGTGATCCCGCTGATGCCTTCGTGGTACACGTCGCCTGCAACCACCTTCGACCCGAAGGCGATCGAGGCCATGATCGCCGCCTTGGCGCCGGCGTCGAAGCCCTCGACGTCGGCCGTTGGATCGCGCTCGGCGAAGCCCAGCGCCTGGGCTTCGGCGAGGGCGACGCCGTAATCGGCACCGTCCTCGGTCATCTTGGTGAGGATGAAGTTGGTGGTGCCGTTGATGATCCCCATGACGCGGGTGATCGGTTCCCCGCGCAGGCTCTCGCGCAAGGCGCGGATGATGGGAATACCACCGGCAACTGCTGCTTCGAACAGCAGATCGACGCCCGAGTCGTCGCTGACGCCGAACAGTTCGGTGCCGACGTTGGCCAGCAACTCCTTGTTGGCGGTGACGACCGGCTTTCCTGATTTCAGCGCAGACGTGATCAACTCTCGTGCCGGCTCGATCCCGCCGATGACTTCGACGACCAAGTCGATCGAGGGGTCGGCGACAACCGCATGCGCGTCGCGGGTGAGCACGCCGTCGGCCAGATCGACATCGCGCTCGCGGCTGAGGTTGCGCACTGCGACCGCACCCACCTCCAGGCGCACGCCGGTGCGGGCTTCGATCATCGCCTGCTGGGCCGTCACCAAATTCACGAACGCGGAGCCAACGTTGCCGCATCCCAGCACACCGATCCGCACGAGCTTGGTCACGGGCGGAAGGCTACGGGCTGACGTGTCGCTGTCGAAACCCTTTGTGCCAGGTCAGACAGCGTGCCGCGCTCAGGACTTGCGGCGGCTGAACAGCGAAGCAACGGATCCACTGCCGACCAGCAACGCAGCGATGATCAACCCATCGGTACCGGTACCGGTGGCTGGCAGCCGGGCCGAGCTCGTGGCCGACGTCGTCGCCGGTGTCGACTGCGCCACCAGAGAAGCCTTGACGGGCGCCGCGACAGGAGGAGCGTCGGCAGCGGACTCGACACAAGCTTGGTGCTGAACACCACTCTCATCGATGACGGAAGTCAAGACTCCCTGAGCGCATGCCGGTGCGTCGCAGGCGATCAGCGAACCGACACTTGCGTCATTGCCGTTGAACTGCACAGGCACGATGACCGAGCCATCTGACAATCCGCCGACCGTCACGACCTGTGAGGCGCCCGGACCGACGTGTACCACCGATGCGATGAACGTCTGCGGGTTGGTGATGACGAACTCGGCCGCGGCCTCGTTGGTCGGGTTGGAGAGGGCCAGATCGATCACTCCATCACCGTTGACGCAAGCTACTGCTGACGTGCTCGCGGTGGGCGCTGCGGACGCGATTCCGCCGAATCCGACGAGGCTTGCGGTGGCGATGCCGGCAGACATGATGAGTTGAGAGAGCTTCACAGTGACCAATCCCGCCGTATCTCCCCGCGATGAGGATGTCCGTACAGTATTCGTCAAGAACCGCTACGTACAGAGAATGTCACCCGATTGGGTCATTCGACCCACCCGCTGATCAGGACGGACTCACGGACGGCGGTGGGCCAGCCGCACTCCGGCAACGACCTGGTCGAAATGCTGACGCTCCAGAACTGCACCCTCACGACGCACCTCCTGGGGGTCGACATCGAGCAGTCGTTCAACCTTGGCGTAGCTCGTGCGTCCGGCCTGATCCCACGGCCCGGGACCGATCGTGACCTGTTGTTCGTTGGGGTGCGACTTGGACGTCAACGCCACGCCGAGCAAGTTGGTGCCACGGCGACCGATGATCACCACCGGGCGATCCTTGCCCTTTGAGGGATCTTCCTCGTAGGGAACCCAGGTCCACACAACCTCGCCAGGATCGGGGTCACCGTCGAGGCACGGGGTGTACTCGATGTGCATCTGGTCATCGGGCACCCCGGCACCGGGCGCGATCTTGCCGACGAGCCGGCGGAGGCTGCCGATCAATCCAGGTCGCATCGAACCAGGTCTTCCATCGACTCGCGGCGCACAACGGCGCGGCACCGGCCGTCACCGACGAACACCACCGGCGGACGGGTCAGCATGTTGTAGTTGCTGGCCATGCTGCGCCCATACGCGCCAGTTACCGGAGTGGCGAGAATTTCACCCACCGTGGTTTTCTCGGGGAGCAGGGCGTCGAAGATCAACACGTCGCCGCTTTCGCAGTGCTTGCCGACCAGGCGAGCCGGCAAGGTTCGCGGCGCGGCGACATCGGCCGGGAGGAATGCCTCGTATCCGCTTCCGTAGAGCACCGGTCTCGGGTTGTCGCTCATCCCGCCATCAACCGCAACGTAGGTGCGCACGTCGGGAATGTGCTTGATCGTGCCGATCGTGTACACGGTGATGGCCGCATCTGCGACGATTGCCCGCCCGGGCTCGACGCTGACACGGCTGCTCACCCCCAGCGAAGCGCACGCGTCGAGCAACACATTGCCCCATTGCGTGATCGACGGCGCTTCCTCGCCCTCGACGTACGCGACGCCGAGACCGCCACCGAGCACCAGCTCGGGGAGATCGAGGGGCACCGCGAAGCCGGCCATGATCTCCGCCGCTTTGGCGAAGTTGGAAGCCGCGAACACGTTGGAGCCGATGTGGCAATGCACCCCGACCAGATCGACACTGGCGGATGTACGCATGCGATCGACGGCGCGTTGTGCATCGCCGTTGCCGAGATTGAAGCCGAACTTCGAATCGTCCTGTCCGGTCGCGATGAACTCGTGGGTGTGGGCGTGCACGCCTGGCGTGATCCGGGCGAGAACCTTTGGTGTGGGCAGACCCTCAGCGTGCAGGGAATCGAGCCGATCGAGTTCGTCGAAGCTGTCGACCACGATGTGCCGCACGCCATTGGTGATGGCTGCGCGCAACTCCGCGGCGCTCTTGTTGTTGCCGTGGAAGGTGAGGGCATTCGCCGGCACGCCTGCAGCCAGTGCGACGTACATCTCGCCACCACTCGCAACGTCCAGCAACATGCCCTCGTCATAGGCGAGGCGGGCCATCGCCTTGCACAGGAATGCCTTCGTTGCGTACACGGCGCGCTCCGGCCCGAACGCGGCGACAGCTTCGCGGCACCTCGATCGCAGATGGGCTTCGTCGTAGATGAATACGGGCGTGCCGAACTCGGCGACAACGTCCAGCACACGGCAACCGCCGATGGCCAGCGAACCGTCTGGCAGCACTTCGGCAGTATCGGGCAACAGCGACAGGGGGATCGCCGTCACATGCGCTCCGGAGCCTCGATGCCGAGCAGATCGAGCCCCTTGGCGAGCACTCGCGCTGTCTGCTCGGAGAGCACGAGCCTGAACGCACGCGTTTGCGGCTCGGCTTTCAGCACGGAGCACGCCTCGTAGAACGCGGTGAAGCTCTGCGCCAGCTCGAACAGGTATGTCGCCAGCCGATGCGGGCTGTACTTCTCGAGCGTGTCGTGGATCGCCGAGTCGAACTGCAGCAGTTGAAGGATCAGGTCGCGTTCCTGCGGCACCAGTGTGGGGGCGGCCCCATGCGCTGCCTCGGGTGCCCCGGCTCTGCGCAGGATCGACTTGATCCGCGCGTGCGCGTACTGCAGATACGGCGCTGTGTTGCCTTCGAATGAAAGCATCCGATCCCAGTCGAAGACGTAGTCCTTGATTCGATCCGTCGACAAGTCGGCGTACTTCAACGCGCCGGTACCGACGATCCGGCCGATGTGCATCTGCTCGTCTTCGGGCAGGTCTGGATTCTTCTCACGAACACTCGCCGTGGCACGTTCGATCGACTCGTCGAGCACATCGACAAACCTCACGGGTTCGCCGTCGCGGCTCTTCAGCATCTTCCGGTCGCTGCCCAACACATTTCCGAACGCGACGTGGACGGCGCGAGTGGGCGGTCGCAGCCAGCCGGCCATCGCGGCAACGTCGAAGACCATCGCCAGGTGTTGCGACTGCGGCGCGCCGACGACGTAGAGGAGAAGGGTCGCCTTGACCCGTTCGACCCGATCGAGCACGCAAGCGAGATCGCTGGTGCCGTAGTTGAAGCCGCCAACACTGTTCCTGACGATGAGCGGCAGCGGCTCCCCCTCGCGATTGGTGTAACCGGATGGGAACACGACCTCGGCACCGTCGCTGACTTCCAGAAGACCCGCCGCCCGCAAACGCTCGACGACTTCGGGCAGCAGGTCGTTGTACATGCTCTCGCCGGCGAGATCGTCGTCAGTCAGTAACACGCCGAGCTTGCGATACAGCCGATTGAAGTACTGCATGCTGAGATCGACCAGCAGTTTCCACAATCGCAATGTCTCGGGATCACCGCTCTGCAACAGCACCACGCGGTTTCGCGCTCGCGCCTGGAACTCCTCGCTGCCGTCGAACTTCGCCCGCGCCTGCCTGTAAAAGCCGCCGAGGTCACCCACGCTGAGGCCCGCTGCTGCCTCGGTCTCGCCAAGGTCGATCAGGTGCTCGATCGTCATGCCGAACGGTGTGCCCCAGTCGCCCACATGGTTTTCGCGGATCACAGTGTGGCCGACGAAGTCGAGCATGCGCACCAGCGCGTCACCGATCACGGTCGTACGCAGGTGACCTATGTGCATCTCTTTGGCGATGTTGGGTGCGGAGTAATCCACAACGACCCGCTCAGGCGTCACGGATACTCGCACCCCAAGGCGATCGTCGCCGGCGAGCAGGTCGAGCTGCTCCTTCAGAAAGCCCTCGTCGAACGTGACGTTGATGAAGCCGGGCCCAGCGACTTCGACTGTCGCCTTTCCGGCGAGTTCGGCAGCGGCCACGACGTCGTCAGCAACGTCGCGTGGCGAGCGACCAAGAGCCTTCGCCAGGGCCAGTGCACCATTGGCTTGTGCATCGGCGCGGTCGCTCGGGCGCACCACCGGATCCACTCCCTCGTCGGTGCCCGCAACCGCGGCAAAAGCCGGTGCCAACAGGTCGGCCACGATGACAAGGGGATCAGCCATGAAGAGTCGATCGTACTCGTGACATGAATCGTTCGACATGCCGGATTCGCTCGCCCCTGTATGACGGGCGAGGGTTCGTGGCTATCCTCCCTGGCATCCCGCCCTCGTAGCTCAGGGGATAGAGCATCGGTTTCCGGAACCGTGTGTCGCATGTTCGAATCATGCCGAGGGCGCCGATGCGCAAGGCGCAACTCGGAATTTGCCGGGTCGGCGGGTTCTTCCCGATGAAAAAGAATCGCTCCGGTAGGGGTGCACGTCAGCACCCCTACCGGAGCGTTAGCGGTCAGTGACCGTCGTGGTCGGAATCGCCAGGGATGACGTCTTCGACCGCGTCCGAGACGCGTTGGCCGATATTGCGTGCCTTGCCGGCAGCGTCACGACCCACTTCGCGAACGTCCTTGCCCGCTTCGTGGGCTGCGTCGCGAGTGCGGTCGTCGAGGGGGCGGTTGTCGTTGGTGTTGGTCATAACAGTTGCTCCTTCAGTAGGGGAACTTGGGGCTACCCCGCGACGTTTCCGGCCAAACGAGCTGATGCCCATCCGCCCATTCGTTTCTTGCCCGCCAACCACACACGTCCAGAGCTCTGGTGACCGCAATCGCAGCGACTGGAGGATGCCGGTCAGAGGTAACCGCAATCATGCGGTTGAAGGTCCACCACGCGGGGTACCACATTCCTGCAATATCAACACGGAGGTACCCACAATGAGCGATGACATCGCCGAGCATTCCGGGGCAGTCCATCGACACGATTTCGCCCTACTCCTGCGCTGGCTGTTCATAGCGGCAATCATCGTCGCGGTGGTTGCCGTCGCGATGGACAATCGAGACAAGGTCCGGGTCGGATATGCCGTTGGCGATGCCCAGGCACCGATTGGGATCGTGATGATCGCCGCCGCTGCGGTAGGCATCGTCATCGGCTGGCTCGTGCGCCACAGGCCTCGCAACCGCGTGTAGCCCACCGGGCACGTCATAGTTCACAAGTTCGTCACGGAGCCATCACGCTCCATCAATACATCGAGGTCCGGACCGTTCCACCCTGAGCGGTAGCCTCGACTGCCGATGAACCAGATGAAGAACCGCCTGCAAGGCCTGACGCTGCTCGACAGGGCGTTCACGGCGATGACCGACGATGAACTCGAAACGTTGGTGGCCAGTTTGCCCGATGATCACCGCACCGCACTTGACGAGACCTGCGGTGCTCGCGAGGGAGGCTTCACCGAACCATCCTCACGCACCCTGGCGATGCGGGCCACCGCCGCACGGGGTCGCTTGAACGGCGGGCTCGAACAAATGACGACACTGCTGTGCGACCCCTGCCTTGCCGACTGCATCGAAGCGCTCGGCGAGCACTCCGACAATCCCACTGAGGACGAGTTGCTGGAGGCGACACCGGCGCTGATCGACAAGCACGGGGTTGCGACGGTGCGGTTGATGATGGCCGGATCGGTGGCTGGCGAGGCTCCTGCCTCGGTCGCCCTGACTCGGTTGTTGAAGCACGACGAGACGCTGGCCCTGCCCGTGGTTGAGCACGAGGAGATCACCGTGTTGGCGCCGCCGACGGCCGACGAGGAGATCAAGGCGAAGCGTAAAGCCGCCAAGCTCGCCAAGCAGGCCGACGCAAAGGCCCGCCGCGAACAACAGGCTCGAGCCCGCCACGGCGGATGACGTCAGATCAGCCGCGGCTGGCGCTCATGATCCAGTAGCCACGACTTTGCTTCGAGACCGCCGCCGAACCCGGTCAGCTGACCGGTCGAGCCGATCACACGATGGCACGGCACCACGATGCTGAGCGGGTTCTTGCCGTTGGCAGCCCCGACAGCGCGAGCCTTGTTGGGATCGCCGAGGCGGCGGGCTTGCTCGCCGTAGCTCATCGTGCATCCGTACGGAATCGATCGCAGCACCATCCAGGCCGACTGCTGAAACGGTGTTCCACAAGGGTCCAGACGAAGGTTGAAGTCGCGCCGCGTGCCGGCGAAGTATTCCTCGAGCTGAGCTTCCGCTTGATCGAGCACGGCGTTTCGCCCTGCCGACATCGCTGCGTCGTCGATCGAGGCGATGCGTGTCGCATCCTCTGCTGCCCACAAGACAGCACGCAGCCCACGGTCACCGGCGATCAGGCGCAGTTCGCCGACCGGTGAATCCATGATGATCGTGTGAAACATCTCGTTCTCCTTCATTGCAGACTTGCCCACAGATGGTGCAGCGCATACGAGCGCCATGGTCGCCACGAGTCGGCCAGCCTGGCGGCGCCGCGTGGACTCGAGTCGGCGCCGAGCAGGCGCAGAGCGTTGCGCACGCCGATGTCGGTGGGCAAGAAGACATCAGGATCCCCCAGCGCTCGCAGGGCCACGTACATGGCAGTCCACGGACCGATGCCAGGCAGTGCTTCGAGCTGACGGGGGATCGCCTCGCGATCGCTGCCGGCGTCGATCACGATGGTGCCAGCCGCCAGTTGCTCGCAAGCATGTATCAGCGCCGTGGACCGGGCAGCAGGCATCGCGAAGTCTCCTGTTGCGCACCCGGCGATTGCATCGGCGGACGGGAACGTGTGGGTAACGCCTTCGATAGGAACCGCGAGGGGCTCGCCAACTGCTGCAACCAGCCGCGCGGCCAGAGTGCGCGCACCTTTGACCGACACCTGCTGGCCCAGGACGGCGCGGACGAGCAGCTCGACTCCGTCGGGATGCCCTGGCGAGCGCAAGCCAGGGCGCTTGCGGACCAGAGTCGCCAAGATGGGATCGTCGGCAAAGTGGGTCTCGACGGTGTCGGGATCGGCATCGAGGTCGAGCATTCGACGGCACCGTTGGACGGCGGCCTGCGCGTCGGCGACGTTGTCGAGATACAACGTGCACATCACCGCGTTCGGCCCCGGCCCACTCGGCCCCGGTGACACGGCGATCACCGCGTTGCCGTGGCTCAGTCGCAACGATCGTCGGTAGGTCGCGCCGTCCCATGACTCGACGCCGGGGACGGCGCGGTCGCACAAGAAGCCGAAGATCGATTCGCCGTGGAACGGTGCGCGGTAAGGCAGGCGCAACGACAACGTTCCGCCGGCAACAGTCGGTTGACGAGCCCCGCGTAGCTGTGTCGGCGAGGATGCAAAAACCTCGCGGATGGTGTCGTTGAACTGTCGGACACTGGCGAAGCCGGCGGCGAAGGCGATCTGCGTGATCGGCATCGACGTGGTCTCGATCAACGTGCGCGCTGTTTGAGCGCGTTGGGCCCGGGCCAGTGCCAACGGACCGGCACCAAGCTCCGTGGTCAGCAGTCGATTGATCTGGCGTTCGCTGTAGCTCAGCCGCTTCGCCAGGCCACCGACGCCCTCGCGATCGACGAGACCATCGGCGATCAGGCGCATCGCCCTGCCGACCACGTCGGCGCGGACATTCCACTCCGGCGATCCCGGTGATGCGTCAGGGCGACACCGCTTGCACGCTCGATACCCGTGCTGTTGGGCGGCGGCAGCAGTGACGAAGAATTCGACGTTGCGGCGCTTTGGTGTCATCGCCGGGCAGCTCGGCCTGCAGTAGATACCGGTTGTCTTCACTGCGGTGAAGAAGCATCCGTCGAACCGGCTGTCGCGACTCTGCGCGGCGCGGTAGCACTGTTCGTCGTCGAGGATCACCGTGTCATTGTGATCCCGGATTCGACGTTTGACTAGCGGAATTCAGACAGCCACGTACGGCCGGGTACGCGGGACGGCAACCTTCCACAACACGGCCAGACCGATGAAGCAGAATCCAGCGCCACCCAAGAACGCAGTGCGCTTGGTGGTGAGATCAGCGAGTGTGCCGAAAATCAGCGCCCCAGTGGCCGTGCCGATTTCGAAGAACATCGTGAACGTCGAGATCGCCCGCACTTTCTCACGCTCGGGAATGGCGTTGACCGTCATAGCCATCAACGATGGATAGTTGAACGAGATCCCGATACCGACGATGACCGTGCTGATGAACACACCGATCGGATGCGGCCACAGGAACAGCATCGCCAATCCGGCTCCGGTGAAGCTCATGGCGATGCTGACCGCCCGGGCGTGCCCGATGCGGTCGGGGACCGTTGCCGCACCGACGCGAAAGAGCAGACACACCCCTGCGTAGGTGGCAAACACCCACTTCGATCCGTCGAGCCCGACCGTCACCGAGTAGTCGGGCATGAACGCACTGAAGGTCACGAAGCCACCGACACCGAACGCCAGCACCAACCCCGTGGGGATGGCCGCCCGGTAGAAGCGCGGACCGCGCTCGCCGCCGATGTCGTGATGCCGCACACCCTTGGGCGTCAGCATCGCCAGTGCCGATGCCAACGCGGCAAAGCCGGCAGCGACCCAAAGTCCGGCATCGAAGCGATCCCTGCCGATCACCGATTCGCTGATGACGGGCCCAACGCCCAAGCCGCCGAACACAGCGACCGAAAAGTAGCTCGCAGCCTCGGCGCCGCGGCCTGGTGGAGCCAGATCGCTGATGCTCGTGGCCGCGCCGACGAACAGGAACGCTTCGCCGATCCCCTGCAGGCAGCGCAACGGAAGCAAGCCCCAGCGCGAGTCGATGAGGGTGCACGCGGCGGTGGCAAGTGCGGCCAGCAGGGCGCCCCCGACCATCGTCGCGCGCAAACCATGCTTCTCGGCGAACCGACCGAGCCGCGGCCTGACCATGATGGCGGCGATGCTGAACACCGCCAGGCTCAGCCCGATGTCGATCTCGTTGCCGCCGAACTGATCTTCGATCAGCCGCGGCAGAAGAGGAACCATCACCCCGATGTAGGTGAACAACGCAAGCGTTGCTGCGGTGACGAACACGAACGGCTTGGTGAACATCCGCGTCGTGTCACCCAGCTCAGCCAGCCCGTCCAGCGCCTCGTCGGGGGTCGGGATCAAGATGGTTCTTTTGGCAGCCCGAGCACTCGTTCGCCGACGATGTTGCGTTGGATCTGGCTTGTGCCGCCCCAGATCGTCTCGCTGCGGCTGAAGAAGAACGCGCTGAGCATCGGACTGACGGGGTAGCCGGCGCGCCGCTTGTCGCGGACCGCACCCGGCCACGATCCTGCGGTCGGGCCGGTGTCGATCAGCATCGACGAGGGACCGAAGATGTCGAGCGCCAATTCCATCGCCTCTTGATGCATCTCGCTCCAGAACATCTTGTTGGTCGCCCCGAGGGCGGCCACACCCGGGTCCTTGATGCCCGACAGCGTGGCCGACAACGATCGCAACCCGTTGATCCGCAGCAGTTGGATCTTCGTGTAGTACTTCATCAGCCGTTGGCGGACGAGTGGATCGTCGAGCACTCCGTTCGACGCCGCA
Source organism: Ilumatobacteraceae bacterium (assembly GCA_031370745.1). Classification (GTDB taxonomy): domain Bacteria; phylum Actinomycetota; class Acidimicrobiia; order Acidimicrobiales; family Ilumatobacteraceae; genus JAENVT01. The sequence continues at coordinate 13,581 of JANMQX010000131.1, forward strand.
TGTTCGACCAGAAACTTGTATTCGTCCTCGAAACGGCGGTAGCCGGTCGTGGCCGATTGGCCGCGCTCGAACGCCAAGGTCGAATTGGCCACCTTCCATCCGTTGTTGACGCCCCCGACGACGTTGTCTTTCGGGCAGTGGGCATGCGTGAAGAACACTTCGCAGAACTCGGCCGTGCCGTCGGGTTGGGTGATGCCGCGGACCTCCACACCGTCTTGGCGCATCGGCACGAGCAGATACGAAATGCCCTTGTGCTTCGGAGCCTCGGGATCGGTGCGGGTCAACAAGAAGCAGTAGTCGGCGTGATGACCCCCGGTGGTCCACACCTTCTGTCCGTTGATGATCCACTCGTCGCCATCGAGCACGGCAGTCGTCTTCAGGGATGCCAAGTCGGAACCGGAGTTGGGTTCGCTGAATCCCTGGCACCAGCGCACAGAGCCGTTGAGGATGCGTGGCAAGAACTCCTTCTTCTGCTGCTCGGTTCCCCACTGCAGGATCGTCGGCCCTACCAACGTGTCACCGAAGAAGTCGGCGCGCATCGGTGCCTTGACCCGCGCAAACTCTTCGGCCAAAACCACACCCTGCATCGTCGTGAGGCCCTTGCCGCCATATTCCTGTGGCCATGTCGCGCAGATCCATCCTCCGGCATACAGCTTCTTCGGCCACTGCTCGTTGAACACCTTGCGCTCACCGGGCGGCATCTCGAAGCCCTGACCCCCCCAGCCGGGCGGAAGATTTTTTTCAAGCCATTCGCGGATCTCGATGCGAAACGCCTCAGTGTCGGGGGTGTACGCCAGATCCATCGCACCAGTATTGACGTGCTGCTGAACGCGGCACGAGTCCGTCGCCGGTGGCATGGGTCACGGTTTTACATTCCGTTCACACGTACTACACCGACGCGAAACCTCTTCCTCGTAGGGTCTTGCGACATGGCCACTGCTGGTCCTGCTCTCCCAGAACGACACACAAACCCCCTCGTGTATCGACTGGGGGAGCAGGAACAGTCGGTTCTCAGTGTGTTGCTGGCCAACCGTGGACGGGTGATCAGCCGCCGCGAGTTAGCTCGGCGCGCCGGGCTCCTGAATCTCAGCGAGCGAAGGTGCGACAGCCTCCTGGTGGCGATCCGCCGCGCCCTGGGGCCGCACTCGGTGGTCACGGTGCGCAGCCGAGGGTGGATGTTGAGCGACGAGGCGATCACCGCCGCATCCGCCCTCGCCGGCGACCCGGCATAGACCTCGAACACGGCGGCAACGCAATCGTGTGTGCTGCTCGCACGAAATTGAGCGACATTGGAAACAGACCAGCGATCATCGCGAAATCTGCGCCGTTTATCGTGACCGTCACGATCGGCGTCAATGGTGACGCCGGTCGTCCATTCGCCCCCGAACACTCTCACGTTCAGTGACTCGGCGGTGCGGCCTCACCGAATGTGGTAATGGTTCCGCTACCAGGGTTTCTTCGTGCGATAGTTCTCGGAAAATGTGGGTCGGTATCTGTACACCAGCCGACGGCCACGCGTACAGTACCTCCGCCGGTGCCTTCGGGGACTGGCCAGAACACTGGGCGACGTCGCACCCAACGACGCCCAATGTCAGGGGCAGTCCCCAGGTCGTCTTTCCGCAGATGGCCTGGGGACGCTGCCTTTTTCGGGCCGATTTCAACCCGGCTAACTTGCAGGCCAACACGGCCAACCGCCGCCCGACAACGCCACGGAGGACCTCTCGATGAAGCTCATCACAGCGATCGTCAAGCCCTTCAAGATCGATGACGTCAAAGAGGCGTTGAAGGCCGCCGGTGCACAGGGCATGACCGTCAGCGAGGTGCGCGGTTTCGGTCGCCAAGGCGGCCACAGCGAGACGTACCGCGGTGCGGAATACATGATCGACTATGTGCCCAAGGTCTGTGTCCAACTCGTCGTCGCCGACACCGTCGCCGACAGATTCGTCGACACCATTCGCGACGCGGCTGCGACCGGCAAGATCGGTGACGGCAAGATCTGGGTCACCGAGGTCGACCGAATCGTTCGCATCCGCACCGGCGAAGAAGGCAGCGACGCTGTCTGACACCTAAAGTCGAACCATGACTGTGACCGAACCGTCGCCGGCCAAGGCTGAGCGCTGGACCGCACAATGGAAGGAGCTCTACGAAGAGGTCATCACCACCGGGCTGTGCACGGGCTGCGCCGGATGCGTGGTCACATGTCCGCACGATGTCATCGGCTACGAGCACGAGGAGGGGAAGTACAAGCCGTTCCACCTCGAAGAAGAACTGGGTCCCGACAACTGCATTCACGGCGAGAAGGGCTGCACCACATGCACGCGCGCGTGTCCTCGATTCCGAGCGTGGGAAACCGCAGCCGATATGCACCTGTTCGGTCGCATCCGCGAGCCCGACGAGATGGCCGGGATCTGGCGCCAACTGCTGTTGACTCGGGCCACCGACACCACGCAACACGAACGGGGCCAAGATGGCGGCTTCGTGTCGGCGATGCTGGTCTGGCTGCTGCAGAACGACTACATCGAGGCCGCAATGGTCAGTGGTGTGGAGCCTGATGACGCGTGGAAGGCCAAGCCCGTTCTGGCCCGCACCGTCGACGACGTGCTGGCGACGGCCGGCAGTCGCTACACATATTGCGCCAATCCGCTGGCGCTGCGAGATGCACTCGACGCCGGGCTGACTCGCTTGGCCTTGGTCGGGATGGGTTGCCAGACCTCGTCGCCACCGGTGATGTGGGAACGCAAGGCCGGCAAGGTCGGAAAGCCCTTTGTGTTCAACATCGGGCTGCTCTGTTCGAAGACGTTCGACGACGCGATCTTTCCCGAGTTGTTCGAGGCCAAGTACGGCCTGAAGAAGGCCGACATGGCGAAGATGAACATCAAGGGTGTCTTCCAGATCTGGATGAAAGACGGCTCGTACCACGAGATCGATCTCAAGGAATGCCACCAGTGGACGCGCGAGGGATGTAAGAACTGCCCCGACTTCGCCGCCGAGCACAGCGACATCGCCACCGGAGGCATCGGCGAAGACAACGACTGGACGCTGACGATCGTTCGTACCGAACTGGGTGAGGAGGTGATCACGAGGATGATCGCCGATGGAGTGATCGTTGCCCGACCCGCGCAGGAGGACGAGAAAGCGATGAAACTCTTGCGGTTGTTGTCGATCGTCAGCCGTCGGCGCTGGCCGGAATGGGCCGACAAGGCACCGTCGGTGGGTGTTCCTCCGCCGAAGAAGAAGGTGGCCGCACCTCCGGCCGTCACCGAAAGCGTCACTCAACCCGACGCCGCTGACTGAACACGATCGCCGCAACCAGCATTGCCACGATGATTGCCAGCGACACGTAGGTGTTCGTGTGGATCCAGTGCGAGACCGTCATCTTCAGGCCAACGAAGATCAAGATGCCGCCGAGCGCGTGTGAGAGGTAGTGAAAGCGTTCCTTGGCGTTGGCGAGCAGGAAGTACATCGCCCGCAAGCCGAGGATCGCGAACGCGTTGGATGCGAACACGAGGTACGACTCGTTGCTCACCGCGAGGATCGCGGGCACGGAGTCGACCGCGAAGATGATGTCGGTGATCTCGACGACGAATAGTGCGGCGAGCAATGGCGTTGCGGCGCGGCGACCGTTGATCTTCGTGAAGAACTTCTGTCCGTCGAGTTCGTCCGCAACCGGCAGGACTCGACGTAGCAAGCCGAGGCCGCGTGTCGATTCGCTGTCGGCCTCGTCGTCACGGTGGCGGATGATCTTGGCGCCGGTGTACACCAAGAAGCCACCGAAGGCAAGCAACAGCCACCAGAATCGGCTGATCAATGCGCTGCCCAAGACGATGAAGATCGCTCGCAGCGTGAGGGCTCCGAAGATGCCCCAGAACAACACTCGATGCTGGTACTTCAGCGGGACGGCCAACGTGGCGAACAACATCGACCACACGAAGACGTTGTCGACGCTGAGCGATTTTTCGATCAGGTAGCCGCTGATGAACTCGCCGAACGCGGCTGCGCCGAATGTCACGGCGATCACGCCCGCGAAGGCAAGCCCGCACATCACCCAGATGATCGACTCGGTTGCAGCTTCCTTGGGTGTTGGCGCGTGGGCTTCGCGATGGCGATACAGGTCGATGCCCAACATCGCGACGATCACGACGAGCAGCGCGACCCACGCGCCGACGGAGACATCGACATCGACGAACTGGGAACGATCGGTGGCAGAAATGAAATGCAACGGAATAGACCTTTCGACTGTCTCGAATTGACGGACAGTCGAAGGTCTTGCTCCCGCTGGTGGCGGGCGGGGGGCCGGGCAGCAAGCTGCCGTGTTGACGACCGATCCCGAGGGCTACTCCCCTTCGACCCGCACATTGTGCCCCGCCGCTCGCCTCATGCCAACACTGTGCGATGAGAGATGAGGTGGGAGTTGGGCGAGGGCATCGTCGACCGACAGCTCGCTCGCGGCCACCATCGAATCGTCGCGTGCTCGACGAGCGCTGCCGTCACATCCACATCGCAATCTTGTCCCAATCCGGCCGTCGGCGGAGATCGTGGGTGAGACGGCAGGCCGAAGGCGTACCGTCTCATGCGTCTACGATCCGGCGATGACCACCGATGTGCTCGCCGCAACACTCGTCGCACCGGGGCAGCTCGAGCTGCGGCGCTTTCCATACCCCGAAGCGCTCGAACCAGGGGCGGTGCTCCTGAAGATGCTCGCCTCGGGGATCTGTGGCACCGACAAGCACACGTTCCGTGGCGAGACTCAGCAATACGCAGGCACTGATCACGCTTCGTCGACGCCTTTCCCCATCATCCAGGGACACGAGAACGTCGGCATCGTCACCGCTATCGGCGATGGTGGCGCGAGCGCTTTCGACGGCTCACCTCTACAGCTCGGCGACCGAGTCGTACCAGCGCCCAACCGGGCGTGCGGTGAATGCGAGTTCTGTCGCGGCGACTACCCGTACTACTTCTGCCGTCGGCTGGAGAACTACGGCAATTCACTCACGTGTTCGGAGGCACCGCACTTGTTCGGTGGTTGGGCCGAGTATCTCTACCTTCGCCCGCACACACCGGTCTTCCACGTTCCTGACGGTCTGCCCACGAATGTGGCGGTGCTCACCGAGCTGTTCGCTGTCACGCACAGCCTCGACCTGGCAGCGAAGATGCCACGACCGGGTGGATTCCGCGAGGGTGACACCGTTGCGGTCGTGGGCATCGGACCGGTCGGGATCGTCCATGTCGCGAAGGCCAGCTTGATGGGTGCCTCACGCGTGATTGCGATCGACCCGTTCGGGCCGCGGGTCGCGCTGGGTGTCGATCTCGGTGCGACCGACACGTTTGTGGCCAGCGGAGCCGACCCAGCCGCAGCCGCATTCGTTCGCGATCTCACGTCTGGCCGCGGCGTCGATGTGGTGGTCGACGCGACGGGTCACCCCGCCAGCTTCGCTCCATCGCTGTCGTTGCTGCGCGATGGCGGGACCTTGATCGAGGTCGGCGCGTTCGTCGACCTCGGCACTGTGCCGATCAACCCGGCCGCGATCCTCGGCAGGAACCTGACCATCGTCGGTGTTGCCGGCGAGGACGCTCGCGCGTACGACTCGACGTTGGCGATGCTCGCCAAGCACCACGAACGGGTGCCGTTTGATCACGCTGTCACCCATACGTTCCCGCTGGAAGAGGTCGAGACGGCGATGCAGACAGCCCTTGGCGCCGACACGGCAATGAAGGTCGTGTTGACACCGCACACCAGCTGATAGTCGGCCAGGAGCATCGAGAGCTCGCCGCGGCCCAATGATTCTCAGAGATATCTGTGTCCAAAAGGTCTTCGAGAGGTCCGTGATGGGTACAACACTGTTCGTGACATCGTCGCTTCGTGCGTGACGAACCGATGAAGCGCTCTCGGTGAAATGGGTGCAGATGCTTTGCTCAGTTGGTTCGGCCTCATGCGTCGCGTCGCCGCGCGACCGCAGATTCACGGCGTCGGTGCTCGAACCCCTCGCCCGTCGGCATGCCGCCGGCGAGCCCGGCGACGAGCTGACGGCGGAGCTGTACAACGTGGTGCATCCGTGGGCGGTGTCGTTCGCCAGGTCTCAGTCGGCCGGCCTGCCAGCGCACGCCGACCGCAACGAGGTTCTGTCGCAGGTGCTGCGTCTGACATGGGATGCATGCCGTCGGATCGATTGGTCGCGCATCGAAACATGGACCACCTTTCTCGACGCCAAGGTCGGCCGGGCGCGCATCGAGGCCGCCCGCAGCGACGATTGGCTGAGCCGCCAGGAACGGGTTCGACGACGCTGGTTCCAGGGGGAAATGGCACGCCGTGAGCAGGTAGAACAACGCACGCTCACCGCTCGCGAACTACTCGCAGTCGCCAACTCGCTTGCCCCGAATCCAGCCCGCATCGACTGGGCACAGAGCTTGCTCTCCTCGCGCCATCCCTCCACCGTTGCCGAGGTATGGGACACCCCCTGGGGGCCAACCGACGATTCCGTTACCACCGAGGATCAGGTCGAAGGACGCGAGCTCGGAGGAATTCGTGTGCGGTGCTTGACAGCGTGGATGGAAGTCGTTGCCTCGCAGAACCAGCAACTGGCGACGGATCTCTCGCAGTGGTCCGAGCTGAACGAATCTGCCCATCGCGATCTTCCGGCACGGTTGGCACACCGCCTCGAGCCATACACGTGCCTGCTGCTGACGATGCTCGGCGATGCGGCCTGATGGTGGCGGCACGTGCCGCCGTGTTGTGCGCTTCGTGCGGGGGTCGACTGGCCCGCGACAACACCAGCACGATCTGCTCGCCTTGTAGGCGAACACAAATCGAACACGACGCCCATCTGGGTGCGTTCTCGGCTGGCGACGTCCCGCATATCAAGGCCGCGTTCGACTCCCGAGGGATCTACGGTGTCGCCAAGCACCTCGACTGCAGTCCCGAAGATGCCTTGGATGTGTTGGTCAACGCTCGGCTGTTGCCGTTCGTCTCACCGCGGCGCCGGCTCTTGCTGAGGCAGCTGATTGGTCTCCACGACATGTCGCACATCGCCGCGGGCGAGGCACTGAACATCAGCAGGTGGACGATTGCGACCTACCGTCGCCAACTCGGCACCGAACGGGCCCCGGGGCCGCTCATATCGCCGACCTGATACCCAACAGGCTGCGCAGGTCATCGGGATTCGAAGCATGCTCCAACCCGACTTCGATGCTGATCCGCTTCGCCCGGACCAGTTCGGCAAGGTTCTGGTCCATCGTCACCATGCCGAACCTGGCACCCGATTGCATTTGGCTGGCGAGCTGGAAACCCTTGCGCTCACGAATCAGGTTGCGCACCGCCGATGTGGCGATCAATACCTCCACCGCCGCCGCGCGCCCGCTGCCGTCGCATGCCGGCAGCAGCTGTTGCGTCACCACTGCCTGCAGGCTCGTCGCCAGCATCACCCTGATCTGGCCCTGCTGATCGGGTGGAAACACGTCGACGATGCGATCGACGGTCTGCGACGCGGATTGTGTGTGCAACGTCGCAAAGACAAGGTGGCCCGTCTCCGCAGCCGTCAAGGCCATGCTGATGGTTTCCAGATCGCGCATCTCGCCAACCATGATCACGTCGGGGTCCTCGCGTAGGGCCCGCTTCAGCGCCGACGCGAAGCTCTTCGTGTCCTCACCCACCTCACGCTGGTTGACGATGGCCTTCTTGTGCCCGTAGAGGAACTCGATCGGATCCTCGCACGACAGGATGTGCACCGGCTTGCTGCTATTGATGATGTCGAGCAATGCAGCCAGGGTGGTCGACTTCCCGGAGCCTGTTGGGCCCGTCACCAACACCAAGCCCCGCGGTAGTTGGGCGAACGTCTCGATGACGGCCGGCATCTTCAAACTGGCGAAATCCGGGATGTGGAAAGGGATCGTTCGCAACACAGCGCCGATCGAACCGCGCTGGCGGAACACGTTCATTCTGAACCTGCTCTTGCCGGGAATCGAGTAGCTCGTGTCCAACTCGAGCTCGCTGTTGAAATCGGCGATCTTGCGGTCGCTGAGGATGGAGAAGACGAGGCGCTCGATCGCATCACCGCGCATGACCGCGTAGTTGTCCATCGGAACCAAGTCGCCGTTGACACGTGCGGTGGGCGGCGCTCCGGCCGCAAGGTGCAGATCAGAACCTCGCATCTCCAAACACTGCTCGAGAAGCTCGTTGATGTGGTCGGGAATCCTCGGCGTCGCCAGGACCGTCGGAGATGAAAGCCCATTGGTCACACCACCTGTGTCGGCCGATCAGGACGTTCTTCGACGATCACTTCCACATTTGAGGAAGGGTTGGGGAAAAACCTGTCGACGGCGTGGTCGCCCGGCCGACCCAAATGCGGAAGACGAGAACGGAGACTTCCGATGGCGATGACCATCAATTCCCTGCCTGAAGAAGTGCCACGAACTGAGCGGTCGACGCGCCGCCGCTACGGCGCGAAGTACAAGCTCGAGATCCTTGCCGAGTACGACGGCTTGGACCGCGACGGCAAAGGCGAACTGCTGAGGCGCGAGGTCTTGTACACCTCGCTCCTTTCGGAGTGGCGCAAGCAGCGAGATCGAGGCGCCATCAACGCCCTGGCCAGCAAACCCGGCCGTCCGCCGCACGATCCGGCCGAACGCGAGAACACCCGGCTGCGTCACCGGGTCGAACGGTTGGAGGGCGACCTGGAACGAGCTCGCAATGTGATCGAGATCCAGGGAAAAACCTCGGCGCTGTTGGAGGAATTCGCTACCGACAGCGCAGGGACCAACGGCGACGCGACGAGATGATCGAGACAGCTATCGACGAACTGACCCCATTGGTCGGCACAAGCGCCGCGTGCGCTGCCGTCGGCCGCACCCGCCAGACCCACTACCGGCAGAAGCTGGCGCTCTAGCTCGGCACTCCACCCGGCTGGGCGCGGGAACACGCCCCAGCCGGCGGATCTCGCGCCCAACGGTTACGGCGTGACGTTCCAGCCCGCGAACGCGTCGATCGTGGCGTAGACGTCACCGAGTGGATACAGGATCGGGCAGGTGCAACCGTTGCGGATGTAGTGCGAGACCCGTTCGCGGGCCTCGGCCGGCGTTCCCGAGGCAGTCAGCATCTGCACGATCTCGTCGGGTACCAACCTTGATGCCGCGACCACTTGCTCATGAGTGGCCGGCCACGTCAGCACGTCGCCGACGCGGTCGAGCAGGCTCTGCGGCACGCCAGATGCCTTCATGATGTGCGGCTGTTGACCGAGGTACTGCGTGACCATCAAGCGAGCCATGTCGAGCGCCGTCGCTCGATCGTCGTGCACCGAGCAGACGACCAACTGCGGGCGATCGATGTCGGCGAGATGACGACCTGATCGGGCCAGCCCGACCTCCAACGCCGCGATGGCCTGTTGGTTGTACTCGGGCGAGACCAGGTAGTTCAGCACCACTCCATCGGCGATCTCGCCAGTCAGCTCCATCATCTTCATGCCCGTCGCCCCGATGTAGATCGGCACATCCTTCGGCCGACGCTCCTGGTAGACGTAGTCGAGCTCGACGCCGTCGAGGTGCACGTACTGACCGTCGAAGCTCACGGTCTCGTTGTGCAACAGCGCGCGCACCGCCGTAACGACTTCGCGCATCGCGCCCAACGGGCTCTCGCGTTGAATGCCCACCTTTTTCGCCAACGGGTCCCACCACGCGCCTATGCCGAGGATGACCCGGCCCGGCGCAAGGTCATCGAGGGTCGAAAACGTCGATGCCAGGCGGGCCGGGTTCCGAGTCCAGCAATCGACAACGCCCGAACCGATCTTGATGGTCTCGGTCACCGAGGCGAACGCGGCCATCGGCACGACGGCATCGCGCACCAATCGGCTGTCGGCCTGCCACACGGCGTCGAACCCCTTGGCCTCGGCATACTTGACGAACTCCATCCCTTCACGGATTGAATGGGCGTCTTGCAGATAGATGGCGGCGGGGGTGGTCATGCGGACCCTTTCACGATTGGCCTACAACCTGGCGAACAGTCGTCCGGCCTGCTCGGCGGATTTGGCGCGGACCTCGTCGAGATCGACGCGTGTGGGGCGGCCGTCGAGCACGACCACCTCGCCCGAGCCGAGCGTGACGTTGACGGCGCGCACACCCGGCGTGAACGCCGTGTGCCACGCACTGTCGGCGTGGTCGTAGTTGAACTCGACACGATCTTGTCGACACTCGGGGAAGAAGCGGTACCCCTCCTCGAGCCACGACCAGACCACGTCGGGACCGGAAGTGACGTCGTATTCGCGCAGGCGCATGTAGGCGAGGCGGGCTTCCTCGAGCATGTCCGCCCCGATTCCGTCGGTGCCCAACACGACACGATTCGATCGCGTCGTCGGCGCCGAGTAACCCACCGAGTTGTTCATGTTTGATCGTGGGTTGTGCGCGATGGTGCCGGGCAACGCCCGATCCAGATGAACACAGTGAACGAGCAACCAATCATCGGCGGCGAGCGCTTCGAGGCGGGCTCCCGCGTCGCGGTCAGCGACTCCCTCGGCGACGTGGATGTGCACGCCCACGCCGAGGTCGGTGGCCAGTCCTGCTGCTGCGTCCAAGGTCTCGTCCTTGCACGTGAACGCGGCATGCACACCGACCATCCCACGACCACCGGCGCGGAGGTAGCGCTCGTTCTCGGCCAGCCCGCGGATGGCCTCCGACGAGCCGTGCCGGTCGGTGACGCCGTAGGCGCAGTTGACCCGGACCCCGACTTCGGCGCACGCCTCGGCGATGATCGACAAGCTGCCCTCGATCGCCGACGGACTCTCGTGGTGATCGATGATGCCAGTCGTGCCACTCATCAGTGCTTCGACTGCGCCAAGCTTGGCCGCCCAACGGATCATCTCCTCGTCGAGAGCGACATCGAGCCGCCACCAGACCTGTTCGAGGATCTCGATGAAGTTCGTCGGCTGCTTCGGAGGTGGCGGCATGCCACGCGCGAGTGCTGCATACAGATGGTGGTGCCCACACACAAAGCCTGGTGTGATCGATCCCATCAGGCCGGCTCGACCACGCCGCGTTGATCAGTGATACGGCCATACACCTCTGGCCGGCGATAGCGGTCGAAGTCGAACAACGTGTCCTTGTAGCGCTTGCACCAATCGAGGTCGCAGCGAGCGATCACCAACTCGTCGTCTGCCGTCACGGCCTGCGCGACGATCTGGCCGCTGGGAGCGATGATCATCGACTGCGCCAACGAGTCGACGCCTTCCTCCACACCGCCCTTGGCAACACCCACCACCCAGGTGCCGTTCTGGTAGGCGCCGCTCTGCATCACCAACGCATTGTGAAAACCCTGCAGGATGTCTTGGCTCGGATCCGGCACGTAATGGATCGGCGTGTTGTAGCCGCAGAGGATCATCTCAACACCCTGCAGACCCATCACCCGATACGTTTCCGGCCAGCGCCGGTCGTTGCAGATCATCATCCCCACGAGGCCGCCGAACGCCCGCCAGACACCGAAGCCGTCGGGCGAGGGTTCGAAGTAGTACCTCTCCGCATGTTGAAACGGACGGTCAGGTTCGTTGTGCTCGTGTCCGGGAATGTGGGTCTTGGTGTAGCTCGCGACGATAGAACCGTCGCGCTCGACGAGCGTCTGAACGTTCCACCGATGCCCATCACCGTCGAGCAGGGCGTAGCCGATGCAGAAGCCGATCCCCAGCCGGTGAGCCTCGTCGAACAACGGTTGGGTGGCGGCGTTGGGCATCGAGCGTTCGTACCAGTGGTCGGCTTCGGCGATGTCGTCGACGAACCAGCGCGGAAAGAACGTTGTCAGAGCGAGTTCTGGATACACCACCAGTTCGACACCGTGCTGTGCAGCCTGATGAAGCAGGGCGATCATCCGCCCCACCACCTGCTCGCGGCTGTGGTCATGTTGCACTGGCCCGAGCTGGGCGGCAGCGACGGTGAGAATTCGAGACACTGGCGCCCCTTCCTGCTAGCTCGCGTTGCGAGGTGCGGTGAACAAATCGTAAAGCTACCCGGCGCGTCGAATTGTCGTCAGGACTGCACCGCACACTTCTGACCGAGTGCGGCGAATTCAGCGGCCTCTTGCGGCGTCAAGTGCGGCCGGTCGAAGAAGCCCTTCAGCTCCGCGTCGGTCTTGCCCGTGAAGAACGCTGCCACGACGCATTCCGCAGTCGGCTGGTCGAGACCTCCGTCCTCCAACTGCTTGACGAGCGAGGAGCGGGCGTCATCGCGGGCAGTTGAGCCACAACTGGCGACGACAACGATCAGTGCGGCCAGTACGCACCGCCGCAGGCCCTTCAACGTCTCAACCCGTGATCGATCACGTTGCGAGTGACCTGGCCGACCAACGAGTCGGCGGCAAGACCGAACACCCAATCGGTCGAGCCGATCGTCACCACCTCGCCGCCGTCACGTCCGTAGGGACGGCAGGTCAGCATCATCGCGTTGCCATAGCGGCACAGCGCCAGCGTCTCGGCGTCGACTCGGCCGTGCAGGCGTGCGGCGACGAACTCAAGATCGCCCTGATCGTCGAGTGCGGCGATCGACGCCGGGTACTCGCCCATGGCCAGGTTCGACGAAGGGGTGAATGCCACCACCTCGACCAGATCGGGTGTTCCGTCGCCGCCCGCCGCAATCGGCAACTGGTAGATGTCGAAGCCCAATCGGCATCCGACGGTCTCGTAGCCCACCACACCATCATCGACGCCCAGCAGATCGCCGTACCGCAATCCCGTGCCGGCGAACATCCAGTGATCGTTGCGATACACGGTAAATGCCCCGGAACCGCGCGGCGTGGCCGCGCCGAACCGGCTGTACAGCCCGTAGGCCGATCCAGCGCCCAGCAACGCGGTCTCGGGCCTGCCGACGATCGGATCGGCCCACATCCCCGACATCGTGGCCTCGTCGTCGGTACCCATCACCGGGTCGATCTCGTGAGCCTTGTACTTGTAACAGACCATCGCTCGACGGTCGTCCTCCAGGCGCACCTGCCAGAACATGGTATTGCCCGACATGGTGAGGTAGTTGCCGCCGTTGGCCACGTGTTGCTCGATGCTGGCGCGCTGTGCCGCCGACCAGTACTCGTCGTGACCAACGCCCATCACGAGGTCGTAACCATCGACGACGCCGGAATCACGATCGAGATCACTCGACACCGCGTAGTCGAACTCGATGCCTTGGGCTTCGGCCCATTCGACGAATCGCCGTTCGTAGGTGAACCACCCGGCCGAGCTCATGAAGCCCGGATACCCGTTGGCGAATCGGTACTGCTGATAGATCAGCCCGTCCACATCAGGGTCTTCGCCTCTGTAGACGGGCCGCGCCTTGCGATCATCACGTTCGGTCGAGGGCCGCATCAGCATTCCTCGCCCGAACGGTCGGGCAAACGACACCCGCCACCCACCGGTGTAGAGGCTCTTACCGCCCCAGCTGTTGTAAGCGTTGTACGTGTTGGTTGCCAAGACCAGCAGGGCTCGAGCCCGCGTCGTCGCTGCACGAACAACAAATGCGGTGTAACCGACGCTGCGATCCGATGGGGCGTCGTTTGCCGTGAGCGTGACGAGGTAGAAGCCGCTGCGCCATTGATTGCCGATCGGCACAGTGACGGCGACCGGCCATCCGCATCCATTGGAATCGGCGTCGGCCGGGGTTGGATGCTCTTGTCCGGAGAGGTCGGTAGCGCTCCACACCAACTCTCGATTGGCGCCCCATCGGTGGATCTCGATTCCGTACCGATCAGCACGGCACGAGACATGCACGGCCATCGTCTCGCCGGGCACAACGCTGAGTTCGCCGCAGTAGGCCTCGACCGCGTCGTAACGAGTGATGTCGTCGGTCATTGCGGTTCACGGTAACTGCATTCGGTCGGCCGGGCATTGCCTTGACAGAATTGCCCGATGCCCTTGCATCCCCAGGCAGAATCGCTGCTCGCACTCATGGCCTCGCTCGACGAGCCTCCCCTCGAGACCTGCTCTCCCGAGCAGGCCCGTGAGATCCGAGCCAGACGCCTGCGGCCTTCGACAGAGCCGATTCACGACGTGCGCGATGTCGACGCCGGCGGAGTCCCGGCGCGTTTGTACCGCCCGAACGATCGAGAGGACCTCGGTCTCCTCGTGTTCTTCCACGGCGGAGGTTGGGTGCTGGGCAATCTCGAGAGCCACGACAACCTGTGCCGCATCTTGGCCAACAGCAGCGGCCACTGCGTGCTCAGCGTCGACTACCGCCTGGCACCAGAACATCCATTTCCCGCTGCGCTGGAAGATGCCCTGGCGGCAACTCGATGGGCGTACGCCAACGCCGCCGAACTCGGATGCGCTCCCGAGCGGCTGGCGATCGGCGGCGACTCCGCAGGCGGCAACCTCGCCATCGTCGTCGGGCACCTCGCTCCGGTGCCGCTGCGGTACCAACTGCTGATCTACCCGGCCACCGACCTGACCAGCAGCTTCCCGAGCTTCCTCGAGAACGCGTCGGGGCCGCAGCTGACCGCAGCAGGGATGGGATGGTTCATCACTCAGTACGTAGGCGAAAGCGGGACAAGCCTCACCGACCCGCGGCTCTCGCCGCACTTCGCCACCGATAGCGTCGTCGCCGGCTCACCACCGACGATGTTGATCACAGCGCAATACGACCCGTTGCGTGACGAGGGCGATGCATACGCCGCTCGGCTGGCGGCACTCGGAGTACCCACGAGCCACGTGCGATTCAGCGGCATGTACCACGGGTTCTTCTCGCTCGCCGAGTTCTACGACGACTCCATTGCCGCCAACCACATGGCCGGTGCCGCGCTGGGACGGGTGTTGAGCCGCTGAGCAGGCCGATGCGCGGGGCCCCGCAGCGAGGGGTACGGTGGCGAAGTGGCCATTCAACGCAAGTCGTCGCAGCCTGCCGGAATCACCAACGAGTCGGGCCAACCGGAGATCGTGCTCGAGATCGATGGTCTGACGCTTTCGATGACACCACCTGCCAAAAACGCGACCAGTGAGCCAGCCGGCAGCAGCAGCAGCAGCAGCAAGGACGACGCCGACACGGCTGACGGCTGAGCCAGCCGCCCCACTCGTGGGCACATAGGCCCAAGAAGGGTGCAGGCAATCTGCATGGCGCTGCCCGGAGTTACCGAGAAGCTCAGTCCTGGCGTGCCCGTGGAGTCGGTTGGGACGAACTGGCTGCAGTCTGCGCACATGCCTACCGCACCATCGCCAGCAAGGGGCTCGCCGCGATCCTCGGCAACGTTTAGCAGGGTGATGAAAAACCTCGATTGGTGCTCGCGTTTTGCTGCTGGATCGAAAAGAATGGGGGGATGCGTGGAACCCCTGATCGGCAGTTGGCGTTGTTGAGCTCGCTGAGCACGGAGGATCTGATTCCGGCAGGGCATCCGATCCGTCGGATCCGTGTCGTGGTCGACATGGTGCTCGCCGAACTCAACGACATCTTCGCAGCGATGTACTCCGCGGAGGGTCGACCGTCGGTGCCGCCGGAGATGTTGTTGAAGTCAACGGTGTTGATGGCGATGTACTCGATGCGTTCAGAGCGGGCGTTCTGCGAACGACTGAACTACGACATGTTGTTCAAATGGTTCCTCGACCTGCCGATCGACGCGCCATCGTTCGACGCGTCGACGTTCTCGAAGAACCGTCGGCGTCTTCTCGATGCCGATGTCGCCGACGAGTTCTTCGCTGCGGTGGTCCGCCAGGCCAAGCTGCGCCGCTACATCTCGTCGGATCACTTCAGTGTCGACGGGACATTGTTGGAGGCATGGGCATCACATAAGAGTTTCAAGCCCAAGGACCACGACCCGTCCGGTGACAGCCCGGCGGGTCGCAATGCCGAAGTGCAATGGCACGGCCAGAAACGCTCGAACGACACCCACGCGTCAACGACGGATCCTGAGGCCCGGTTGTATCGCAAGTCGAGTACCACCGCGGCGCAGCTCTGCTACGCCGGGCACCTGTTGATCGAGCACCGATCAGCATTTATCGTTGACGCCGAGCTCACGACAGCGACCGGTTACGCCGAGCGGGACTGTGCGACCGAGATGCTCAAGCGGCTCCCGAAGCATCGACGGCGACGAACCGTGGCCGGTGACAAGAACTACGACACCAAAGGCTTCATTGCC
>JANMQX010000144.1:0-5143 GCA_031370745.1 Ilumatobacteraceae bacterium
ATCGTTTGGCTGTCACTCAGTTCATCGGCGTCGCCGACACCGATGCGGAGGCATACAAGCTCTACCGCGAGCCGGCCGAGTATTTCTTCAACCGATCACTCCACGTATATCCGGGATTCACCGATGCCCCTGGGTACATCACCGAGGGATCGGTGCGCGCCCGCTACAAGTCGCAGGTGCGTCAGGTGGCCCGCAACAAGCAGGCCAAGCACGACCTCACGTGGGACGAGATGGTCGACAACGGTTACGTCGTGATCGGCGGTCCCGACACGGTACGCGAGCAACTGGAGGAGGCTTCTCGCGAACTGCGCATCGGGCACCTCTGCGCCATGCTGCAGTTCGGCAACATGAACGACGAGCTGACTCGCTACAACACCAACATGTTCGGCGAGAAGGTTGCGCCAGGATTGAAGACGTTGTTCTCGGAGTACGACGATCCGTGGTGGCCAGAAAATGCGCGTTGATCGAATCTGGTTGCACATCACCAGCGCGGCGCGCCTCTCATGACGAAGCGCCTCATCTATCTCTTCGGAATCGCCGGCCACGCTGAGCTCTCGCCGGCGATGCGCGCGGTCGAGGAGGAAGGCTGGGAAGTCGTCGTTCCGTCGGTCCCTGGGTTCGATGGCGTGCCTGGCTTTCAGCCGCGTGACGAGTACCTCGACTGGCTGACGACGTACTGGGACTCGATCGATGCAACGGGCGCTGCGGCCGGCACCGCGCCTTGCCCGATCGTCGGTGCGTCTGTCGGAGGCATGTTCGCAGCCGAGCTCGCGGCGTTGCGCCCCGAGATCGTCACCGGCATTGCATTGATGGCGCCGTTCGGTATCGTCGACGCGGCCAATCCTGGGTTCAACATCTACGGCACTCCGGGTGGCGAGCGCATGGCCCATCTGTTTGCAAAGGGCGTGCCCGATGCCTTCGCCAGCCGCTTTGCTCACCTCGGCGCCGAAGAGGCTCCGGTTGCCAGCTACCTCAGCGATGTCGCTGCAGCCAACATCTTGTGGCCGCTCGGAGATCGGGGCATCGCCAAGCGACTTCATCGCATCACGGCACCGCGGCTCACGTTGTGGGGCGACCTCGACGAGGTCAATCCCGTCACCAATGCCGCGGCCTGGGGTGACGTTCAAATCATTGCCGGTGCGGGTCATCTCCTCGAATGGGACGCGCCCGACCGAGTCTCGACCGCACTCCTCGGCTTCCTCAACTCGATCGGCTGATGATGTCTCGCACGGCTTCCACGTATCGCTCGCGTGAGCCGAGGAACGAGTGAATCCCGTGAGGTGCGCCGTCGATCAATCTGAATTCAGGCTTGGCGACCACTTCTTCGATGAAGCCGATCACGTCTTCCGTATAAAACGGAACCGAATATGTACCAGTTGCATGGTCGCTGCGACCATGTCCGCGAAGATCGAGACGGAACACATCAGCACTGGCTCCGAGGTCGTCGACGACCTCGTCGTAGCCGCTGGAGATTCCCGACAATCCGTGCAGCAGAAGCACCGCGACTGCACGCGACGAACCGTCGCGCGTCTATGCCAAAGCCATGTTCCGATGGTCGAAACGCATGCCGCCTCCGGTAGTTGTTCGCCGAAATGTTATGCACTATGGTGCCCATCGTCACAGGAGGTGTTCGCCGTCGCAGTGGGGCACGGCGAATCCAACACGTGACATTTCATCCACACAAGGGGGAATTCATGGCTCGCCGATTCATGGCAGCCGCGGTCGTGGGAGCACTGCTCCTCGGGGCATGCGGATCCGACAAGAAGACCAGCAGCAGCGCCGCGCCTGCAAGCGCAGCGCCGGCTTCCGCTGCTCCGGCCGGCACGACTGGCTCGGCGGCAACGACCGCAGCGCCGTCCGCTACGTCGGGCTCCGCAGCAACATCTGCACCGCCAGATACGACGGCGTCCAGCGACTCCGCTGGTCTCGTGGGCGACAAACCCGCAACGGCCGGGACGGGTTGCGGTGCCAACACCGGTGTGAAGGCAACTGGAGCTCCGATCAAGCTCGGCAACGTCACGACATCGGTGCCAGGTATCGACTTCAGCACCGGCCCGGCGATGATGAACGCCTACTTCCAGTGCGTCAACGACAACGGCGGCATCGGCGGTCGTCCGATTCAGATGCTCGAGGAGAACGACAACCTCAAGCCCGAAGACGCCGCAGCAGCAGCGCGCAAGCTGATCGAGACCGACAAGGTCGTTGCGATGGTGGGTGGCTTCAGCATCATCGACTGCCCGGTGAACGCCGACTACTACAAGCAGCAGGGCTTCTATGTCATCGTCGCCGGCGTGCCGGCCGAGTGCTTCAGTTCGCCCAACCTGGCCGCAGCTAACATGGGCCCCGGCTACAGCGCGCTGGGTGCGGCCCAGATCGTGGTTGAAAAGGGTGCCAAGGGCACCATGGTCACGATGACCAACAAGACGGCAACGTCGGACTACAACAACTCGCTGGCAGGCTTGTACGCCAAGGCCAACGGTCTGAAGTGGATCGACATCCAGATCCCACCGCCAATCGAAGATGCCGACGGTGCCGTGCAAGATGCTGTCGCCAAGGCCGGTGAAGGTGGAGCCATCGTGTTGAACTACACGCCGCCGGAAGGTCTCAAGATCTTGAAGGCAGCCGAGAAGTTGGGCTTGATCGACAAGGTCATCTGGGGTTCGTCGACGCCACTCAACGACAACTCGGTCGCTGCAGCGCTCGGGCCGGCGTGGGCCAAGAAGCTCAACGTCAATGCAGAGCTCAGTCTGCTCGACGATCCGCGGCCGGAGATGGAGCTGTACCGCAAGGTTTCCAAGCAGTACAACCCAGACGCACCGTTGGGCAGTTTCCAGCAGATGGGCTTCATGATTGGGCGCATCATCGTCAAAACCCTCATGGACATGCCACCGGCCGATATCGATGACCCGGTGAAGGTCAATGCGGCGATCAAGGCCATCAAGAACTTCGACACCCACATCGTCTGCAAGCCGTGGTACTTCGGTGCCTTGCCCGCCGGAAACGTCCCCAACAACTACGACTACAACGTGGTTCCCAGTACCAGCGGCACGATGGTGCTCGACAAGGATTGCTTCAAGATTGCTGAAGTCGAGCCAATCCTCACCGCCGTTCGCAAAGCTGAGGTCGACCAGAAGCTCAACGTCGGCTGATAGGTCATATCCGGACTTTCACACGACAACAAGGAACGACCTCGATATGCCAGGTCTTGGTGAATTGTGGCCCTACATCGTGTCGGGCCTGGCCTTCGGGGCCATGTATGCGGTGACCGGTACGGGACTTGTCGTTCTGTACCGGACCACCGGTGTGGTCAATCTTGCATTCGGGGCGATCGGATGTATGGGGGCTCACGTCGCCTGGTCGCTGTTGGGTGGCAGCCTCAGCAGGCCGGCACCGCACGGTGTCGGGTGGCGGATCCTCGCGTATCCAGCGCTCGTGGCGGTGTGCGCTGCGATCACCTTGCTGTACGGCATGTGGATTGCTCCGAAACTCGCTCGCCGCGATCCACTCGTCAAATCACTGGGGACAGTCGGCGTCGCGCTGTTCCTCCTCGGGATCATGAAGGAGCGCTGGGATACGTCCAAGCCGCGCTCGCTCGTGTTGCCCACAAAGCTGTATCGCGTGTTCGGTGCGGTCGTGTCGTCAACTCAGATCATTGCCCTGCTGTTCGCGGTGTTGGTCGTGGTGGTGGTCAGCGTCTTCTTGAAGAAAACCGCAACCGGAACCGCGATGCGAGCAATCGCCAACGACCGCGATGTGTCGGCGTTGTTAGGTGTGCCCGTTCGTCGGGTGGAGGCATTGGCCTGGCTTGGTTCCGGCGTGATCTGCGGTTGCGTCTTCCTGATGCTGCCCTCGTTCTTCAACAGCATCGATCAAGGAACGCTGACCTGGTTCGTGATCGGCGCGCTGGGTGGGGCAATCGTCGGTCAGTTCCGATCGCTGCCCATCACGTTTGTCGCCAGTCTCGTCATCGGCGTGATCCAGTCGGTGCTGACCCCGTTCGACAACAACCTCCAGTTCCTGCATGACTTTCAAAGTACGACACCGTTCGTGATCGCGGTCGTAGCCATCTTGTGGATCAGCCGCAAGCGCACCGTTGTACTATCCGGCAGGGAGATGCGATGACCACTGTTGCCACGTCTGCGCCGGCCGCCGCAACGGCCGCGCCGCAGCCGTCAACCTTGGCCCGGGTGATGTCGAACCGCGTTTTCGAGCCGATCGTCACTGCCATCGTCCTGGCACTCGCCCTCTTCGCGATCCCGGGTTTCTTCGACTCGTTCTGGGTCGCCAACTTCACCCAGATGGCGGTCTACTCGATTGTGGCGGCCAGTGCCGGACTGCTGTACGGCCGCGTCGGTCTCGTCTCGCTCGGCCAAGTCGCTTCATACGGCATCGGGTGCTGGGTCACCATGCGTCTTGCGTTCGCCACCACGTTGCCGTTTCCACTTCTCCTCGTCATCGGCGGTCTCGTTGCCGCGGTCATCGGTGTGTTGATCGGCTTGCCGGCCCTGCGGGTCAGCGGCCTCTATCTGGCTCTGGTCACACTGATGCTGGCCGCTGGGATGGAGATCGTGCTCGGGCAGACGAAGTTCCCCAACGGCGGGTCCGGGTTCAAGGGGGTCGTCAAGACGCTCAGCGACATCAAACCGACCCGGCGACCGTCGTTCGCGATTACTGATACCGGCTACTACCGATTCATCGTCGTCGCTGCGTTCGTCATGTTCATGCTCGCTTCATACGTTCTGTCGCGCAAGCCGGGGCGGGCATGGGCATCGATTCGTCAAAGCGAAGCAGCCGCCTTGGCTGCGGGAATCGACGTGACTCGCTACAAGATCTGGGCGTTCGCACTTGCCGCGTTCATGGCCGGCGTCGCCGGCGGTCTGTATGCCGGCACAGTTCCGAAGGGCATGAGCATCGACGCGTTCAACCGCCAGTCCGCGATCTTCCTGATCGCGGTCGTCATCATGGGCGGCATCTACAGCTTGTGGGGCGGTCTGCTCGGTGCATTCTTTGCTACGTGCCTGTTGAAGTTCTTGACCCAGAACGTGATCGGCCATCAGTTCTGGACCCGCTTCTCACTGTCGCTGTTCGGCTTCGGACTCCTTGCCAATCTCATACAGAACACGAGAGCGGCGGAAAAGAAGGG
>JANMQX010000224.1:0-2871 GCA_031370745.1 Ilumatobacteraceae bacterium
CGCCCTTCACTCGATCGGCAGCGGGCTGCAGGTCGTGGCGCCGTAGCGTGAGGTCATGCCAGAGTTCACTTTCACGGAGCTGCTTTCGCTCGGACCCGACACCACTCACTACCGGCTGTTGACGACCGACGGTGTCTCGACGATCGAAACGCCGGCCGGCACCTTCCTACACGTCGAGCCAGAGGCGCTGACGCTGATCACCGAGACCGCGATGCGCGATATCGCCCACCAACTACGTCCGGCGCACCTGCAACAACTGCGCAACATCCTCGACGACCCTGAGGCGAGTGACAA
Organism: Ilumatobacteraceae bacterium; assembly: GCA_031370745.1. Taxonomy (GTDB): domain Bacteria; phylum Actinomycetota; class Acidimicrobiia; order Acidimicrobiales; family Ilumatobacteraceae; genus JAENVT01. The sequence continues at coordinate 295 of JANMQX010000224.1, forward strand.
CGACCGATTCGTCGCCCTTGACCTGCTGAAGAACGCCAACATCGCTGCTGGCGGCGTTCTGCCGATGTGTCAAGACACCGGCACCGCGATCATCAAGGCCAAGAAGGGACAGTTCGTGCTCACCGGCGGCGGCGACGAGGCGGCAATCGCCCGCGGGGTGTACAACACATACCTCACCTCCAACCTGCGTTACAGCCAGATGGCGCCGTTGACGATGTACGAGGAAGAGAACACGGGCAACAACCTGCCGGCCGAGATCAAGATCGCCGCTGTCGATGGGAACGCCTACAAGTTCTTGTTCATCGCCAAAGGCGGCGGAAGCGCCAACAAGAGCTACCTCTTCCAAGAGACGAAAGCACTGCTCAACGAAAAGACGCTGCTGCCGTGGTTGTTCGAGAAGATGAAGACCTTGGGAACCGCGGCGTGCCCGCCGTACCACCTGGCAGTCGTGATCGGTGGAACCTCGGCCGAGTTCGCTGTCGAAACCGCCAAGTTGGCCAGCACGCACTACCTCGACGGCCTGCCGACAACGGGATCGATGGCCGGCAATGCGTTTCGTGATCTCGATCTCGAAGCACAGGTCCTGACACTCAGTCAGCAGACGGGTATCGGCGCGCAGTTCGGTGGCAAGTACTTCTGCCACGACGTGCGCATCATCCGCCTGCCTCGACACGGGGCCAGTTGCCCGGTGGCCATGGCGGTCTCGTGCAGTGCCGATCGTCAGGCTGTCGGCAAGATCACGGCAGACGGCATCTTCCTCGAGCAACTCGAAACTGACCCGGCGCACTACCTGCCCGAGGTGGCCGACGAGCATCTCGACGGTGAAGCCGTCGCCATCGACCTCAATCGACCGATGGACGAGATCCGCGCCGAGTTGAGTCGCTACCCGGTGAAGACCCGGGTGATGTTGACCGGGCCGATGGTCGTCGCCCGCGACATCGCCCACGCCAAGTTGAAAGAGCGTCTCGACGAGGGCCTCGGTTTGCCGCAGTACATGCGTGACTACTGCGTGTACTACGCGGGACCAGCCAAGACACCAGCGGGCATGGCCAGTGGCTCGTTCGGCCCCACCACCGCCGGACGCATGGACAGCTACGTTGCCGAGTTCCAAGCTGCTGGCGGCAGTTTCGTGATGCTGGCCAAGGGCAATCGCAGCCGGCAGGTCACAGACGCATGCAAGACGTACGGCGGCTTCTACCTCGGCTCGATAGGCGGCCCGGCGGCGCGATTGGCCCAGGACTGCATCACCAAGGTCGACGTCCTCGAATACGCCGAGCTCGGAATGGAAGCGATCTGGAAGATCGAAGTCCGCGACTTCCCCGCGTTCATCGTCGTCGATGACAAAGGCAACGACTTCTTCGAGATGGTCAACAGACCGTTCGGCGGAACGCCGGTCAAGGTCAGCTGACCTCGGCATGGTTCAGGCAAGCGAGACGAGTTCGAGCCAGTCCTTGTTGAAGTAGTCGACCTGGCCATCGGGCATCAGCAGCACCTTGGTCGGACGGAGCTGTTCGACGAACTCTGTGTCATGACAGACGAATACGATCGTCCCCTTCCAGGTCTTCAAGCTGTCGGTGACCGACTGCCGGCTGGGCGGATCGAGGTTGTTGGTCGGCTCGTCGAGCAGCAGCAGGTTGTTGCGACCGACCATCAGCATGGCCAAGGCAAGCTTGGTCTTCTCGCCTCCCGACAACGTGCCGCTCTCCTGATAGACCTTCTCGCCGCTGAGACCCATCATTCCCAGCATCCCGCGCAGTTGCGTCTCGGTGAAGATGAGATCGGTTGGTACGGCGGCGCGGATGTTTTCGAGCAACGAAGCATCGCCCTGCAGGTTGTCGTGCTCCTGGGCGTAGTAGCCGACGTTGACGTTGTGGCCGAAGCTGAACATTCCGAGATTCGCCGTGGTCTCGCCGGCCAGAATTCGCAGGAGGCTTGTCTTGCCGGCGCCGTTGAGACCGAGCACCAACAGCCGATCGCCACGACCGACGTCGAACGTCACGTTCTCGAAAACGGGAGGACCGCCGTAAGCCTTCGACAATCCGTGCGCCGTGATGACCGTGGTCCCGCTGGCCGGAGGATCGGGGAACTTCACCCGCAACGTGCGATCGCCCTTGTGAACGTGTACGCGTTGGGCTTCGAGCCGGATGATGTGCTTTTCCTTGCTGTGCGCCATCGCCGCCTTGCTGGCTTTGGCACCGAAGCGATCGACGACCGTCTGGATTCGGGCGATCTCTTTGGCCTGCAACACAGCCTTCTTGGCCAGCCGCTCCTCGTCGCGCGCTCGCGAGGTTCGGTATTGGCTGTATGTCCCCTTGTACTCGACCAACTCGCCGACTGCTTCCTCGGCCGGGCGATCGAGGTGCAGTACCCGAGTGATCGCTTCGTCGAGCAGGTCGATGTCGTGGCTGATCACGAGTAGCGCACCGCGGTAGGCGCGTAGAAATTGCAGCAGCCACATCTTTGCGTCGATGTCGAGGTGGTTCGTCGGTTCGTCGAGCAGCAAGATGTCAGAGCCGGCGAACAAGATACGGGCCAGCTCGACCCGCCGCCGCTCACCACCGCTGAGCACCCCGATCG
>JANMQX010000226.1:0-1624 GCA_031370745.1 Ilumatobacteraceae bacterium
GGCCTGGGCGACGACCTGATCTTCGGCGGCCTGGGTGCCGACACGATCAATGGCGGCGCCGGGGCCGACTTCATCTACGGCTCGGGCGAAGGCATCGACTACGGGTTCGTCGACCCGGCACCGGTTCCCAACGGCGCCGCCGTGCTCGCTCGCGGCTACGGCTGGGCGACGTATCAGGATGCGAACGGCATCAACCTGTACGGACCCACCGCGACGCCACTCGTCGGCGACGCCACCAACCTGATCGACGGCGGCGCTGGCGACGACCGCATCGACGCCGGCACCGGCAACGACGTGGCCCACGGCGGTGACGACAACGACACGCTGTACGGGCTGGCGGGCAACGACCTGCTGTTCGGCGACGATGGCGCTCAGGGCGATCGGAAACCGAACACGATGGGTTTCGTCGCTCTCAGTCCTGCGTTCTCGGCGTCCGGCCATGCGGCCAACCGGTGCGCAATTCGCCAAGGAAGAGCCGCATGATCGGCGTTGCCTTCTTAGTGCTGCTGGGCTTGTACGTCAGCTTGTTTGTGCTGGCGGGCGTAAAGGCGCCTAGCTGGACGGCACGTGTCGCTACGTGGCTTGCACTGCTTTCGCCGGTTGCTGTGCTCACGTGGGATATGCCTGTGGGCTACTACCGCTACAAGTCCCTATGCGCCGCCGAAGGCGGACTGCGGGTATATCAGCCGAACCCACCCCTGGCCAAGGTGTTGCGGATGGACGCGGAGTATTTCAACGAAGCTACCGCTCGCAGCTTGCTGTCTCGCTACCCGACGATAGAAGCCGTTGAAACGAGGGACATCAATTTTTCCACAGCACAACCACCGGCGTACGCGAGGTATGAGCGCAATCCAGCGTCGCCGATACCCACCATGGGGCCTCGTGACGACTTCAAGCCGCTCGTCACCTCGTTGGACACGGTAGACGTGCGACCCACGGGCACGGTCACGCTTGCTGCTGGCCGTTCGCAGGCCGACTACATCCGCACCGAGGAGCGTGAGGATCGACCCATCCGCTTGAGCATCACGCGCCAGTGGCTGCGCAAGCCGGGTGGGACACCTATGGCAAGCACGACGTCACTCGCGTACGCCTGGACGAATCCGATGAATACCCTGCTCGGGCGAACTGGATATAGCTACTGCGGCAGCAATGCCGGAAGTGAGGATGCAAACGACAAGGCCCTCCTTGCTCTAATCGCCAGACCCACAACCAACTGAAGGAAGATTCAATTGAACACGACTCAACTCACGGAATACGCCCAACTTGCTCAGGCGTCATATGGCTACTTTGATTCGACCGATTTCGTTGGCAATGGCGGCAACGACGATGGGCTTGGACGAAAACTCGTCGCTGACGGCAAGGGTGACTTTGCCGACCGAGAAGCGAATTCGTTCACGTCACGCTATCGCCTACTGCACCAATTCAGAGAAACCGGCGTCGGCCTCGGCTTCAGCGCTTCCTTGTTCCAAGACAAGCTGAGCGGCCCCCCGCGCCAGAATGGTTGTCGCCTCGTTAGATCTTGTATCTCTGGGTTCAGGAACACACATAGTGGTCGGAGGCTGTGGAGCTTGTGGTCGAAGGCCGGCGCGGTGGTCAACGCAACGCGTTGTCCATGGCAAGCCGG
>JANMQX010000138.1:0-15110 GCA_031370745.1 Ilumatobacteraceae bacterium
CGCCAAGTTATGGGATTGCAATCGTTCGAGCGGTCGCTAGAGCGTATGGTCGAGGGCGTGTTCTCACGTGGTTCTCATTCCAGCATTCGTCCGGTCGAGCTCGGCCGGCGGCTCTTGCGCGAGATGGACGACAATCGCAGCGTCGATGTCAAGGGTCAGCGCATCGTCCCCAACGACTTCAGTTTTCAGCTCAGTGGCAAAGATCACGCAGGGTTCTCCGAGATCGACGAGGCGCTGAACAACGAGTTGTGCGAGACGGCCCGCGAATACGCACGAGCCGAGGGGTTTCATTTCATGGGGCCTGTGCGGGTGGCCATGGCGGTCGACAACAACCTCAAGCCGGGCCGGTTCACCGTGACCTCGAGGCTACGCGAGGCGGGCAGCGGCGGCGGTCCGGCGATGCTCGTGCTGCCATCGGGCGAAAAGGTGATGCTCAGCGACCGGATCGTCACAATCGGACGCCTGCCCGATTGCACGATCGCATTGCCCGACGCCAATGTCAGCCGCAAGCACACCGAGGTGCACCACCGCGGTAACGCGTTCGTCATCGTCGATCTCGGGTCAACCAACGGCACCAAGATCAACGGCACTCGCATCGACGGCGAGCGAACCTTGGCCGACGGCGACATCGTGAGCGTGGGGAGCACGCACCTGCGCTTCGAGGCACTGTGATTGCAGCCGCCACCGAGCCTTTGCTCGGCATTCTCAAATACGTACTGCTGGCGCTGCTCTACGTGTTCTTCGCGAGGGTGTTGTGGGCGGTGTGGAGCGAAGTCCGAGGGCCACGGCACGCTCTCGGTCCGCAGGCTCGTGCAGTTGCGCCCACCGACCCAACCGTCGCTGCGCCGTCGCCTGTCACCGGCCAGCTCAGGCAGACCAAGCGATCCACCAAAGCACCGAAGGGCAGGCGCGGCAACGTTGGCCGTTTCGTCGTGATCGAACCGAAAGCAACCCGTGGCGCGGCGTTTGGGGTCGGCGACGAGATGACGATCGGTCGGGCCGCAACCTGCACGATCGGCATGCCGAACGACTCGTTCGTCTCGCAGTTGCATGCTCGCGTCTTTCGTGAAGCAGGCTCGACGTTGATCGAAGATCTCGGTTCGACCAACGGCACATATCTCAACGGCAAACGCCTGGCGACGGCAGAGCGCGTTGCCAAGGGTGACCGCGTCCAGATCGGCAACACAGTTTTCGAGGCCGAGTAGTGAGCGATCACGTCGCCTTCACCGATCAGCCCGCCGTGCGTTGGGGAGCGGCCACCGATGTCGGGCTCGTACGCGCGGGCAACGAGGATGCGTTCGTCGCCGAGCCGATGGTGTTCGGTGTCGCCGACGGAATGGGTGGGCATCAAGCCGGCGAAGTTGCCAGCGACATCGCCGCGCGCATCATCCGCGACCGGCTCGGCACGGGCGCCAGCAACGTCGGTGTCGTCGTCGCCTCGGTCGTCGAGGCGAATGCCTCCATCTTTCAGGCAGCGCACGCCAGTGCCGATCATCAAGGCATGGGCACCACATTGACTGCGCTGGTGGTGTTGCGCGCCGACGAATCCAGCGTCGCCCGATTCGCATTGATCAACGTCGGCGACTCGCGCACTTACCTCCTGCGCAACGGCGAGTTGCATCGCGCCACGCTCGACCACAGCTACGTGCAGGAGCTGGTCAACACCGGCCACATCAGCGAGGACGAGGCCCGCACTCATCCGCGACGAAACATCGTCACTCGCGCTCTCGGAATCGAGCCGACGGTGCGTGTCGACACCTGGCTGGTTCCGATGGTGCACGGCGACCGGTTCATCTTGTGCAGCGATGGGTTGGTCGACGAGGTCCACGACGACGAGATCGCCACCATCGCGCTGGCCGCAACAGATCCGCAGATCGCCGCAGAGCAACTCGTCGCCAAGGCGAACGCCAACGGCGGACGCGACAACGTCACGGTCGTCGTAGTCGACGTCCTGCAGGGAGTCGAACCAACAGCCGAAGATGCCGAACTCGAGTCCGAGCCGGGCTGGCCGGGGTCCGACTCGGCAGGCACGATGATCGATGCCGACGCCAACAGCGTGATGAGCGCGGCTGGCATCATCGCCAACCCGGCCGTGCCGGTGTCGCCTGCCGTCCACGTCGACGGCACCGACGAACCCAGAGCGCCAGGACACTGGGGAACGCGTCGCTTCCTCAAGCTGATCGGTGCCGCTGCCGTGCTGACGATCATCGTCACGTTGATCGCGGTTGCAGTGCACAACAGCAGCCAAGGTGAGCCCACACCCACAACTGTTGCCATCACGGAGCCGAATACGGCCGCCGCATCGACGACGAGCAGCACATCTACAACGTCCACAACCTCGACCACGACGATCGTGAGTACGAGCACCTCCGCGCCATGAGCTCGACGCCAATCGCCGCTGCTCGGCGGCGCACCGAACTCGGCTTGATCGTGATGGCCGCCACCATCACGGGCGCGGCCTACACATTGGCCTCGCTGGGCAAGAACGCTGTCATCCCTCCGATCCTCGTGCCCTTCCTGCTGGCGGTGCTCGGCCTGCTGGTCGTCGCCCACCTTGCCAATCGGGTGCTGGCAAAGGGCGCCGACGGCACCATCCTTCCGCTGGCCGCACTGCTGCACGGCATCGGCTACGTGATCATCGCCAGGCTCAGCGAGCGGGCGGCCGGGCTCCAGACGACCTGGACCTTCGTGGCGATCGTCGCCTATGTCGCGACCCTTGTCGTCATCCAGCGCGCCTCGGATCTGGCGCGGTACCAGTGGAGCTTTCTGGTGATCGGAGGTGCACTGCTGCTGATGCCACTTGTCCCTGGAATCGGCAACACCAAGGGCGGCGCACGCATCTGGGTCAGCGTCGGCCCGATCAACTTCCAACCGGGTGAGTTCGCCAAGATCGCCCTCGCGCTGTTCTTCGCCGGCTACCTCGCCGACCACCGGGAGCTGATCGCCGCCGGCGGCTGGCGCGTCGGGCCGTTCCACCTTCCCGAACTGCGTCACCTGTTGCCGATCGCGCTGGCGTGGGGATTCGCAGTCGTGGTGATGGTCGCCGAGCAGGACCTCGGCTCGTCGCTGCTGTTCTTCACGTTGTTCATCGTGATGATGTGGGTCGCGACCGAACGCGCCAGCTACCTCGTGATCGGTCTGATGCTGTTCTCCGGCGCGGCGTACGCCGCGTGGCGCCTGGTCTCTCACGTACAGACCCGCGTAGCCATCTGGCGCAACCCATGGCCGCAATACGAGGGCAAGGGATACCAGATCGTGCAGGCCATGTTTGCCTTCGCCAACGGTGGAACCGGCGGAACTGGTCTCGGTCTTGGAAGCCCCAACAAGATCCCCGTGGCCAAGACCGACTTCATCTTCGCTGCCATCGGCGAGGAACTCGGCCTGCTGGGAACGACTGCGATCCTGATCGGGTTCCTGCTGATGATCGGCAGCGGGCTGCGCATCGCGATCCGCGCTGATCGCGCGTTCGAGAAGCTGCTCGCAACCGGGCTAACCACCATCGTCGGCATGCAGGCGTTCATCATCATCGGCGGCGTCACCCGCGTCGTGCCGCTGACCGGCATTGCCCTGCCGTTCGTCAGCTACGGCGGTTCCAGTCTGCTCGCCAACTATGTGCTGCTGGCTCTGCTGGTCCGCGTCAGCGACTCGACCGCCCGCCGTCTCGGTGAAACCCCGAACGAGCTGACAACTCAGGAGCGGTTCGAGGCCTACAGGCAGCGACGCGCCGCAGCCAAGGCCCGCACGTGAACAAGCAGATCCGCCGCCTCGCCGTTGCCCTGTTGGCCTGTTACCTGGTGCTGTTCGTGCAGTTGAACGTGCTCGCGGTCGGTCGGCAACGAGAGCTCAACGCCGACCCGCGCAACAACCGCCAGACCGAGCGAGACTTCAACCGTCCGCGTGGAGCGATCGTGGCCGCCGACGGAACTGTGCTGGCCCGGAGCGTGCCCACGCCGCGTGGTGACCAGTTCCGTTACCAGCGCGAGTATCCAACCGGCGATCTGTTCGGCAACGTCACGGGCTACTACACGTTCAGCTTCGGGTCGACCCAGCTCGAGCGAACCGAGAACGACGTGCTGATGGGGGATACCAATGCCCAGAAGCTGCATGCAATCGGCGGACTCTTCAGCGGCACCGACAACACCGGCAGTGTGTTGTTGACAATGCGGCCCGACGTACAACAGGTCGCGGCCGATGCGCTCGGAACACGCGAGGGCTCCGTCGTTGTGATGGACCCGCACACCGGTGCCGTGATCGCAATGATCAGCAACCCTCGTTACAACCCTGCAGATATCGCGGTGCACAACTCGGCGCAAGCGCAAAACGCGTTGACGTTCCTCAACGCCGTGCCGGGCAAGCCACTGTTGGCCAACGCGTACCAAGAGCGATACATGCCCGGGTCGAGCTTCAAGGTCATCACCACATCGATCGCGTTCGAGGCCGGGGTGACCACGCTCGACCGCGTCTTTCCGGACTCGAAGTCATTTGTGCCGCCGCAGACCACCGACCCCATCCAGAACTTCGGCGGCACTGTGTGCGGTGGCTCGATGGTCGAGGTCTTCTACCGCAGCTGCAACATCCCCTTCGCTCAACTTGCACTCGAACTCGGTCCGGACCAGATGGTCGCGGGCACCAAGAAGTGGGGCATCGGCGAGAAGGTGCCCATCGATCTCCCGGCGCCAGCGGCAAGCAGGTTCGGTGAGGTCTCCGACTTCACCGACCAGTTGCCGTTGCTGGCGATCGGCGGCTTCGGGCAAGGCAGCACAACGATGGTGCCGATGCATATGGCCATGGTTGCCAGCACCATCGCCAATGGCGGCGTGATGATGAAACCCCACGTCGTCGATGCAGCGCTCGACCACAGCGGTGGCGTCTTGTCGCGCACTACCCCTTCGGTCTGGAAGACGCCCATCGAACCTGGTACAGCGCAGACCCTGACCTCGCTGATGATCGAGGTGGTGAACAATGGGACGGGCAAGCCGATGCAACTGGACGGCGGAATCCAAGCCGCGGCCAAGACGGGTACTGCGCAGTTGAACACGACAGGCCCGGAGCGTTCGAACGCCTGGATCATCGGTTTCGCGCCTGCCGAAGCCCCGCAGTACGCCATCGCCGTGGTGTTGAAGGGTGGTCCCAATGACGTGATCAGCGCCGGCACGGGCGGAAAGTTGGCCGGCCCGATCGCCAAGCAGGTGCTCGACTATCTCTTCGCTCATCCGACCGCGTCTGGTGGGTGACTGGTGACTCACGGGCAGGTGACGTCAGAACAACGACGTTGCGTAGATAACCTCGTGGAGCGTTCGACGCGCAAGAAAGCAGCGTAGGCAGCACGTGACAGACAACGGCGAGCGGACGGTACTCAACGACCGCTACGAAATTCAGCAGCGCATCGGGCGGGGCGGCATGGCCGACGTGTTCCTTGCGCGCGACCTGTTGCTCGACCGTTTGGTCGCCATCAAGGTGCTGTTTCCCGAGTTCGCCACTGATCCAAACTTCGTCGAGCGATTCCGCCGCGAAGCCCAATCAGCGGCGAATCTGACCCACCCCAACATCGTTGCCGTCTACGACTGGGGCAAGTACGCCAACACCTACTTCATGGCGATGGAGTACGTGCAGGGTCGCACGCTCGCCGACATCTTGCGGGCAAACGGGCACGTCAATTCCGTGCAGGCCGCCGAGATCGCCAACGAGGTCGCCGCCGCTCTGGGCAACGCTCACGCCAGCGGGGTGGTTCACCGCGACATCAAGCCGGCCAACATCCTCATTGGCGGAAATGGGCAGGTGAAGGTCGCCGACTTCGGCATCGCCAGGGCGATGAACGCGGGGAGCGAGAACAACCTCACCCAAGTCGGTTCGGTGATGGGCACTGCGACGTATTTCTCGCCAGAACAGGCCCAGGGTGCACAACCCGATCCGCGTAGCGATCTGTACTCGCTCGGCATCGTCTTGTACGAGATGGTCGCGGGCAAGCCACCGTTCTCCGGCGAGAACCCGGTCAGCATCGCCTACAAACAGGTTCACGATCTGCCGCAGCCGCTGAACCAGCTGGTCGCCGACGTGCCTCGTCCGTTCGAGGCGATCGTTGCCAAGTTGTTGGCCAAGGATCCCGGCATGCGCTACGCGAACGCCGACGCGCTGCGCGAAGATCTCCGCCGTTACCGCAGCGGCGAGCCGGTGATGGCTCTGGCCGCGGTGGCTGGCGCGGTTGCTCCGCCACTGCGCACCGGTGATACCGGATCAGCGGCCAACGTCACCCGAGCGATGCCGCGCACGGTCGCCAATCCGACGCAGGGTCCGACCACGGTGATGGCCCGAGCAGCGGTGCTGCCGCAGCAACGACAGCCCGAGCGCCGCAACAACTGGTACGGCGTCGCCGCGTTCATCGCCTTGCTGGCGCTGGTGGCCGGCGGGATCGTGCTGTTCAACATTCTGAAGAACAAGGACAAGGCTGACGCGGCGCAGTTCGAGCTCATCAATGTGGTCGGCAAGCCGCTGGACGAGGCGACCAAGGCGTTGCAGGACGCAGGGTTGGCCTTCACGAAGGTCGAGCAACCGACGGCAGGCGCTGTCGAAGGCACGGTCGTGTCGACAGACCCCATCGCCGGGACCATCGTCACGAAGAACCAGTCGATCACCGTCTTCTACAACCCGATCAAGGCACCCGTGCCGATCCCCGACGTGAAGGGTAAGACCCTCGACGAGGCCACCAGCATCTTGACTGGTGCCGGTTTCACGGTGTCACCGACTCCCACCTTCGTCGTTGACTCCTCGATTCCTGCCGGGCAGGTGTTGAGTACTGACCCGCCATTTGGTCAGTCGGCGGTTCAGGGCACCACTGTGGTCTTGACGGTGTCGAAAGCGCCCGATCAGGTCGGCGTTCCCGACGTGACTGGGCAGGCCGCAGATGCGGCGACGAGCGTTCTCACCGGCGAGCCCTACGCGTTCAAGGTCACCCAGAGCCAAGAGCCGAGTGCCGATGTTGCGGCCGGCACGGTGTTGCGCACCGATCCGGCGTTCAACACCCCCGTCGCCAAGGGCTCGGCCGTCAACCTCATCGTGTCGGCGGGGCCGGCCAAAGTCAGGGTTCCGCCGGTCGAGGGATTGACCGAGGCTTCGGCACGCAACCAGTTGACCCAACGAGGCCTGCTTGCCAATGTCGTGAGCGTGCCGGTAGCCACCGGCTCAGTGCAAGACGGCATCGTCATCTCGCAGAGCATTCCGTCGACTGAGCTTGTCGCACCGGGAACAACGATCAGGCTGCAGGTCGGCAAAGCCGCACCGGCACCGACAACTACCGCGGCTCCCACCACCCTTGCGCCGACCACGGTTCCACCCACGGCCGACCTGAGCATCTCCAAGACCGACGGTGTGCCGTCGCGATCTCCGGGAACGTTCAGCTACACGATCGTCGTCAGCAATGCCGGGCCGTTCGACGTGACGGGCGCCAAGGTGAACGACACGATGCCCTCCGAACTCAGCAACGTGACGTGGACGTGCAATGCCGCGTGCCCTGGGAGTGTGAACGGCAACATCAACAACTTCTCGATCGACATACCGTCGGGTGGTTCGGTGACGTTCACGGTTACTGCCACGGTGACCGCGACCTCGGGAACAGTGTCGAATACGGCCAGCGTTTCAGTCCCGAATGGAGTGACGGACCCGACGCCGGGCAACAACTCGTCAACCGACACCGACACCCTGACACCCTGACACCCTGGGAGTTTGGCGTCGCGGGTTCGGCGGTCAGCGGTCGGCCGTCAGCGCGTGAGCATCGAGGAAGTTGCGCAGGAGATCGTGACCCACACCGGTCAGGATGCTCTCGGGATGAAACTGCACGCCTTCGATCGCAAGAGTGCGGTGGCGGATTCCCATCACGACGTCGCCTGCCGTTGCCGTCACCTCGAGGCACGCCGGCATTGTCGTCGGATCGATGACGAGGCTGTGATATCGCGTCGCGGTCAGAGGGGATGGAAGATCGTGAAAGACGCCGACGCCGCGATGATCGATAGGTGAAGTCTTGCCGTGCATCAACGATGGAGCACGGACGATGCTGCCACCGTAGACGTGCCCGATCGCTTGCAGACCGAGACACACTCCGAGCACGGGGACACCTCGCTCGGCAAAGGCCGGCACGACGGGACAGATGATGCCGGCATCCTCAGGACGGCCCGGTCCTGGCGAAAGCAGAACGGCATCCGGTTGGAGATCGAGCGCCTCGTCGACCGTGATTTGATCGTTGCGCACGACGATCGGGTCGGCGCCGAGTTCCCCGAGGTACTGCACGAGGTTGTAGACGAAGCTGTCGTAGCTGTCGATCACCAGGACCCGCCGTGCTGTCACCGCACCAGACTGCCCCAGACCCACCGGTCGTGTCGAATGTGTTCTGTGGCCTATGCTCTCGCGCCGTGGCTCCACCGAAACGCAAGACATCGGGTCGGGTGACCCCGAAGGGCACCAGACCAGGGCAGGCGACTACGACGCACGAGCCCATGACAACATCGTCGACCGGGGTCTCGGCGTCGTCGCGGTACACGCCGCCGACGCCAAAGGATTTCTACGAGAGCCCGAGGTGGGTTCCTGTTGTCATGCTCGTGCTTCTGGCCATCGGCGTTTTGTCAATTCTGTCCCGGTACGTCATCTGGGACACGACGAATACTCCGGTGTTGGTAGGGCTCGGATTCCTGCTCGCCGGCCTGTGGGTCGCCACCAAGTGGCGATGACTCAACTCACACTCTTGTAGTTTCCGCACATACTTATCCACAGGCTGTGGAGATCAGTCGTAGAGCGGCGCGACAATGTCCATGTCTTCAAGGCAGTGTCGCGGCGGGGGTGGATCTTGGTCCGGTGCCAGCGTGAGCTTGATTTCTAACCCGCAGACGCTGCAGCGGTACCTCACGTTCACCTTGCGCATCTCACCGGAAGGTGGAGGTGGGGGCATCGGCGTGGTGAAGCTTCTCAGCAGGCCAATGCCGCTTTTCCACAGGACCAGACCGATGGCCAGGCCCGCTGCCAACCAGATGATCGTGGACAATGCCGGCATCAACCATGAGGCTATCGGTGAGGTTCGACCGGTTCGTAGGAGGGTTTGATGCCGAGCAGCGATCCCGAGGGCGTCAGCCGAGCCGCTCGATGATCGTGGCGTTGGCCATGCCACCGCCTTCACACATCGTCTGCAATCCGAAGCGGCCACCGGTGCGCTCGAGTTCGTTCAGCAGCGTGGTCATGAGGCGCGCACCAGATGCACCCAGTGGGTGTCCCAACGCGATCGCTCCACCATTGACGTTGACCTTGTCCATGTCGGGATGCAGCTCCTTCTCCCAGGCCAATACGACCGAAGCGAAGGCTTCGTTGATCTCGATCAGGTCGATGTCATCGATGGCCATTCCCGCACGCTCCAGCACTTTCTCGGTGGCCGGAATCGGGGCGGTGAGCATCATTCGTGGATCTGCACCAGCTAGCGAGAAGTTCACAAAACGGGCACGCGGGGTGAGACCGAGCGCAGCAGCCCTTTCCTCGCTCATGATCAGTATCGCGGAGGCACCATCGGTGATCTGCGACGAGTTTCCAGCGGTTACTCGACCCCCTTCCTCCTCGGTGCGAAAGACCGGCTTGAGTTTGGCCAACGATTCAATCGTCGTCTCGCGCAGACCCTCGTCGACCGACATCATCGCGCCTTGCGCTCCGAGCACCGGCAGGATCTCCTTCTGAAACCGCCCTTCAGCAGTGGCACGCGCCGCGTATTGCTGAGACCGCACTCCAAATGCATCGAGGTCGTCGCGTGACAGACCCCACTTGTCGGCAATCAGCTCTGCGGAAATGCCTTGCGGCACCAATCCCCCGCTGGGCGCGTATCGCGCGCTGACCTTCGGGCCGAATGGAAATCCAAACTTGCCGTCTACCATCGACGCACCCATCGGCACACGTGTCATCACCTCGACACCAGCCGCCACGACCACGTCGTATGCACCAGCGATCACACCCTGCGCGGCGAAGTGCGCAGCTTGTTGGCTCGACCCGCACTGCCGGTCGATGGTGGTTCCAGGAACGGTCTCCGGCCACCCAGCAGCGAGGACGGCATTACGCGCAACGTTGGCGGCCTGCTCGCCGACCTGCATCACGCACCCCATCACCACATCGTCGACGATGCCCGGGTCGATGCCGGTGCGATCGATCAACGCCTTCAACGTCTCCGCGGCGAGATCGACGGGATGCCAATCCTTGAGATTGCCGTTGCGGCGACCGAGTGGAGTGCGTATGACATCGACGATGACAGCAGTAGGCATGACAGCAGTCTGCAACGTGTCGGTGCCGAGACTCAAACCGAACCAGACCCTGGAGCCGGCCGGCGGACGACGTGAGAGACTGATCACATGCGACCAGTCCCCATCGAAGAGATCGACCGCGCGGTCGCCAACACGAGCGCGCCACAGATGTTCCTGAAGCTGGCGAGCGACCACCCCGAGCAGCCGGTCCTGCATTCGATGAAGGCCGGGGTTGACCAAGCGTGGAACGTGTGGACACTGAGTCAATACGCCGAGACCACTGCACGAGCCGTTGCCGGTCTGCAACACGCCGGCCTGGTCCCGAACGAGCGCATCTTGCTGATGATGCGCAACCGTCCGGAGTTTCACTGGTTCGATCTCGCCGCCCAGTTCTTGCGAGCCACGCCGGTCAGCATCTACAACTCGTCGTCACCGGAAGAGATCCAGTACCTCGCGGACCACGCGGGCGCCGAGATAGCCATCGTCGAGAACGCCTCGTTCCTCGAACGCCTTCTCACAGTTCGCGCCGCGCTCCCGAAGCTGAAGCAGATCTATGTCCTCGACCCACCGGCCGACGGTTGCCCGGAGGGTGTGCAGCCGACGTCGGCGCTGATGGACAAAGGCTCTGCAGATCTCGACGATTTGGCGGCCGCCATCCGACCGAACGACATCGCCACGCTGATCTACACCAGCGGCACGACGGGTCCGCCGAAAGGCGTGATGATCAGCCACTACAACGTCGTCTACACGGTCGAGTCGTTGCGCCGTTGCTTCGGCCTCGACACCTTCCTCGGCAGGCGCGTCGTCAGCTATCTGCCGATGGCCCACATCGCCGAGCGGATGATGAGCCACTATCAGACACTGATCCTCGGTTACAGCGTGTACTGCTGCCCCGACGCCAACCAGCTGTCGTCGTACCTCAAAGAGGTTCACCCCGAGATCGTGTTCGGTGTGCCGCGGGTGTGGGAGAAGATCTACAACGGCGTCAACGCCGCAATGTCCGCAGATCCCGACAACAAGTCGAAGTTCGACGAGGGGATCGCTGCCGCCGTTGCTATCCAGGTGGCCCAGCGAGAGGGAACCGTCACCAAGGAGCAACTCGACACATGGTCGTTCCTCGATGCTGTTGCCTTCGCCAACGTGCGCGCTCTGATGGGACTCGATGCGACGGTCGCCGCCGTAACCGGCGCAGCTGCAATCCCACGCCAGATCCTCGAGTGGTTCAACGCTATTGGCGTTCCTCTCAGCGAGATCTACGGGATGAGCGAATCGAGTGGACCGATGACGTGGAGCCCCAACGGGAACCATCCCGGCTACGTCGGCCAGGCGATCCCCGGTTGTGACGTCGTGACAGCCGACGACGGCGAAGTGCTGTGTCGTGGTGGCAACGTGTTCGAGGGCTATTTCGAACACCCCGACAAGACCGCAGAGACCATCATCGATGGATGGCTGCATTCCGGTGACATCGGCGAGATCGACGCGGACGGCTACCTGCGCATCGTCGATCGCAAGAAGGAACTGATCATCACCTCAGGTGGCAAGAACATCAGTCCAGCCAACCTCGAAGCCGCATTGAAGACCATCCCGCTGATCGGCCAGGCCGCGGCCATCGGCGACAACCGCAAGTTTTGCTCGGCGATCCTGGTGCTCGATCCTGAGAGCGCCAAGGTCTGGGCGAGAGGCCACGACAAGAGCAACGCTTCACTGGTCGACCTCGCCACCGATCCCGAGGTCGTTGCCGAAGTGCAGCTCGGAGTCGATCTGATCAACAAGCAGTTTGCACAGGTGGAGCAGATCAAGAAGTTCACGCTCGTAGGTGAGGAGTGGCTTCCAGACAGCGACATGCTGACCCCGACCTCGAAGCTGAAGCGCCGCGGCGTCGCCGCCCGCTACGCCAACGAGATCGAAGCGATGTACGGCGGTCTCAACTAAGTACTACGTATCGAGTTTGCTGAAGATCCGTTGAAGCGCGGCGATGTCGGTATCACTGAGCACGTTGGCAAAATGCTGTTGCACCATCCGGCGATAGGTGACGTTGGCATCGCGCCATTCGGCACGGCCATCGCGGGTGAGCGTCACCGTCACCGCGCGCTTGTCGTCGGGCGTCGCTGTCGCCGTCCGAATGACAAAGCCTTCCTCTTCGAGCCGGTCGAGACGCCGCGACAGGCTGGAGGGCAGGTCACGCAGGGTCTCGCAGAGTTCTCCGACGCGTAGCGAACCACCCGAGGCCTGCAGCGCGGCAAGCACCTCGAACCATGACAGCGGAAGGTCGTAGTCGTCGACCAATCCGGCCTCGACCTTGCGCTGCACTTCGGCGGCGACCACACCGAACGTACGCCACGCGGCCACGCGGCCGGCATCGAGGCGCGGCATGTATCAGGCGGTGGCTTTGAGCGCCGCGGCGAACGCGGCGAGACCGAGATCGATCTCCCGCTCGCTGACGACGAGCGGCGGCATCCACCGCAAGCATCGACCGTACGTGCCGGCATTCATCACGATCATGTGACCCTCTTCCAGGCAGTGCTTCTGGATGGCCGCGACACGAGCGGCATCGTGGAACTCGGTACCGACCATCAAGCCGAGACCGCGCACCTGGGCGATGACATCGTGCTCTTGCTGCAGCTCGCGAATTCCGGCTTGCAACTGCTCGCCTCGAGCAACGACGTTCGCCAAGAAACCGGGCTCACTCATCACTTCGATCGTCGCCAACGCCGCCGCGCAACCGATGGCGTTGCCGCCAAACGTGCCGCCATGACTTCCCGTCGGCCATTTGTCGTCGAGTTCGCGACGAGTACCGAGGGCAGCGAACGGGAAGCCGCTGGCGATGCCCTTGGCCATGCAGATGATGTCGGGCTCGATGCCGTAGTGCTCGACCGCGAACATCTTGCCGGTGCGGCCAAAACCACTCTGCACTTCGTCGGCGATGAACATGATTCCGTGTTGGCGACACCGCTCGACGAGACCGGTCATGAACGCTTGCGGCGCGGGGATGTACCCACCTTCGCCGAGCACCGGCTCGAGGATGACCGCGGCAGTCTCTTCCGGAGCGGTCATCGACTTGAGCAAGTGATCGAAACCCTTCAGTGCCTCCGCGACCGCGGCATCTTGATCCGCGGCCAACGGGTCGGGATACGGGGCGACGAACACGCCGGACGGCAGGGCGAAGTGGCCGGCGCGATACCCGGTCTTCGATGTCGTCATCGCCATGGCCATGTGCGTGCGACCATGGAAGCTGCCGCTGAACACGATCGTGTGGGGACGCTTGGTGACCTGCTTGGCCAGCTTGATCGCAGCCTCGGTGATCTCGGCACCGGAGTTGGCATAGAAGAACGTATCGATCGATGGTGGCGAGAGTTCGCTGAGCTTGGCGGCCAACGGCTCGAGCAAGTCGTGCTTGTACACGTTGACCTGGGCGTGGATGAACCGCTGGGCCTGCTCGGCGATTGCCTTGGCGACGTGCGGGTGGGCGTGACCAGTCGAGTTGACGGCGATGCCGGCGGCGAAGTCGAGGTACTCCTCTCCATCGGTGGTGGTGACCCAACACCCCTTGCCGGTGGCGACCTGAAGCTGGGTCACCGAGAACCACACGTTGGACAGATGAGAAGGGGACGCGCTTGTCATGCGGGCCATGCTACGCCGCGCACCACAGTGGGTCGAGAGCCGGTCGGCGGTACGACACGAGCGTCGCCGACTCAGCTCACAAAGGCAGCGGCCAGCACGTCCGCGTACGTATCGGCGAGGTGAAAGGTCATCGCCGCGCGGACCTTCTCCGGCACGTCCTCGAGGTCGGGCCCGTTGCGTTTCGGCAGGATCACTTCCGTGAGACCGGCTCGATGTGCTGCGAGCACCTTTTGCTTGAGACCGCCGATCGGCAGCACCTTGCCTTGCAGGGTGATCTCACCGGTCATGCCGACCGTTGGCTTCACCGGGCGGTTGGTGAGCAGCGAGACGAGGGCGGTGGTCATGGTGATGCCGGCAGACGGACCGTCCTTCGGAACAGCACCAGCCGGCACATGCACGTGCACCCGCTTGTTCATCGCCGCGAGATCGACGCCGAGCTCAACGGCGTGCGAGCGCACATAGCTGAGCGCGATTTGAGCACTCTCTTTCATGACGTCGCCGAGTTGGCCCGTGAGCGTGAGCGACGGCTCTCCGTCGACGGCAAGCGGGAACGCAGTGGTCTCGATGAACAGCACGTCGCCACCCATGCCCGTGACCGCCAGACCAGTAGCCACACCGGGCACGTTGGTGCGGTCGGGAATCTCGTCGTCGACCTTGACGCGACCGAGCCAGGTTCGAACATCGGTGGCGTCAACCTGCAGCGGCGTCAATCCCTCGATCGTCGCCACCTTGGCGGCGACCTTGCGGGTCAGCTTGCCGAGCTCGCGCTCGAGCGAGCGGACGCCGGCTTCGCGGGTGTAGCCGGTGATGGTGGCGCGCAGCGCGGCCTCGGTAAGCGACACCTCGTCGAGGCGCAAGCCGGCCAACTCGATCTGGCGCGGCAGCAGGTACCGTTCGGCGATGAACACCTTTTCATCTTCGGTGTAGCCGTCGAGGCGAATGAACTCCATCCGGTCGAGCAGCGGTGCGGGGATGGTGTCGGCGACGTTGGCAGTGGCGATGAAGATGACATTGCTGAGGTCGAGCTCGAGCTCGAGGTAGTGGTCGCGGAACGTGTGGTTCTGTGCTGGATCGAGCACCTCGAGCAGTGCCGCCGTCGGGTCGCCACTCCAACCGCCTGCACTCAACTTGTCGACTTCGTCGAGCAGCACAACGGGGTTCATCGAACCCGCTTCGATCATCGCTCGGGCGATTCGCCCGGGCTGGCTGCCGACGTAGGTTCGCCGGTGG